>NZ_CP045369.1:3217000-3524000 GCF_009363535.1 Microbulbifer sp. THAF38
GCCTGCCCTGCCAGGCACCTTAAAGCGTCTCACACTTTCACCACACTCCGCCGCCGGCTCAATGCCGGCGCGGACGCCCGTAAAGACCGCGCAGCTCCTCCTTGGCCATTTCCAGTAACCGCCGCCTTTTCGCCGGCAGCCGCTGTCCCGCCCGGTTGATATAGAACGTCAGCATAGACATGGCGGAGCGATAGGGATCGGACTTGCGCCGCTGGCTGGATTCCGCAGCCGCTTTCAATCCCCGTGCGATCGCTTTCGGGTCCTCCAGGCTAAAGAGGCCCTCACTCAAATCCAGGGCATGGCTGTGGCGCGTGGCCTCTTCCGACCAATTGGCCTTTTTCACGGGACTCACCGACACCTCCACTCATTGGCTGACCCACCTAACTATATGGTGGCGGTGTCTGGGTTGGTCGCACGAAGCAATTCAGACCTCGCTGTCAGTGATTTTGACCCGGCGCAGGGCACCACTTAAAGCCACCAGGGCAAAGGCAAGCAGACTTAAAATTCCCGCCCACAGCAAGGTGGTCAGGGGGGCGGCGTATTCACTCAAGACGCCAGCCGCCAGTGCTCCAAGGGCAGCGGAGCCAAACAGGGCAAACTGGTAAATGGAGATAATGCGACTGCGGTATTCCGCCGGGGCGAGCAACTGTACTATGCCGCGACCGAGGCCCGCCGAAGCCGCCGCCACCGCCCCCCAGCACAGACACAGCAGGATCAGGCCCAGCTTGGTGGGACCGAGACTGATGGCAATTAACAGCGCCGCACTGTAGAGCAGGCACATAAGAATACCGCGCCCAGGTTCAGCACCCTGGCCGCGACGCAACATAGTCACCGTGGCGATGACGGTACCAGCTACGAAGGCCAGTTGCAGCGTGGCGTAATAACCGGCGCCGCGACCGTAGTCCTCCGCCAACAGCGGCAGCACCACCAGAAAAACACCAATATGCACAAATCCGTTAAAGGCCATCAACGCAGTCAACTCGCGCAGTACCGGGTGCCGCCAGGCCTGGGATAAGCCATCGAGAATCAGGCTGTGAGTGATTTTTTCCTTAGTCGTACGGCTGGCCCCACCCGCGCGCAGACTAATCAAGGCCGCAGCCGCCAACAGCAGTACCCCTACCTGTACTAACAGCAAGGCTTGCAGCCCCCAGTGTTCAAAGCGGCTCGCCAGCAACATCCCCACAGCCTGACCACCGTATTGGGCCAACATCATCCAGGTCACCGTTTTCTGCACCCGCCGCTCGGAGGTTTGACCACCGCCTTGGCGTGCACTGCGCTGTACCAGATTGTCCCGCGCCGGTTGTAGGAAAGCGCTGCAAATCCCCAGGCAAATCCCGTAGAGCATCAATACCGGTAGGGAGATCACGGACAGGAGGTAAACCAGCAGCAGACTTGTGTGGCAAAGGGCCAAACCAATGCAGGCCAGTGCGGAGACCGCTGCCGGATCACGGCGGTCTGCCAGGGCACCGCCGAACAGCAGGAACACCAGATTGGGCAAAAGCACCGAAGCCTGCACCCAGCCCAGTTGTAGAGCCGGCAAATCCACCACGGTGAGCGCAATCCAGGGCAGGAGGATCACCTGCAGCCCGGTAGCCAGGGAAGTGCCGCTGTAGCCCAGCAGAAATTTTTGCAGCCTGTGAGGCATCTTTCGCGATAGACCTTCCAAAGGTTAGTGACCAGCCTGCTGGCTTTTGTTTGTCCGGACTCTTAGAGGGAGCCCCAAGCACCAACGCAGCAGACGGCGCAGCTCCATTAAAGCCCCTTTATCCCCGCCATAGGCTGCGCGCTCAAAGGCATCCGTCACCTGTCCGGCAAACTCTGCCAGCTGGGGTTTTTGCTCGGCGATGCGCCTGGCGAAATCCCTGGGCGCCTCACCGGGGCGGCGAGTGATACCGGCTCTGGCCATACGCTTGCAGAAGACTGTGTAGAGACGCTCCACGGCGGGCCGCTTGCGCCCCCGGCCGGTCAGGCGAGTCCACAGGAGAATCCCAAATAATACGACAACCACCGGAGTAGCAAAAAACAGTGCCACACGCATGGGAGAAAGATCACCGAGTAATCTTTGCAAAGTATCCCGCTGCTTTTCACTATCAAAACTCACTACCGTCTGATACCAGCGGTAATTGATCATGTCCCACTGCAGGCGCAGCTTCACCAGGACATCAAAGCGGTGCACCGGCAGCAGCGAGTCCTGCATAAACTCCTCGCCGGCGGCACTTTCAAGACCATCCCGAACCCGCTCCGGGGAGACGGCAGCCGTGGGGTCCACCCGCTGCCAGCCGCGGCCATCGAGCCAGATCTCCGCCCAGGCATGGGCATCGTACTCGCGCACCAACAGGTACTTCTCACCATTCACCCACTCGCCACCCTGGTAGCCCGCTACCACCCGCGCAGGTACACCGGCGGCACGCATGGCAAACACATAGCTGCCGGCAAAGTGTTCACAGAAACCCTTCTGGCTGTCGAATAGGAACTCGTCCACGCTGTCACTGCCCAGTGCCGGTGGACGCAAGGTATAGGTAAATTCGCGGTTGTAGAGCGCCAATAGCTGTGACGAAATCTCTTCAGCCCCCAATCCCCGGCGGCGCAAGCGTTCCACCCACTCGCGGGTGCGCTGGTTCCCATTGGCCGGCAGCTGCAGATTGCGGCGGCGCTCAGCGCTATTCAGTGGCGAGGGGATCGCCTGGGAATCACGAGGCCAGGAACGCACCTCATAGGCAAAGCGACTGTACACCGGCGAACGCTTTACCAGGCGGTCATCCGCGGTTTCCCCGACACCGGGGCTATCCGAAGCGGGCCTTGCCAGGGCAAATAACCAGGGGCTGCGGCTCGCCTCCTGAATCACCTGGTAGCGGTAACGTGGGCCGATTTGTGGCAGCGGGCGCTCGCCACTATTCCAGTACACCTGCCCCCCATTGCGCGGGTCCACACCCAACCCCTGACGCCAGGTACGCCCATCGAACTCGGAGTACACCAGCCCTCGCCAATAACGCTGCTCTGGCGGCGGTATGGGTCCATCGAAGGAAATGCGCAGTGCCGGCTTGGCGGATTTGGACAGGCGGGTGAAATCACCCGGTGCCATGGAGTCACTCACGCCGGTGCGACCGGCGGAGGTATCCTGGGGCACATTCCACAAAGGGCCCAAACGCGGCATCACCACAAACAGCAGCAGCATCAGCGGTGTGGCTTGCGCCATTAATCGCAGGGAGAGCCCCAGGGCCCGGCGCGGCCGCGCACTGAAGCTTCCCAGCTGTGCCGCCAGTGCAGCGGTAATCACCAGGGTAGCGATCAAACCGTAGAGGGCATAGGGAATCGATTGTTCGCGCACGAACAGGGTCGCGGCAACAAAATAGGCCAGCAGCAAACTGACAAAGGCATCGCGGCGGCTTACCAGCTCCAGGTTTTTCAGGGTAAAGGACAACGCTAATAAAGCCACCATCGGCTCCAGCGCAAACCAGCGCTGGTAGGATTGCGCTAAACCCGCCACCGTGAGCGCAATCACCAATAGTTTGAGGGCGCGCCCCGGCAGATCACGGCGACCGCGAAAGACCTCCAAGCGCCAATAGACTGCAAACGCCCAGGCAAAACCAATCCACAGTGGCAACTGGCTCAGCTGTGGCAGCAGGGCGACAAACTGCGCGGCGAAAATCCACAACAGGCTTTCGCGGGGCAATAGATCTCGATTATTCGCCATCAGCCACCCCACTTTGGAAACAGGGCCAGTGCCGACAACACTCGCTGCTGGTGCTCGGTGCCTAGAGAGGGCGGCAAAGTAGTGCCGGGAATGCGCAGGCCATAGGCAACGCCCTGCTTCTCCGCCTGTAAGACCCAATCACACAGGTTACTCAGGCGGGTCTCTACATCGCGCCCATCCAGCAACTCCCAGTCGAGCCACAATCGAGTATCCGTACGACTCTCATACTCCTTGCTATAGAGATCGCGACCGGCGGCATATTGTTTCCAGGCCAGATGGCGCAGAGAGTCACCGGGCTGGTAGGGTTTGAGGGAGGCATAATCATCCCCGCCGCGACGTACCTGGCCGGATGTACCCTCTACCAGGGCCTCTCCCAACGGCAGGGGCCCGGCGGTGAGCGGTCGCGGATATACCAGGAATTCCACATCCAGATCGATGCGGCTCCAGCAGCGAAACAGTCCCAGCGGAAAGCGGCTCTCAATTCTTAATCGCGGCGCCTGAATTCGCCCCCGCTGCAGGGCTGGCAGCGCAATACGAAAGTCCGCCGAAGCCACCTCACAGAGATCCACATAGGCGCCCTCCTCCGGTGGCCAACAAATTTGTATCCACTCCCGTTGGCGTTTGTCCGTACGACTCAGATTAATTTGTGCCTCGGCAAAGTCCCCGGCAAAAGCCGCTTCAGTGCCCAGTAATTGCAGACGCAGGCCGCTCAGGTTGGCGAAAGTATGCACCGGCAAGATAACGAAGACACTGATCAGTAAAAAGGTCAGGGCAAAAACCAGATTGTTCTCGTAATTGGTGGCCAGTAACCAGAGTAAAGCGGTTACCAATAAATAACCGAGCCCCGCGCGAGTGGGCAGGATAAATAAGCGGCTGTGATTTAGGGTGATATCCCGTGAGCGGGGCGCGCGCCGGCTGAGCCAGCGCTCCCCCAGCCCGCGAAAAAAATTGCGCGAGCTTTTCGAGTCTGTCGAACCTGTACTGGAAGCCTGCCGAGGAAAATCGCGGTTCACACTCATCTGCTTAGGCCGCGATAATATCCACCTGGCGCATAAGGCGCTCCACCAACTGATCGCCATTGCCGCCATCACTCTGCAAGCGGTGCCCAGCCACTGAGGGCAGCACCGCCTGGATATCCTCCGGCAGGACATGGCCGCGATTGTGAATCAGCGCCCAGGCCTTGGCGGCACGCAGTAACGCCAGGGCCCCTCGGGGCGATAAACCCACGGCACAATCCGGGCTCTGGCGGGTGTGCAGCACCAGGCGCTCTAAATAATCAAGCAGGCTGTCTGAGGCCTTCACCTGTCCCACCAGACTTTGCATTTTTTTCAGGGTGGCGAGGTCGATGCGCGGCTTTAGCTTGGCCAGCTGTTGGCGGGGGTCAGCCCCTAAAAACAGCGCCCGCTCGGCTTCGCGAGTGGGATAGCCTAGGCTGATACGCATCAGGAATCGGTCCAGTTGCGACTCTGGCAGGGCAAAAGTACCGGACTGCTGCAACGGATTCTGGGTGGCAATCACAAAGAAAGGCTGTGGCAGCGCGCGGGTTTCGCCGTCCACACTGACCTGGCGCTCCTCCATTGCCTCTAACAGGGCACTCTGGGTTTTGGGGGAGGAGCGGTTAATCTCATCGGCCAGTAATAACTGGCTGAAAACCGGCCCCTCATGAAAATGAAACTGCCCGGATTCCCGCTCAAAAATTGATACACCGAGAATATCCGCCGGCAGCATATCGCTGGTAAATTGCACCCGTTTATAGGAGAGGCCGAACACCTGGGCCAAAGCATGGGCCAGAGTGGTCTTGCCCATTCCGGGCAGGTCTTCAATCAACAAGTGGCCTTTAGACAAAAGGCAGGCCAAGGCCAGCTTCACCTGGCGCTCTTTTCCCAGCAAAACACTGCCAATATCGGAGACGATGGCGGAAACTATTTTTTGCACGGCAAATCCATTACTGCTCATTTTTTCTCAGGCCAACAGAGGCCCGGTGTAAGCGCCCGCCAACGCTGTGCGGCAGGCGCCATGGTGCCAAGTCCGGATAAAAGCGGATTTGGTACCCGCTATTAATCATAGGAAGTCAGGGACCGATCCGGCCCAATCAAGGCCCGGCGAAACGCTTATAACAGGGACAGGCCCCGCATCAGATCGCGCTTCAGATCCTCGGCATTTTCCAGACCCACAGAAATACGAATCAGGTTTTCGGTGATACCGGCGCGGGCCTTGTCCTCATCGCTGAGGCGTCCATGGGTGGTGGTGGCCGGGTGCACGATGGTGCTCTTGGCATCGCCGAGGTTGGCGGTACAAGACAGAATTTTACAGTTATCGATCACCTTCCAGGCTTCCTCGCGGCCACCGCGCACGGTAAAACTCAACACCGCCCCGAAGGCGTCCTGTTGTTCGCGGGCCAAGCGGTGCTGGGGGTGTTTGGGCAAGCCGGTGTAGTTGACCTTCTCCACCATCTCCTGCTCATCGAGCCACCAGGCCAGATCCAGGGCATTGGTGCAGTGGGCCTGCATCCGCAGCTTGAGCGTCTCCAAACCCTTGAGGAACACCCAGGCATTAAACGGACTCATACTGGGGCCAGCGGTGCGCAGAAATACCACTAGCTCATCCATGATCTCCTTGCGACCCACCGCGACACCGCCCAGGGCACGGCCCTGACCATCGAGGAATTTGGTGGCGGAGTGCACCACAATATCAGCGCCGAGTGCCAGCGGGCGCTGTAGCGCCGGCGTGCAGAAACAGTTATCCACCACCAGCAGGGCACCGGCACTGTGAGCAATTTCCGCCAAGGCACGGATATCCGCCACTTCACACAGTGGGTTGGAGGGGGTTTCCATAAACAGCAGCTTGGTGGAGCCATCCACCGCCTGCTTCCAGGAGTCCATATCGGTGAGATCCACATAGCTCACACGCACGCCGAACTTTTCCATATAGCGCCCGAACAGCGCGGTAGTGGTGCCGAATACGCTGCGGGAACAGATCACCCGGTCGCCACTTTTCAATAAGGACATACAAATACTGAGGATCGCGGCCATACCGCTGGCCGTGGCTACCGCAGCCTCACCACCTTCGAGCGCGGCGATGCGCTGTTCGAACATTCGAACGGTGGGATTGGTATAGCGGGAATAGACGTTGCCGGCACTCTCGCCGGTAAAGCGCGCGGCGGCTTCCGCGGCAGAGGGAAATACGTAACTGGAGGTGAGATAGAGGGCTTCGGAGTGCTCGCCCTCTTCCGAGCGGACCTGCCCGGCGCGAACGGCCAGGGTTTCCAGAGCGTAACCGTCGTCTTCAAACATATACCGCTTCCTGGTCAGTATTTTTGGAAGCGGTCATATTAACCGAAACGGCCGTGCATGGCGCCCTCTTCTGCCGTGAACAGAGCGCCGCCGGAGATAACTTACAGAGCGCTGGTATCGGTCTTCTTGTGTTTGGCTTCGTCGTTGCGCGCCGCGTGAAGACTATCGAGGTAATCTTCATCCACATCGCCGGTAATATAGTTACCGTCGAAAACAGAGCAGTCGAACTGATCGATTTTCTGCTTGCCGCCGCTGGAACTCACCACCAGGTCTTCCAGGTCCTGGTAGATCAACCAGTCTGCACCGATCTCTTCACAGATCTCTTCAGTAGTGCGGTTGTGCGCCACCAGCTCACTGGCAGACGGCATATCAATACCATACACATTCGGGTACTTCACCGCTGGCGCCGCGCTGGCGAAATACACTTTTGCGGCACCCGCATCGCGGGCCATCTGGATGATCTGCTTACAAGTGGTACCGCGCACAATGGAGTCATCCACTAACAACACGTTCTTACCGCGGAATTCCAGTTCAATGGCATTCAGCTTCTGGCGCACAGATTTCTTACGCTGCTTCTGCCCCGGCATGATGAAGGTTCGGCCGATATAGCGGTTCTTCACCATGCCCTCACGGAATTTCACCCCCAGGCGGTGTGCCACGGTCTGGCCAGCGGTGCGAGCGGAATCGGGGATGGGAATCACTACGTCGATATCGTGGTCCGGGCGCAGGCGCAGAATCTTGTCTGCCAGGTGCTCACCCTGGCGCAGGCGCGCCTTGTGTACGGAAACGCCATCCATAATGGAGTCCGGGCGGGCGAAGTACACATGCTCGAAAATACAGGGAGTCAGGGTTGGATTCTCTGCGCACTGCTCGGAGTGCACCGTGCCATCCAGTTCGATATACAAGGCTTCACCGGGGGCCACATCACGTACCAGGGTGTAGCCCAGTACATCCAGGGCCACAGATTCGGAGGCCACCATATACTCGGTGCCTTTGTCGGTCTCGCGCTTACCGTAAACCAGCGGGCGAATACCGTTGGGATCGCGGAAGGCGACGATGCCGTAACCCACAATCAGGGCCACACAGGCGTAGGCGCCGCGCACACGTTTGTGCACACCGCGCATAGCGGTGAAGATATCCTCAGCCTTGGGGTGCAGCTTGCGCAGCTTGTGCAGCTCATGGGCAAATACGTTGAGCAGCACTTCTGAATCGGAATCGGTGTTGATATGGCGTAGATCCTGCTGGAAGATTTCCTCCACCACATCCCCCACATTGGTGAGGTTGCCATTGTGTGCCATGGCAATACCGTAGGGAGAGTTCACATAGAACGGCTGCGCCAGGGCGGGGCCGGAGCTACCCGCGGTGGGATAGCGTACATGACCGATACCAAAGTTACCTTTCAGGCGCTCCATGTGGCGCGCGCGAAACACATCGCGCACCAGGCCATTGGCTTTTTGCTGGTTCAGGCGATCATCGTCACAGGTTACGATGCCCGCAGCATCCTGTCCCCTGTGTTGCAACAGAGTGAGCGCATCATAGAGCTGCAGATTGACATCACTCTTACCGACGATACCGACGATACCACACATATATTTGACCCTATTGATCGAAAAAGCGGCGCTAGCGCCCGATTAAAATAACTCTACGAAATAGTCCTTCACAGACTTGGCCAGCTCCCGTGCACTGCCCTCGAATTCGAGGAAGTGGGGAATCAACACCGACTCACTCCACCAGCTGTCCTGATCCACCGGAGCCAGTGCCGGGGCCAGAATCAGCAGTGCCATCACCACAATGGCTCCCCGCGCCAGACCAAACACCATACCCAGCACCCGATCGGTACCGGACAAACCAGTGGCCTCGACAAAAGCAGAAAGCATCATATTCAACAGAGCCCCAGCCAGGAGCGTACCGAAGAACAGAATGGCGAAGGCGGCGATCGCCTGGAGAGATGGGGTATCGACAAGGTTTGAAAGCAGTGGTGCCAGCTGTTCGCGAAACATCATCGCGACCAAAAAAGCGGCAACCCAGGTGAGCAGTGACAGGGTTTCACGCACGAAACCTCGACTAAGGCCGATAAGTGTGGAAACACCCACAATAGCCACGATGGTCCAGTCAGCCCAATTCATTCAAACCTACCTGCGTGGCGGCTGCTGCCGCGAAGAGCGCGCATTCTAACTTAAGGGACTAAGCGCGTGAAGCCGTAGACGAATCGATTGGAATTTCCTACCCCAACTGCAAAATTTCGTGGGCGAATCGCCTTACCGCAATGGATTTATGCCGAAAAAAGTACAGGCGTATAGCCGCTTTCAGCGCGTCACCCTCCTGGGAAAGACCATACACCAGCGGGTAACGAGCCTAGCAAGAAATGAATGGACGCCCAGCCAGTTTCACAGCCACCCGCGAAATACTGGCACAGGCTGGAGAAATTGCCGCTTCTTTAGAGTGAGAGAGAGCCGAATGGCGAGAGAGAACCAAGAGAGGGTCGACAAGAGCGAGAGCGGCTCGTCAGGCTCGCTCCCTAGCATCGCTGTAATTACCTGCTTGCAGGTCAATAAGCCATCAGGCTTTAAAGCGGAGTACCAAGGTTTGTGCTTGCAATAGGGAATCCAGCTCCCGCTTAATACCCTCGGCATCGGCCTTATTGACCTTGGGCCCCACAAAGACCCGCACAAAGCGCCCTTTGTCCGTTTCCACCGCGCGGGTATAGGCGCGATAACCCTTATCCATCAGCCGCATGCGCAGCTGCTGCGCGCGGGAGTCGTCCTTGTAGGAGGCCACCTGTACCACCCAGGCCATCGGCTGCCCCTGCTCGTCCACCAGTGGCGAAGTGGCCTTTTTGGAAGTTTTGGCAGTATCGCTCTCCGCTTCCGAGGCGGAATCGCTCACGTCTTGCTTGGACTGTGAGCCGGACTGAGAATCGGGATGAGAGTCGGAAGCGGCAAACTTGGCCGCCCCCTCCGCAGGGTTGGAAAACTTCTCCGGCACTTCCGGTTGAAAAATCTCTCCAGCCGCAGGAGCCGGTGCCACACCGGCAACAGGCTCGGGTTTGCCAATCTCAACCGGGCGAATATCGGGTTCCGCCGGGATCTGGCTCGCTTCGCTGATAGGCCCCTTGGACTCCCGGTCCAGCAGGCTCGGCAGGAAAATTACCGCGAGCGCAATCAGCACCAGCGCACCGACAATGCGCTGTTTAAAGCCGTCGTTCAGCCGCCCTCTGAGGGGGGACTTATCCTCGCAATTCTCCATTACCCTCGTCTCGTATCTGCTGCAGAACTTCCGCCACAGTAAAGAAGGATCCATAGACAAGCAACCTGTCCTGTGGACCGAGGGTCGGCAGCAGTTGTGACAACCCTTCGGCTACAGTTGGACAGCGCCGATCCATATTTGTCTCATCCACGCCAGCTTCTTGAAGCCCCGCGCACAGCGCCTCGCCACCGGCAGCACGGTTATTTTCCGGCAGCAGGGCCGGGTGCCAGCGATCCACCAGTCCACGGAGAGGGGCAAACAGGCCGGGCAGGTCCTTGTCTTTCATAGCTGCTACCAAAGCATGGGTCTTCCCCTCTACCGGGTTGGCGGCAAGCCAATTTGCCAGGTGTTCCGCCGCAGCCGGGTTGTGCCCCACATCCAACAGCAGATTTCGCTCATGCCAATAGACTTGCTGACAGCGCCCGGGCAGCGTTATTTGGGCCAGGGCTGTCTCGCTACCCTCTTGAGGTAGAGCATCCAGTATTGCCAGAGCGGTGAGCGCGGCAGCGATACTGGGACGCGGCAAGCTGATATCCGGTATCGACAGTACCAGATCACCAAAGTGATAGATCTCACTGTCCCCACTCGAAGTGATACTGAAATCCTGGCCAATAAAATAACTGGAACTGGCCTGCTTTTCGGACGCAGACAACACCGATTGAGGCGGTGCGCTATCTGCACAGATGAAGGGGGCACCGGGACGCAAAATGCCTGCCTTCTCGCGGCCGATAACCTCTCGATCACTGCCCAACCAATCCTCGTGATCAACCGCCACACTGGTGATAACCGCCAAGTCGGCATCCACCAGGTTGACCGCATCCAACCGGCCACCGAGGCCGACTTCCAGCAGGGCATATTCCACTCCCGCGCGCTGGTATAACCACAGTGCGGCCAGGGTGGTGAACTCAAAATAGGTCAGGCTGGTTTCCCCACGAGCAGCCTCCACCGCGACAAAAGACTCGACCAACTGTTGATCGGATACCTCCTCGCCATTGATACGTATCCGTTCATTAAAACGCAGCAGGTGTGGAGAGCTGTAAGCCCCAACAGAGTGACCGGCGTGACATAAGAGTGCCTCCATAGTCGCCACACAGGAGCCCTTGCCATTGGTGCCCGCCACGGTAATCACCTTGGGGGCGGGTTTTTGCACCCCCAGGGTAGCGGCGACAGAGGAGACACGCTCGAGCCCCAGTTCTATTTCAGTAGGGTGCAGCCGCTCCAGGCGGGCGAGCCAATCTTGTAATGAGGACATAATCGGATAGATCGCTGGTGGGAGGCAGCAGCCAGGTTTTCTTCCTGGCTACTCTTAAGCACCTCCGGGGAATGGGGAATAATTAATTACCGCTCAGTTTACCCAATAGGCGCGAGACGGTGGTGCGCATATCCTTGCGCGGAATAATCATATCGATTGCGCCGTGCTCCAGCAGGAATTCACTGCGCTGGAAACCCTTGGGCAATTTCTGGCGGATGGTCTGCTCGATAATATTGGGGCCAGCAAACCCGGCACGTGCGCCCGGTTCGGCCGCATTGATATCCCCCAACAGGGCCAGGGAGGCCGAAACGCCGCCATACACGGGGTCGGTCATAATGGAGATATAGGGCACACCCGCCATCTTCATTTTTTCCAGCACCGCCGAGGTCTTGGCCATCTGCATCAGGGAGATCAAAGCCTCCTGCATGCGCGCCCCACCAGTGGCTGAGAAGCACACCAGAGGAATGCGCTGCTCCAAGGCGCGCTGGGCCGCGCGAGTAAAGCGCTCTCCCACCACATAACCCATGGAACCGCCGTGGAAGGCAAATTCGAAGGCCACCGCCACCAAGGGCTCGCCGTTCAAGGTGCCCTGCATGGCAATCAATGCGTCTTTTTCACCAGTGGATTTTTGCGCCTGCAGCAGGCGATCTTTGTACTTTTTGACGTCTTTAAACTTCAGGCGATCCACTGGCAGCACATCGGTGGCCAGTTCTTCACGCCCGTCCTCATCGAGGAAGATATCCAAGCGACGGCGGGCGCCGATACGCAAATGGTGATCGCACTTGGGGCACACATCCAGGTTGCGCTCCAGCTCCGGGCGGTAAAGCATGGCGTCACACTTGACGCACTTCTTCCATACCCCCTCTGGGACCTTGCTGTTGCCGGCACGTCGCTCGGTGCGAATTACCGCGGGAACAATTTTTTCTAACCAGCTCATCTCGTTTCCAAATCCGGATGCTTTCTGTAGGCCGGCGCATTTTACCGACCGGTGAGTTTCAGGCTACGAATTAAAACACTAAGCTGAACATCAAACCCAGCCAGATCAGCCGCTATTTTTGGTGATCTGGCCAGCTTCCTGCCTTAGCCCGGGGCAAGCCTAGCGGTCCAGAGCCCGGCGCATCTCGCTGACGATGTCCCCCAGCTTCGCCTTGGCGGCAGCCAGATCCGCAGCGTTATCTACCGCTGAGACCAGCACACTACCCACTACCGCGCCGTCGCCATGGGCACTGACGGATCGCGCCGAGCTACCGTCTTTGATACCAAAACCCACACACAGGGGCAAATCGGTGAAGCGGCGAATATGTTCGAGATTATCGCGCACAGAGTCCAGGTCGAGATGGCCGGCACCGGTAACGCCCTTCAGGGAGACGTAATACACAAAACCACTGGCCAGGCCGGTAATCTCGCGAATACGCTCTTCGGTGGTGGTGGGCGTCAGCAGGAAGATATTGCGCAGGTTCCGCTCCGCCAAAAGCTTATTGAGCGGCCCCGCTTCCTCCGCCGGCAGATCCACCGTGAGGGCACCGTCAACTCCGGCATCGAGCGCAGCATCGGCGAACTCCCGCTCACCCATACGCTGGATCGGGTTGGCATACCCCATCAGGATAATCGGGGTCTCCGCATCCACCTGACGGAACTCTTTAACCAGCGCCAGACACTTGCGCAACGAGGCACCACTGGCCAGGGCGCGCTCATGCCCCTTCTGGATTACCGGCCCCTCAGCCATGGGATCGGAAAAAGGCACCCCCAGCTCGATAATATCCGCACCACTGGCCACCAGCTGATGCATCAGGGGTACGGTATTTTCCAGGCCGCCATCACCGGCGACGATATAAGTTACCAGGGCCTTTCGGCCCTCGCCGCGCAGTCTGGCAAAGCGGCGATCAATTCTATTTTGTTCTGTCACTGTGTATTCCCTGAGCTACTCCTGGCTTAGCGCCAGCTCACTTGGTCACGATTTTTTTGATAGGCCCACCCGAGGTGGTGGGCAGAGCGCCGTTAAACCTCAATACCGTCAATCGCGGCAACGGTGAAAATATCTTTGTCACCGCGACCGGAGAGGTTCACCACGATGTTTTGTTCAGGCGCCATTTCAGCCGCAAGTTTCATCGCGTAGGCAACTGCATGGCTGGACTCCAATGCCGGCAGAATACCCTCGGTGCGGGTGAGACGACGGAAGGCCTCGAGCGCCTCTTTATCATCGGCGGTGACATACTCAACACGGCCGATATCTTTGAGCCAGGCGTGTTCGGGACCGACACCTGGGTAGTCGAGGCCCGCAGAAACCGAGTGGGTCTCAATAATCTGGCCGTCTTCGTCTTCCATCAAATAGGTGCGGTTGCCGTGTAAAACACCGGGAATACCATCGTTGAGCGGCGCCGCGTGCTTGCCGGAAGCCAGGCCTTCACCGCCGGCCTCAACGCCAAACATTTTCACTTCAGAATCATTGAGGAAGGGGTGGAACAGGCCAATCGCATTGGAGCCACCGCCAACACAGGCCACCAGGGCATCGGGCAACTGACCAAACTGTTCCAGGCTCTGGCGACGCGCTTCGCGGCCAATAATGGAGTTAAAGTCCCGCACCAACTGGGGATAGGGATGGGGGCCAGCCACGGTGCCGATAATGTAGAAGGTGTTATCGACATTGGTCACCCAATCGCGCATGGCCTCATTCATAGCGTCTTTCAAGGTCTTGGAACCGGACTCCACCGGCACCACTTCGGCGCCCAACAGCTTCATACGGTAGACATTGGGGGATTGGCGTTTGACGTCTTCAGCGCCCATATAAACGGTGCACTGCAACCCCAAGCGTGCGGCCACGGTAGCGGTGGCCACACCGTGTTGGCCAGCACCGGTTTCAGCAATGACGCGACTCTTACCGCTGTGCTTGGCCAACAGTGCCTGGCCAACGGTATTGTTTACTTTGTGCGCACCGGTATGGTTGAGGTCTTCCCGCTTAAGCCAGATTCGCGCACCGCCCGCCTGCTCAGTCAATCGCTCAGCGAGATACAGCGGTGATGGCCTGCCTACATAGTGCGCCAGATCGTGATCAAAGGCAGCGACAAAATCCGGATCATCTTTCAGGCGGCTATACATTGCCTGAAGCTCATCCAATGCGCTGATCAGCGTCTCCGATACAAAGCGACCGCCGTAGGGACCAAAATGTCCGCTCGCATCCGGGAAGGTGGAAAAATCGATAGCACCTGGCTTACTCACACTCATACTCCGTGGGTCACGTGGTTTTTAAACTGTTTGCCTATTTATTAATGCTTGAATAATTCCTCCTGAACTATTCAAGCATCGCCAGAAAATACTGGCGCAGATGCGTGGATCTGCTGGTATTTTCTGGCTCGCGCCGGCACTGCCGGCGGCGGCACTTCCCTGTGCCGCTTTCATCCTATGCAACAATAGTTCCCTCTGAAGCATTCAAACATCACCAGAAAATACCGGTGCAGGTATACAGAGCTGCTTGTATTTTCTGGTTGGTACCGGTTTTACCGGCAGCGACACATTCTTGTGACGCTAAATTATTCTATCTCGCAAACTAATTGCCTTTAGCTGCGCGAATAAAAGCACTCACTTTTTGCCGGTCTTTAATACCCGGCGCCTCTTCTACGCCGCCGCTGACATCCACTCCCTGGGGGCGCGCTGCTGATATCGCCTTGGAAACATTGTCCGCGTTCAGTCCGCCGGCAAGAACTATGGACCGGCCACTTTCCTGCGGCACCCTGTCCCAGTCGAAGGTCTCACCGGTGCCACCGGGTACACCTGGGCGATAGGCATCCAGTAAAAAACCGCGCGCTTTGGGGTGTTCCTGCATTGCAGCGGCGACATTCAAGCCCTCTTTCATGCGCAAAGCCTTGATATAGGGCCGGCGAAACTGCTCGCAGTAACGGGCTCTTTCCTCACCGTGAAATTGCAATAGGTTGAGGGGAACCAACTCCAGTGCCTGACCTACTTCACTCTGAGCGGCATCCACGAATAAGCCTGTCAGGGTAACAAAGGGAGGAACCGCTGCGGCAATTACTGCGGCAGCCTTGGGGTCGATATAGCGAGGACTGGCCTTATAGAAGACCAGTCCCAGCGCATCCGCGCCGGCGTCAACAGCCATCAGGGCATCTTCTACACGGGTGATGCCGCAAATCTTCACTTGCATCGCTTAACCTGGAGCCGGCCGAGCGGCCAACAAAAATGAGGGAACTCAGGATACTAGCAGATTGGCACGGGGGGCGAAACGCGTGCTATTTCGCCGAAAGTGCAACCTGAGAGCCCGACTGAAAGGATACGCGATAAAATCTGCCAATTATTTAAAGCTGCGGGAGCGTACCGAGTGCCAGGGGCACCAGCAAAGGTCCCGGTTCGCAGACAGGCAATTGAAATTCCCGCGGGTATCGCACATCCACCAAATATAAACCGAATGGCGGCGCAGTGACTCCACCGGCGGAGCGATCGCGCTTCTCCAGTACCTCCCATACCCAGTCGGGGCTGCGCTCTCCTCGCCCCACTGCCATCAAAACGCCGGTAATATTGCGCACCATATGGTGTAAGAAAGCGTTGGCGCTCACTTCCAACACGATCAGCTGCCCCACACGAGCGATATCCAGTCGGGTGATCTCCCGCACTGGGCTCTTGGCCTGACACTGGGAGGCGCGGAAACTGGTGAAATCCTGGCGACCAACCAAGTGCTTCGCCCCCTCGCGCATGGCATCCATGTCCAGTGGGTGCTGAGTCCAGGTCACCTCGGCCGCACTGTGTGCTGAGCGGGTCGGCGCACTGTGAATTAAATAGCGATAGCTACGCGCATGGGCAGAAAAGCGCGCATGAAATTGTGCCGGCATCTCACGAACCCAGCGCACTCGCACAGAGTCCGGCAGTTTGGTATTCACGCCTTGAACCCAGGCGCGCTCCGGGCGCTGAGCACGGGTATCGAAGTGAACCACCTGATTCGTGGCATGCACTCCAGCGTCGGTACGACCAGCGCAAACCAGGGTGATAGGTTCCGCAGCGATATTGGAGAGGGCCCGCTCCAGATGGGCCTGTACAGTTTCCGCGGCAGACTTCTGTTTTTGGAAGCCGTGCAGCCGCGCGCCACAATACTCAACACCCAGTGCAATTCGACGCAGCCCTTCGGGCAGCTGTTCACCGGGGGGGACCTCTCCATTGGCTTTGTAGATGTATTCGCGATCTGTCGCCTGCGTCATAACGGCAAAAATACTCTGAAAATGTGCCGCCCCCAAAGCCGAGGGCAGTGTTTAGTAAAAAAATCCGACAACTCGAATAGAGCGCGAAAAATTCGCCGGGGAGTCCCTGGCAACATAAAAAAACCTCGCAGCCTGTGCGAGGTTTTTTTGGGCGGAGTCGTGAGGCGGTTAAACCATGCGCTCCAACATCTCCTCTGCGCGGCTCTTATGCTCGCCACCGCCATCCTGGGCCACTTCCTTGAGGATATCCTTGGCACCCTCTTTGTCACCCATGTCCATATAAGCCTGGGCCAACTCCAACTTGGTACCCATCTCGTCGCCACCTTCTAGCAGGCTGAGCTCGGAATTGAGATCGCTCTCCAAATTGAAATCCAAACCGGCAAATTCGGACTCGGCATCTTGCTGTTGTGTGGCAGCCACTTCACGACTCTGCTTATTGCCAGCCTGCTCCTGGCCAAGTGGTTCTTGAGCTGGTACAGACTCCAGATCGAGATCATTCTCGGTGCCCAACTCCAAAGCCAGATCCCCGTCGGTAGATTCGTCAATCAGGGCCAGCTCGTCTTCGAGGGAGAACTCCTCTTCAACAGCGCCTTCGCCAATAGACAACTCTTCACCGGTAGCCTCTAGGGAGGCCATATCGAAGTCGAGATCCTCTTCCTGTGGCAAACCATTGGGTTCGGCATTATCGGCAACTGCGGCGCTGGTTGCGACCTCCAGAGATTCTGTCGAAGCGAGATCACCGGTAAGATCGTCGAGATCAATGCTATCGAGATCCAGCTCACCATCCAACTCTGAGCCAATCATATCCAGGTCGTCCTCGGAGAAAGCCTCCAGCGAGAACTCATCCTCGCTACCCGCGCTTGGTGCTGCATCGACAACAGCCTCCAACTCCTGGGCTTCCAGACTATCCTCAGTCGCCGCGACCTCTTCGGCGTGCAGTTCCTTAGCGTCCCCTTCCATCATGGAGAGGTCTAATTCAAAATCCAAACCGCCAATGGAGCCACCGGACTTGCTCTTTTCAGTCTCTACACCGGCCTCTTCCAGCTCAGTAGCCAGCTCGTCAACGCCAGCCTCTGGGCTCTCAGCGGTATCGAGCGCCAGGGAGTCGAGGTCCAGTTCAGAGGTATCAAAATCGATTGGGGCAAGATCTCCCTCGTTCTCTGCGGCAGCTTCACCAGCCAGGGAATCTTGCAACGCCAGTTCATCGGACCCTGTGGTATTCAGGTCACCGAGATCCAAGTCGCCTAAATCGAGATCATCGAGGTTTAACTCTTCATCACTATTAGACGCCAACTGGGAGTTGGCCTGATCGGTATCCAGAGCGTCATCGAGATCCAAATCATCGAGGTTGAATTCGCTATCCAGATCGAGGGAGTCTCCCGTGTCCAGGGGCGGCTCCGCAAAGGTGTCATCCAGGTCGAGGGACAGTTCCTCTGTAGATAGTTCGCCATCCACTTTCTCATGGTCCAGGGACAGATCCATGGTGAGGTCGTCGAGCAGCGAGTTATCGCCATTAAAGCCCTCCTCATTAGAATGGGCTGGCTCGGCCCCGGAAAAATCCTGATCTAGAGCGGCGCCAATATCGTCCAGTTGCGCCGCTTCCAGGGACTCGCTGGAGAAATCCATCGCCGGGGCTTCAAAGTCAGGGGCACCGGCAATCGTTTCACGCAGGCGTGCCGCGCGGTCCGCCGCAGGGCCATCGCTGATAGCAAGCAGCTGGATATAGTGGTCGTCGAACTTCTCAATATCCTGATTGTGGGCGTAAACCTCCATCAGCATCAGCCGCGCATCCACTACCTGGGGGTCTTTCTCCAAGCCCAGCAGCAGTTTGCTCTCGGCTTCTTCGTACTGCCCCAGAGACAGGTGAATTTCCGCCTCAGAGATGGGGTCATCGGTACCCACATCACCCAGGTCGCTGAGGTCGAAAGCATCATCGGCTTCCATACTCTCCACTGCGGCCAGGGTTTCATCCGCTGTGGTGGCCTCTTCAGGCAAGTCCAGGGAGGATTCCTCTGCGGCCAGCTGTTGCTCCAGTTGCTGCTCAGCCTCCTGTTCAGCCTTGCGGCGGCGCCAGGTAAAGAAACCGAACAAGCCCACCAGCAAACCTGCGGCACCGATGCCGACCAATTGCATATTACCGCCGAGCTTCTCCATCAGGCTGGGCTCAGGCTGGGTTTGAACGGACACTACGCGATTGCGCGATTCCGGCTCGGCGGCAGTCGCTTGCGCAGTATTCTGCTCGACAGAATCATCGTGGGATTCGCCAGCAAGGGCTTCATCCGACTGACCTTCCTCGCTGTCCAACTCATTGTTGACCAGTTCATTGTCGGCCAGCTCGTCGCTTTCAATTTCGCTGGTATCGAGGAGCGGATCAGATAATTCGGCGGCGGCCTGCACCGCGAGCATTTCATCATTGGAAACCTCGACCAAGGCCTCCATGGTATCGATCTGTTCATCGAGTTCGGCGATACGCTCGCGCAACTCAGTATTTTCCAGCTGGGATTTATCCAGCTCTTCTTCGGCCACCGTCAGGTCGCCTTCCAGGGCCTCGCTATCCTCGGAACCACTGCCGGAGCCCGAGATAACAGATTCGTTGTCGCCGGGGGCGGTCAGGCTTACGCGACCTTCAATCTCGGTGCTGGCGAGGCGCTCTTCCTCTACAGGGCGCGCATCCAGCGGCGCTCCTGTAGCGACTTCCTCGGAGCGGTTACGCTGACGCCAGGAGTCATTCTGCTGTGCCACCTCGGAAATTGCCTCGGTGAGGCTCAGACTGCGCAAATCTTCGTTGTTGGGCAGACGCAGCACCGCACCCTTTTTCAACAGGTTGATATTGCCGTTGATAAAAGCTTCCGGATTCAGGCGCTGGATCGCCAACATGGTTTGCTGCACGGAAAATTCGCGGCTAACACGATTTTCCAGGGCGATTTCCCACAGGGTATCGGCGGAGGAAACCGGGCCGTAAACCTGGCTGCTATCGCCACTATTTGTAGAGGCGCGCTGCGGCTGACGACGCACAGGCTCGGGTTGCTGTGCCGCAGGTGTTTCAGTGGGCTGCTCCACTTCTGGCTCGACAACCGGCTGCGGTGCGGGTTGCGCCGGACGCGGAGCGGGTCTCTGAACTTGGGTGTCGCGGCGCACCTGCTGGCGCTCGCGCTCGGCCGCGCGCACCGGCTGCTGAGCGCTGTTCGGTGAAAACGCCGGCAGATCCATCAACAGGGTGTATTCCCGCAGCAGGCGTCCACTGGGCCAGCGGGTTTCAACCAGGAAATTCAGAAAGGGTTCGCGGATAGGTTCGCGGCTGGTAATACGGACTACCGGCTTGCTGCCCGAATAATCCACATCAAAACGCAGTGAAGTGAGTAGGTAGGAGCGCTCTACTCCAGCGCGGTCAAATTCATCCGGCCCTGCCAGACGCACTTTGATCTCAGCATCATCCAGGCCGCGGGTTTGCAGCAGGCCAATCTCCGCATTGAGCGGTTGATTAAGGGTGGAGTTGAGTTTGATCTCCCCCAGTCCGAGCGCCAGAGTCGCGTTGCTTCCCAGTGCACCGACTAGACCAACTGCAAGTGCCAACTTACGCACACGCATATCCGATTCCCTTTATTGTTAGAATCTTCCCAGGGCTTCCGAAAAGCGCGCCTTCAGAAAATCCCCATTACTGAACAGTAATCGTTCGACTAATTGACCGCCATACGGGCGGCCACCAACCAGGGCGAATCATTCGCCATTCGCAGCCGGACCAAAGTTAAGATTACACCTTCACTATGGCGGCTAAGTATTAAATATCAGTAGTTTTTTAGCAACAAGTGAGCAATTTGTGCACAGTTCATTGCAACGTCTTTGCGCAAATTATCCGACACCGCACAAAGGTTTATCTGCCGCTTGCCAAGTAGGCTTTGGCGCAAGCGACCGATGATTGTCACGTCACTACCCACGGCATTTTCCGCCGAGGGTTGCTCCGCCAACTGAAGACGCACACCATTGGCTAACAGTGCGCGTATTTTTTCCAGGTCCGCCTCTTCGCGCAAAACAATGCCCAAATTGGCCAGCTGGCCGTGAAATACAGAAACCGTATTAATGCTGGCATCAATAGCGATGTTATCGCCGAGCAAACGGCGCAAGTCGTGAATCAAAGTCAGCTCGCCGAGGGTATGGCCACTGGCGAGCAGGGCTTCACTGGCGCTGAGCTGATTAAATGCGAGACGGTGACCAATGGCGGGATCGACTTCCGCATCCTGGCCACTGAACATACGCGCTGTCTGCGCCGCAGTGGCATCGATGGCAGCTTTGCCTAAGGCGGATACCGGTTGATTGAGTTGCACCTGCACACCCTGCAGATTTTCTGCCAGGGGAAATAGTGCTTCAGCCACCATGGCGGCACCGGCACTGGGCACTGCCACCACGCGGCGCTCTGCGCTGGCCAGCTCTGCGGCGTTGAAAGCGGGATGAATCAGGGCAACACTCTCGTCGCCGCGGGTGTTGTTCGCCGCATCTACCACCCAGGCACCGCTATTTTCGGCGCTGGTTATCGCCGTATTAATGGCTTCGCTGGAGTCCAGCAAAATGACCACCTGCCCCTCAGCAAAAGCGAATTTCTCCAGGGCTTGCACGGAGATACTGCGATTGGCAAATACCTGCGGATCGACTTCGCGCTCCTCGCTCTCCAGCAAACACAGCTGCTCGGCGGTAATAATTTCCCGCTCCTCCAGGATTTCCAGCAGAGGGGCAAAGGCGGCGTTATCGACACCGACGATGACCAGTTCGCGGGCGGCTTCGGACATGGCTATTCACTTCGTTGGGTTGGAAAGGAAAAAATGAGGGGGCGATTATACCCGCGGGGGAAAATCGAAAAAGCCGCTATGACAACTAGTAGCGGCTTTTTACTTGATGGGGTTCACAGCTTGGCAAAATGTCCTCTATTAACAAACGCTGCAACATGCGCCGCTGGAACACTTATACCAAGCTGTACCAGTTACAGCTTACCCAGCAAAATCAGCAGAATACGGCGCAGGGGTTCGGCTGCCCCCCAGAGTAATTGGTCGCCCACGGTAAAGGCGTTCAGATACTCTGGACCCATGCTTAACTTGCGCAGGCGCCCCACCGGGATATCCAGCTTGCCGGTCACCGCTGTGGGCGTCAGCTGCTGCAGAGTGGCTTCGCGCTCATTGGGTACCACATTGACCCAATCATTAGCACTGTCCAGCAACTGCTCTATTTCTGCTAGCGGCAAATCTTTTTTCAGCTTCACGGTAAAAGCCTGACTGTGGCAGCGCATTGCGCCGATACGCACACAGGTACCATCCACCGGAATTGGACTCTGGGTTTGCAGAATTTTGTTGGCTTCCACCTGGGCCTTCCACTCTTCACGGCTCTGGCCATTGTCCAACTGAGTGTCGATCCAGGGCAGCAGGCTGCCGGCCAGAGGGGCACCAAACTGCGCAGTGGGGAAATCTGCCGAGCGCATGTCCGCAACCACCTTGCGATCGATATCCAAAATGGCGCTGGCGGGATTTTCCAGCTCTGGCGCCACGCCGTCACGGATCGCGCCCATTTGCGCAATCAGCTCGCGCATATTCTTGGCGCCGGCACCGCTGGCGGCCTGGTAGGTCATGGCACTCACCCACTCCACCAGATCCGCTTTAAACAGGCCACCCAAAGCCATCAGCATCAGGCTCACAGTGCAGTTGCCGCCGATAAAATTCTTCTGCCCCGCATCAATGGCACGATCGATCACATCGCGGTTGACCGGGTCCAGAACGATTACCGCGTCCTCCTGCATACGCAGGCTGGATGCCGCATCGATCCAATAACCCTGCCAGCCGGCCTCGCGCAGGCGGGGGAAAACCTCTTTTGTGTAATCGCCGCCCTGGCAGCTGACAATGGCGTCCAACGCCGCGAGTGCATCGAGATCGTAAGCGTCGCCGAGCGGCGGCAACTCGCGGCCGATATCCGGCGCTTTGCCGCCAGCATTGGAGGTAGAGAAGAAGATCGGTTCAGCGATATGCGCAAAGTCATCCTCGGCGCCCATGCGTTCCAGTAATACCGAGCCAACCATACCGCGCCAGCCGATAAAACCTATTTTCTGCATTGCTTTGTCCTGTTTGTGAAGTGATCTGAGTGCGCCACCGAGAAAGCGGCGCGATAGTGAAATGGGCAATTTTTTACCGTCACCAGCGCTCAAAGCGCGGCGACGACGGCGGCGCCCATCTCCGCCGTGGAAACTTTGCGGCAACCCTCTGTGTAAATATCGGCAGTGCGCAGCCCCTGCTCCAGCACCTTACTGACTGCAGCCTCAATGGCATCCGCCGCTTCACCCATATCCAGGGAATAACGCAGCATCATCGCCGCAGACAGGATAGTGGCGAGGGGGTTGGCGATGCCCTGCCCGGCGATATCCGGAGCGGAGCCGTGGCAAGGTTCATACAAGCCGAAACCGTTTTCGTTTAGGGAAGCGGATGGCAGCATGCCGATGGAACCGGTGAGCATGGCGGCGGCATCGGAGAGAATATCGCCGAACATATTGCCAGTCACCATTACATCGAACTGCTTGGGTGCACGCACCAGCTGCATCGCGGCATTGTCCACATACATATGTGACAGTTCCACATCCGGGTACTCCGGCGCCAGGCGATCCAGTACTTCGCGCCAGAGCACGGTGACTTCCAATACATTCGCTTTATCTACAGAGCAGAGCTTGCCATTGCGCTTTTGCGCCGCCTCAAAAGCCGAGCGGGCGATGCGCTCAATTTCCGATTCGCTGTATACATAAGTGTTGAAGCCCTGGCGCTCGCCATTTTCCAGGGTGCGAATGCCGCGAGGCTCACCAAAATAAATCCCGCCGGTGAGTTCGCGCACAATCAGAATGTCCAGCCCAGCCACCACTTCCGGTTTGAGCGAAGAGGCGTCGGCCAGCTGCGGATAGAGAATGGCCGGGCGCAAATTGGCATAGAGGCCGAGCCCGCTGCGAATTTTCAGCAACCCCTTTTCCGGACGAATTTCACGCGCCAGGGTATCCCACTGGGGGCCACCGACAGCGCCGAGCAATACCGCATCGCACTCACCTGCAGCTTTGAGCGTTTCGTCGGTGAGCGGCTCACCATAAGCATCAATTGATGCGCCGCCGATGAGGCCCTGCTCAAAACTCAGCCCTAAATTGTATTTTTCCGATGCAACGTCCAGCACCGCCATAGCCTGCTCAACAATTTCCGGGCCAATGCCGTCGCCCGGCAGAATCATTACTTTTTTTGTCACAGGAATTTCCTTTTAGTACTGAACCGCATCGAAAAGCCAGGGCGCTTTTTCACGTCGCGCCATTTCATATGCGCGAATATCATCAGCGTGCTCCAAAGTCAGGCCGATGTGGTCGAGACCGTTAATCAGACAGTGTTTGTGGAAGGCATCCACCTCGAAGGCAATGGTCTCGCCACAGGGCTTATGTATATGCTGTTGCTCAAGGTCGACCGTGAGCGTGTAACCTTCCTGCGCGTGCGTTTCCTCGAACAAGCGGTGTACCACGGCTTCGGGCAAGACAATTGGCAGCAACCCATTTTTAAAGCAGTTATTAAAGAAGATATCGGCAAAACTGGGCGCAATGATTGCACGAAAACCGTGATCTTCCAGCGCCCAGGGGGCGTGCTCACGGCTGGAGCCACAGCCAAAATTTTCCCGCGCCAGCAGCACTGAGCCGCCCCCATAACGGGGGAAGTTCAGGGGAAAATCCGGGTTGATCGGACGGTTCGAGCAGTCCTGGCCGGGAAAACCTTCATCCAGGTAGCGCAACTCATCAAAGAGATTGGGGCCGAAGCCCGTGCGCTTGATGGACTTCAGAAACTGCTTGGGAATAATCAGATCTGTGTCGACATTGGCGCGATCCATAGGCACCACGATGCCCTGGTGCTGGGTAAATGCTCTCATCAGGCCATCTCCTCTTGCGCTTGCACTGGTGCCATCTCGCGCACATCAACAAAGTGTCCGGCAATCGCCGCTGCCGCCGCCATAGCGGGGCTGACTAGGTGTGTGCGGCCGCCGTAACCCTGGCGGCCTTCAAAGTTGCGGTTAGATGTGGAGGCGCAGTGCTCTCCGACCCCTAATTTGTCCGCATTCATTGCCAGACACATAGAGCAGGAGGGCTCGCGCCACTCAAAACCGGCTTCGACAAAAATTTCGTGCAACCCCTCGCGCTCCGCCTGGGCCTTAACCGCCTGGGAGCCGGGTACAATCAATACCTGCTTGACACTGTTGGCCTTGCTGCGGCCCTTGGCTACAGCGGCTGCGGCACGCAAGTCCTCAATACGGGAGTTGGTACAGGAGCCTATAAAGACACGGTCCAGTTTGATATCGCTAATCTTCTGCCCGGCGCTCAGTCCCATATATTCCAGAGCGCGTTGCATACCAGTGCGCTTGGTCGCATCGCCTTCGGCAGCGGGGTCCGGCACATTGGCACTTATAGGGACAACCATTTCCGGCGAGGTCCCCCAGCTCACCTGGGGCTCAATCTCCTCACCCTGTAGTACTACAACCTGATCAAAGTCCGCATCGTCATCGGTATGTAGATGGATCCAGGCCTCAACCGCTCTATCCCAATGCTCTCCTTTTGGTGCGTAGGGTTTATCTTTCACATAATCGAGAGTGATCTGATCTACCGCTACCATGCCCGCGCGAGCACCGGCTTCGATTGCCATATTGCAAACGGTCATGCGACCTTCCATCGACATCTTACGGATGACTTCACCACCGAACTCGATGGCATAGCCGGTACCACCGGCAGTGCCGATCTTGCCGATAATCGCCAGCACCACATCTTTGGCGGTAACACCTGGGAGCAGCTCGCCATCCACACGCACCAACATATTCTTCATTTTGCGCTGGATCAGGCACTGGGTGGCCATCACATGCTCCACCTCGGAGGTACCAATGCCGTGGGCCAGAGCCCCCAGCGCACCGTGGGTGGAGGTGTGAGAATCGCCACACACTACCGTCATACCCGGCAGGGTGGCGCCCGTTTCCGGGCCAATCACATGCACAATGCCCTGCCCCGGCTCGTTGATACCGAACTGCACCACGTCGAAATCCCGGCAGTTTTCATCCAGGGTCTGCACCTGAATGCGGGAAATATCGTCGCGGATACCGCTAACACCGGCCGCACGTTCAGCGCTTTCGGAAGGCACATTGTGATCGGGAGTCGCGACCAGGGAGTCTTTACGCCAGGGCTGCCGGCCAGCCAGGCGCAGCCCTTCAAAAGCTTGGGGGGAGGTCACCTCGTGAATCAGATGGCGGTCGATATAGATCAACGCGGACCCATCGTCACGGGTCTTGATCAGGTGGTCCTGCCAGAGTTTGTCGTAGAGTGTTTGCCCTGCCACAGCCGTTCCTCTCAATAGTTAAGCGCCCGAGTCTAACCAGGACTCAAAAATAACACCAATTTATATTTATTATCCAATGTATTCCAAAAAGGAATTTGAGGTACTATTGGGCCCAGAGTTCCATCAGTGAGAGACATAGCAATTGGAAATTCAGTGGTTGAAGGCTTTCCTGGCAATTGCCGAACAGGGTTCTGTATCGGGGGCGGCAGAGCAGCTGCACCTGACCCAGCCCGCCGCCAGCAAGCGCCTCGCCGCTCTGGAGCAGCAACTGCAGGCGCCGCTGTTTGATCGCATAGGCCGTAAGCTACAGCTCACCGATGCCGGGCGCGCCCTGCTGCCCCGCGCCCGCCATATCCTCAATGAAATCTCCGACACCGAACAAGAGTTGCGTGCCCTTGGCGATACCGTTAGCGGTAGCCTGCGCATCGCTACCAGTCACCATGTGGGTCTACATCACCTCCCGCCAGTACTTAAGGAATTCAGTAATCGCTACCCGAAAGTAGCCCTGGATATCGACTTCGTAGACTCCGAGCAAGCCTACGAAGCCCTGATGGCCGCCAAATACGAACTGGCCGTGGTCACCCTTGCTCTCAAGGATTACCCACACTTGAATGCGCAAGTGATTTGGCCGGACCCCTGCGTAGTAGTGGCGGCACCGAACCATCCACTCACCAGAATCCCAGAGTTAGAGCTGGCTGACCTAGCCAATTACCCCGCCATACTGCCAGACCTCAATACCTATACCGGGCGCCTGATCAAAAGGGAATTCGACGCCCAGGGCTTAAAGCTCACTTCCAAGCTGGCCACTAATTTTCTTGAAACAATCAAGATGATGGCCTGTGTCGGACTGGGCTGGAGTGTTTTGCCCCAAACTCTGGTGGATGAAAGCCTGGCAGTACTGCCGGTGAGAAAATTACAGGTCTTGCGCAACCTCGGTGTGATTAGCCATCGCGGGCGTACGCTAAGTAATGCCGCCAGCGCGCTACAGCGAATGCTATTTGAAGCGAACCCCTAAACTGCCAGGAGGCGGGAAATAAGACATAGTCTCGTATAAATTCCGCCCACCTTCGCCCGCCTTAAATAGCACAGCGCCCCACTCTTGCTTAATCGGCCAACAAATTTGTGAAAATGTGCAACTTACAGCAACACATTAAAAATAACCCTGTAAACTCCGCGGCAAATTTATCACGGAGAGAAACTCATGAAGAAATCTGCTATTGCCCTGTGCGCCCTTCTCAGCAGCGGTGCCGCCAGCGCTGATACGATTCTCGGCCTTGATGCCAGCCTCGGTGCATGGCTGCCAAATTACGACGGTAATATTGGTAAGGACGATTATAATTTGGACAAACTCTCCCTCAGTGAAGACCACATCACCTTTATTCAGGTCGCGCTGGAACACCCAATTCCGCTGGTGCCCAATGTCATGCTGGCACACAGCAACATTGATACCGATGGCAGCGCCGAACTGCAAAGCACCGTCACTTTCGACGATGTCACTTTCCAGACTGGCTCAACCATCAATACCGACCTCGACCTCACCCACACCGACGCAACTTTCTACTACGAAATTTTGGACAACTGGGTAAACCTGGACCTGGGCATTACCGCGCGCAGATACGACGGTGAATTTACCGCCATCAGTGAAGATCGCACAGAAACCATCCAACTAACAGGCTATCTGCCAATGGCCTATGGAATGGCACGTTTTGACCTGCCATTTAGTGGCTGGTCTGTTATTGCCCAGGGCAATGGCACCGCTTATCGCGGCGATACCCTCACCGATTTCACCGCAAAAGTGCGCTGGGATTTCGTACCTGCCGTGGACCTAGCGATTGAGGCCGGCTACCGCGTAATGAACCTGGACCTGGATGAACTGGACGACCTACAGAGCGATGTTGAGATTAAAGGCCCCTATATTGGTCTAAACCTGCACCTCTAATTACCCAGCTAAGCCTCAGGCCTAATTCATCTCCACCAATTCAAAAATTACTTCCGGCCCGCTATAGCTAGCGCGCCGGAATTCCCCTAAGGTGAGCCCATACCTTGCCCCTTGAGAAACCACTAGGCGGTGCGGCAACCTCTCTCAAATACCGCTAGCTAAAATCTCACTGAATATTCTTGAGGGCCGCAGAAACACAATAAACTCTTTTTCAGAGTTTCCTTAAAGCAAGAACAGCGAGGCGAACGGGCAGTGCAATCTTTTCTGCAAACACTGGGAATTTCCCACCCCATTTTTCAAGCGCCAATGGCCGGCGTCTCCACACCAGAGCTTGCTGCCGCGGTCTCCAATGCCGGCGGACTCGGCGCCATCGGCCTCGGCCCTTACTCCCCACAGAAAGCCGCTGAAAAAATCCAGCAGACTCGAGAACTCACTGAGCACCCCTTCAACGTCAATGTCTTCTGTCATCAACCGGCAGTTGCTGATCCCCAGCGTGAAGCCGCTTGGCTCAATCACCTGGCACCCTATTTCTCGGAGCTGGATGCGACGCCACCTCAAGCGTTACATGAGCCCTACCCGAGTTTTATTGGGAACAGCGAACTACTGGAAGTGCTCCTGCAAGAAAAGCCCGCCGTGGTAAGCTTTCATTTTGGATTGCCCGAGCAAGCCGCCATCAGCGCGCTCAAAGACTCTGGAATAATCCTGCTCGCCACTGCCACCACCCCCGAAGAAGCGAAGCTTGCTGAAGACGCAGGAATGGATGCCTTGATCGCTCAAGGCATAGAAGCGGGCGGCCATAGAGGGGTATTCGATCCAGAAGAAGATCGGGAAATAGGGACGCTCGCTCTAGTCCGCCTGCTTTGCAGCCAGAACAATCTGCCCATTATTGCCGCCGGAGGTATTATGGATGGAGCCGGTATACACGCAGCCCTCTCCCTCGGCGCCAGCGCTGTGCAGATGGGAACCGCCTTTATTCTTTGCCCAGAATCCGCCGCTGACGATAACTTCCGGGCAGCTCTTAAAAGTGAGCGAGCTCATAACACCGCGATCACCGCCAATATCTCCGGGCGTCCCGCTCGCGGTATTGCCAATCGTTTTTTCCGAGATCTAAACCGCGATGCGCCAGCAAGGCCTGATTACCCCATTTGCTACAGTGCCGGCAAGGCTCTCGCCAACGCCTCGGCTGCAGCTGGCAGCGATAGTTTTGCAGTGCAATGGGCTGGCCAGGGTGCCCCCCTATGCAGGGCCCTACCAGCAGCAGAATTAATTACTACCTTGGTCGCAGAACTGGAAGCCACACAGTAATTATTGACCAAATGTACTTTTCCCCGAGAATATTTTGACTCGGGGAAAATCACCGAGCAAAAATCGCTACCTTATTTCCATCCAGATCGCGGAAATAAGCACCATAGAAGGCTCCAGGGGCTCTATGACCGGGCTCCCCTTTGCTCATAGCACCCAAGCTAAGAGCCATACAATAAATACGATCAACTTCCTTTTCATTCTCAGCTTTAAGAGCAACCATAGTGCCATTACCAAAACTGGCAGACTCACTATTGAACGGCACTGTTAACGCGAGCCTAGTAGAGGAGTTGGGAAATTTCCAAAAGACCACTCTACCAGACGCATAAATTTCCTTACCACAAGCAAGCTAATTAACTGGCCATAAAAACTGCGAGCCTGCTCCAGGTTATTGGTACCAAGTGAAATATGTGAAATCACTACAATCACTCCTGTTTAGAGTAATTGATGTAAGATATTGTTTTTAGGAGCAGCGAATCAAAATATAGCCGGGCTATTACCCGGCAATATTTTGTTCATGGTTTATCATCTGAGGCTATCGCCCTAAAGCTACATAACTATCGTGGTCAGCGGGAGAGAATTGCCTCAACCGCAGTTTGAACTTCATTATCACTGGCATCGATACCGAGAGAAAAAGACAGATATTCATCACCCCGCCCCCCAAACCTCCGGTCAATCTCGGCCAGGCAGTGAATCGTTTCTCCGTCCAAAATAAATGAAAGCTCGACTTCCTTAGCCCCGAAAAAGCCTCCACCTTTAAATTCTATTTCCTGATAACAGCCAGACTTTGAAGAAAAGGAACCGCCATTCAAATAGCCTTTTTCAACATCTACCTTCACCAGATCAAAACCCTCGCCTTCAATCAGAGCGACAATTGACTGGACTACCGGCAGGGGCTTAACTTCCAGGTAGTCCCTATCCTTGGGGTCAATGGCGAAATCTATATCAAGTGTCGTTTCCAACCAAACACGACATTCATTCTTGCGGGCCCTAAGTGCAGTAATTGGTGCCTCATCGTTTAACTTGAACTCAAAGGGAATTTCTATACTTCTGCCGGCATCAATTGTAAATGGTTCTACAATTCTTATGTCATCTAAAGTGAAATTGATATAGCCGGTACCATTATCATTCTCTACTTTAACCTCAGTACAGAGCTTTAAATTGATTGCATCAACTTCTTGCTCAACATCACCCCCCAGGATGTGGATACTTCCCTTGATTAGCTCCCCCTGAAATAGGCTAGCGCTATCTAAAACAGTATCGACCTTAGCCGCACCAATTCCCAAAGAGGCTTTCAACTTCTGCAACATAACTTCTAACTACCAACCAAGAAACGGAATAATCAATACTAAACACAGCGCCGATCAAAAGACAAATCAAGTTCAAAGAAGAAGTAGCCTAGATTGCCAACATAAGTGACACACGTTTACCCGCCAAAAATTCCAGCGGGCTCAAGTAATTTAGTACTTTCCTAGGTCGAGTATTGATTCGAAACACTGCGTCATCAATACGGCTTTTTGGTATCTTGCCAATTTCCACTCCTTTTGGGAAGAAGCGCCTCAAAAGGCCATTAGTGTTTTCGTTCAGCCCGCGTTCCCAAGAGTGGTAAGGTTTCGCAAAATATATTCTGCATCCTAGCTTCTGCGCAATCGATTGATGACCTGCAAATTCTCCTCCATTATCGAAGGTGATGGTTTTACAGATGGCCTGATATGGCTTCAACATCTGCTTGATCGCCCGGCTCACTGTTTTCTTGCTCTTATTTGGGACTCTGCGAGTGAGCAATAATTTGGAAACTCGTTCAACCAGTGTCACCAGATAGCCATCTTGACCATAAACTGTATCGCCTTCCCAGTGACCGATCTCAGTGTTTTCATCGACAATCGCAGGTCTTTGATCAATATCTATGCGCTCTGGAATAAGCTTTACGCCTGCCTCGGAACCTGCCCGTTTCTGATAAGGTTTGGCTTTCCTTGGCAGACGTGACCTCCAGTTAAGTCGACTGACCCAGCGGTAAATTGTTGAACAACTAACCGTTTTCGCACACCTCTCAAGCTGCATTCGCCCAGCGATTTGTTCAGGACTTGCATTTTTCAGCTGGTGGTCGATTTGTACCTGCATGGCAAAGTCGAGCTTGGTATGTTTAATAGCTCCGTGCCGTCGTTGCAGTGCCTGACGGTGGGCACTCTCGGCACAGTAAGGGCTGTAACGACCAAGCTCACGAGAGATGGTCTTATTGGATCTATTGAGGCGTAGTCCAATGGCTCGGGCTGAATAGTTCTGCCCATTAAGGACCTCAATCTGGTATCGTTCTTTCAAGGTCAGCTGGTTGGTACGGGTTCCCATGAGGTTCCTGGCTTGTTTGTGTGGAAGCTTACTAGCCTACAACCAGCTGGCCTCCTTCGCTATCGCCAAGTGTGTCGGTTATTGTGAGAATCTAGGTAGGACTTCCAAATAAAGACCATAATCATCCGTTATCGCGCAACTACTGGTTATATGTGTTGAAGTACATTAACAAGCTTTCCAAACGGGTCACGAACATAGAACCTTCGAACTCCCCACAGCTCTGATACTGGCCCGTATTCAATTTGAATATTTTCAGCCATTACTTTCTTTAATACCAAATCAAGATCATCAACTTCAATTGACATATCAGGAACAGCAGTCCCCGAGCCACCTTCAGATGCCACACTTATTTGGGTGGTCATTTCTTCCCCTGAGCTATATGTTTTGATCCAGCCATGGTCCATAACAAGATCAAGGTCAAAGATAGATTCATAGAATATTTTGGCATTATCTGGATTTGCAGCCTCTACATTTAAAACTATTCTCTTTACTTTCATTAAACATGCCTCAGGGTAAGTATTGTAGTTAACGCTTTTATCACCTTCGCCGTAGGTGTCGGGCGCCTGTACTTGTTAACTTTTTGGGGCCGGCCAACAATATATACCACCCAACGAAGTAGCGGCTTCAGTTGCAAGCCCAGCATCAAAAAGACCTTCTTTCCATAACCAAATTCCAAAGCGCTTGGCCACCTTTAGCCTCAGTCGGTATTACGTAGCTTGCTGGGCTCTCAGTGATAAAAAAGTGAATATCATCCGAAAACATGTAATCCGTGGCTTCAAAATAAATACGCTCAATTTCTGACAATCGAAATTTGTCATTCCACTGTTCTTTTCTAGGAGCAGCGATGTGTCTATAAATAGACTCGCTATCACAAGTAACAAAGAACCAACTTTCGAGTTTTTTACCTTCTTCTCTAGCTTTAAGCCACGCTTTGAGTTTCTTTATCATTGTGACAATGGTCTTGCCCACAGTAAGAGCATCCTCTTTTTGTGGGCAAGACCAAGTAAGACTTATCCAAAGAAGTGGTGTAACCTTGACCAGCTAAATGCTTAGACTGTAATAACAAAACCAAGTTGCACAAGTCCCCAATAAACCATAAAAGAAATTACCACTAAAGTACCGGAAAAAGCATGATATTTATAATTTGGAAGGTTACGAAAATATCTATAAGCCGATATCATGAAGTGTATAGGTGCAATGGCAATGCAGCTTATGAACCAAAACATACTTGGTATTATAAGAACATCTACTAGACCTATTTCTGTGTAATAAAAAACATAGTAACCAAGTAGATAAGAAAGAATCAGAAAAATAGAAATTATGCTAGTAATGTATTCGATACGAAGCTTCATTTTTGGCACTTAACACCCACCATGAACGGCCGAGCGATAGTGAGATCCGGCGACCGAAGGGAGCGAATTTACGTTAGCCAATTTTTCTTCCACAGGTCGATTGGTAGAGAGATATTTAGTAAATACCCAACGAGCCACATCACCCGACAACCCTTCAACGCCTCCATCATAGTACCTGGACATTCTTGATCAGCCATCTTTGACCTCCAAGACTTCGACTTTTTGACGTTTATATATTGTATTTGTGGCTTTTCTATTTTTGTTTAGAGCCAAGCGCACATTAAAATTACCTGATACCACGTAATAGTCTCCAAGTCAATTGGCATTCGTATATGCGTATGAAATAGTGAAAAGTGCGAAAATATTGCTAGAGCAAGCTTTTTGTGGCAAACCCTTTTTAAGCAGGGCACCGCTTGCAGTGCCCCTGACTTACTTTACGTTATATTTTATTTTTCCGTTGAACCAAACTAAACCAGTTCCCAGAGTTGTCTATGCCCATAGCTTCGACACCATAAAGCTGCTTTGTAGGTGGCTGGATAAATTCCACTCCTTTAGCCACAAGCTCTTCGTACGTTTTTTGGCAATTTTCAGTTTCGAAAACGCCCGCTCCAAATGCACCTTCTTTGATTAAGCTTCGTATTTTTTCGGCAGAGTCTTTAGTGAACATCGGCCCCTCTTTTGGCTCTGCCAATACCAGCTGAAGCTGTGAATTAGATTTCGGATAAACAGTCAGCCATCGGAAACTTCCTTCCACTTTCATGTCATCACCGACCTCGAAACCAAGCTTGTTTTTGTAAAAATCAAGAGCTTCGTCCTGATTAAGTACATATATTGTTGCATGCGCTATGGATGTAATCATCTATATATTCCCAGTTATTAATTCATCTATATTTTATAAAAACAATCAAGATGATATTTCTCCAATATTGCTCAACTAGCCAATTTTCCTAAAAAATGATAGGCATAGCATGCCGGTATAGCCTGCGAGGGAAAACAATATGCCTCAGTAGACAAAGCCCAAAGCTTACGACGATATAAAGTAGGTGCCATGCCAGTTTGTTTTAAAAACAATGAAGAAAAGCTGCCAAGGCTTATGTAACCCACTCTCTCGCAAATTTCTGAGACACTCAAGTTTTCCATAATAAGCATCTTCTTAGCTTTTTCGACTCTAAGCCGAATCAAGAATTCGTTAGGTGTTTCTCCAAAAGTATCTTTGAAAGCACGCAAAAAATAATAGGGGGACATATTAGAGTGCTTTGCTATACCGGATAAGCTGAGCGGTACTTGATAATTGTCAGCAATATAACCCCTGCCAGCACTCAACTTTTTAAATTTTTGGTTCGTAGTCATAAAATATATTTTTCAACCACATAAACTATAAAGCCTGCAGCAACGGCCGCAATGTAGCAGCAAAGCTGTGAAATGGAGATCCTGCCCCATAGGGATGATGTCGCCTGCATTTGTTATGTGTTTGTTGGTTAGCTGCATGACTTACTACTTTAAAAGGCGATTTAGATCGATATAGGTATCTTCTTCGCCTTCGGAAGCCAGGGAAATGTTTATGAAGATTTTCCCTCGAGCGGTATCGAGCTTCCATATTTCCCACTGATCCATATCAGTTTCAACATGCTTCTTCAGAGCTTTCAGCATATCGGTGAATTCCTTTTCGCTTAGTTTATAGGGTTCAGACAACTCTGAGGCCTCTTCTATGTTCTGGACGCTATTGACACATAACTCACACAGCAGGATTGGCAGAAGCGGAGCGTAGACTGTCCCGCGCAAACCCGACGGGCCGGAGCAGCCTGCCAGTGTTTGTATGGTTGTTTTTGTCCGATTCTGATGTTGAAAATCCTTTTCGCTAACGGGTAAATTGAGAACCACCTTCGGCGGCCACCGAAGGCCTTATTTATCACAGTTCGTTGCTGCGCCGGTTCATAAAGACCGATAACAAGTATAAACGTGACAGACACTCACTAGATAGTCATGTGGGCCTCGCACCCGAATAGCAAGGCGAAGATAGCTTATCTTATGGAACCTCAAGAGATCAATGTCGGTATCGTTACCAGCAGTAAACAACTCGATATTTATGTGAGACCTACTGGCCAGTTCTTTAGTGTTACCAATCACAAAGAAGGTATTAAAGACGCCATACAACCGCTTAAACCTCAAAGAATATTAATCGAGTCCACAGGAAGGCTAGAATTAGAATTCGTCTGTGCTGCTCATAAAGCGGGACTGCCGATAGTTGTTTGCAATCCTGCACAAGTAAGAAACTTTGCAAAGTCAGCGGGGCGGCTCGCCAAAACAGGTAAGCTATATGCAATTGATATCGCATATTTTGGTGAAGCAATGAAGCCAAGATTGTCATCAATCAAACCAGAAAACTCAGAAATATCAGTGATTTGCTGACGGTCAGGAACCGGTGCTTAGAGATGAGCAAAATACAAAAGAATCGTCTCAAGAGAATTCCTAAGTCTGCTCACAAGCCCAATCAGACTACCTTAAAGGTCATCAAGAAAGAGCTAGAAAGGGTCGATAAGCAACTTGATAAACTTGTTAACAGTGTTGCCGAGTGGAGACAAAAACGCGATCTCTTATTAAGCGCTAAAAGAGTCGGCAATGTACAGGCTTACACGCTAATGAGCGAACTTCCTGAGCTGAGCAAGTTGAACCGCAAAGATATTGCGGCACTTGTGGGTATCGCCCCCATGAATCGTGATAGCGGTAGCTTCCAGGGTAAACGTTATATTCGAGGTGGGCGACATCGTGTACGCACGGTTTTGTTTGTTTCTATGATGTCGGCAATACAATGCCACCCTAAATTAAAGCCAATGTATGAGCGCTTGGTCACTGCTGGTAAACCAAAGAAAGTAGCCCTTATCGCATGTATGAGGAAGCAACTTACCATCCTCAATACGATGGTAAAAAACAACACTTACTGGGATAAGAAAACGGCTTAAATATTTGACAAAGGGCCATAGTCACTTGTTATTTTTACAACTGCCCGTTGTATACAATGGGCTGCTCAGTAACGCCAATGTCTTTTCGTACGGTGTTTAATAAAGCCAGAGATTTAGCTCTTACTAATCGCCAATCATATGGTGTATCACTATTGATAACGACCAAGAGATAGTCGATTAGATCATCTTGCGCGTCCATAACCTCTTGAGGAGCCATCATAGCAAGGTATCCATATACTTGAATTCTCTTTTCGTTAAACAAGGCAAACAGGTTTTCTGCTTCCGCAGTCGACAATTTTCCATCCTGATATGCCTCAATTGTCGCTAACAGGTTTGCAATGATGTCGATTGCAGATCGATACACGATAATTTTGTCGTTCTGAAACCTCAGAGTTCTTTCTTTGAGTACATCAAGTTCTCTTTTAGCTTTTTCTAAACCTTCAGCCAACTGGTGCTTCTCATTTTCGAGAACCCTATTTGCCCAGACTTTTCCAAGCCAAGACGAAAGAGAAATTATTATTACTGAGCTAGCGCCGATTGATGCGATGATCGCTGCGGCAACTTCAAATATGCCTTCCATCTGTAGAAACGATCCTTCTTGTAAAAATAACGCCTCGCTAAGCGTCGAGCGAAGCAATGCGTAGCGAGTCCAGTGGAGGCCGCGCTTTTCGCGGCCGGAATGGTGCTTGAGCGGCTTGTTATGTTTATGACCAAACCAACCCTACCTCAGACGCCTCAGTTGAGCAGCAAAACATTAAGTTACAACCATGGCTACTCTGTAGCTTTATTAAATCTCGCATCTCTTCAATAGCTTTAACCATTTCTTGATAAAACTCAGGTTTCTTTGGCTTACGAGGAACATCTACTTCTGATGCATTAGCAAGTGCAAAACCACCAAGCATTAAGCTCCTACCACTGATGGCATTCCATGATGCTGCAGATTCTATATCTCCATTATCTACCGCCCTCATAAATCGCTCATTTGAAAATTTATTGCTTGATATAACAGCTCGCAATGAAGACTCAACTGTGCCAATGCATACCGTTGCCACATGCGACTCATGGTCATGATACAAGGCAAAGGTATATATATCTAATTCACGCGCTTTGGCCTTCCTAAGCCCTTCATAGATTATTTTTTTTAAATTCTTCTCTCATAATTACCACAAACTAAAATACATAACAGTTAATTCAAAAGAAGCATCTCTATATCACCCTTCTATATAATTCTAAAACCTTCAACCAAAATCATCTTAAATAGCCCATAAAAATCAAAGGGCTACACCAGTCGGCATGAATTCAACAGGTAGATATATAGCAGCTTCTTTAAAATCCCAAGCTTTATATGCTTTATATGCTTTATATCATTTTTCGGCCCACTTAAAAATCAACAACTTAGCCAACTTCTCCAAGAAATAGGAGAAGCTTCTCTTTAATTCTGATATACGCAACAGGACATAGCGTTCAATACTGTTTTTCCATTTGATGATTCATATGTGTCTAAATTGAAAGCGTAAGCAGCCGCTTTGATGAGTTTCTTTACTCACACTTACGATGAGAAAATGATAAAAGTTAGCCGGAATTAAATGCTATTACTTTCGTAGGTTACATCCTGCCAATGGAGGATGTATGGCTATAGGAAGCTATCCCATAAGTTAAAAGCCTTACTCCCCAATGAAAACTCCTCCCCAAAAATTGGGATACTGCAATTCATCCCTCATGGTGGTGATCAGCCATCCGTAGTGGTTTGCCCCCCACTCTGCTATTCTGCGCCCCCTTAAAGAGGCCCTTCGAACTTTGGGCTGGCCCTCTCGGTTCAGTTCAGCCTCGATTGTGTGCTTCAGGAACATCAGGCTTGGGCTTACTGTTCGATTTTTGAGCGGACTTTTCCATTAATAAGCCCTAAACATGCCTGCCCTCAACCTCGACCTAAGCTGACCGCACTTCCTGCGGGGCTTACGAGGTTTGCGAACAATTTTGTAACTTATTGATTTTCTTAGAAAAATGCCAAAAACCGCAACCAAGGCCGCGAAACCCGAACACACCCCGATGATGCAGCAATATTTACGCATCAAAGCCCAGCACCCCCAGGAGCTGGTGTTCTATCGCATGGGGGATTTCTACGAGCTGTTCTATGACGATGCCAAGAAGGCCGCGGAGCTGTTAGATGTCACCCTGACCGCGCGGGGCAAATCTGGTGGTGAACCAATTCCCATGGCGGGCATTCCCTACCATGCGGCCGAGGGTTATTTGGCGCGCTTGATCAAGGCCGGAGTGTCTGTTGCCATTTGCGAACAGATTGGCGACCCGGCAACCAGTAAGGGGCCGGTTGAGCGGCAGGTGGTGCGTATCGTCACCCCCGGTACCGTTACCGATGAGGCGCTGTTGAATGACCGCCGCGATAACCTGCTGGCAGCTATTTCTCACTTAGGAGATGTATTCGGTCTCGCACTATTGGACTTGGCGACCGGTCGCTTTGTGGTTCAGGAGACTGATACGCTGGAATCCCTGGCCGAACAGGTTCAGCGTCACAACCCGGCTGAATTACTCGCGCCAGAAGATCTCACTTTGCCGGTGGAAATTGAACGCCGCGCCGGTGTACGCCGTCGTGCGCCCTGGGAGTTTGAGCTGGAAACTGCCCTGCGCCTGCTCAATCAGCAGTTTGGCACTATGAATCTGGAGGCCTTTGGTTGCAGCCATATGCACGGTGCCATAGTGGCCGCTGGCTGCTTACTGCAATATGCACGAGATACCCAGCGCACCGAGCTACCCCATATTCGCGGCCTGCATACCGAGAGCGGCGACGAAACCGTCGCCCTCGATGGCGCCAGCCGCCGCAACCTGGAAATCGACCTGAATCTGAATGGCGGCGATGACAATACCCTGCTGTCTGTTTTCGACAGCTGCAAAACCGCCATGGGTAGCCGCCTTCTGCGCCGCTGGTTGAACAACCCGCTGCGCCAGCTCACTACGCTGCGCAACCGCCAGGATGCCATTGCTGCACTGATTGAAGAGTATGGTTTCGAGCCACTGCGTGATGCTCTCAAACCCGTGGGTGATATGGAGCGCATTCTGGGTCGCTTGGCACTGCGTTCCGCACGCCCCCGTGACTTGGCAAGACTGGGTCAGTCTCTAGCCCAGTTCCCCGAAATCCAAGAACAGCTAGCGAATTCCAGTGCCGTCCTACTCAAAGAGCTTTGTGGCCAGATCGGTGAATGGCCGGAAACCGTAGAGCTGCTGCAAAAGGCCATTATCGAAAACCCGCCTGTCGTAATACGCGATGGTGGTGTCATCGCTACCGGCTACGATGAAGAGCTCGATGAGCTGCGCGCTATCAGCGAGAACGCGGGCGATTACTTGGTACAACTGGAGCTTCAGGAAAAGGAGCGCACTGGTATCCCCACATTGAAGGTGGGTTACAACCGAGTGCATGGCTACTTTATTGAAATTAGCCGCGGCCAGAGCGACAAGGCACCGGCGGAATATATTCGACGCCAAACCCTGAAGAATGCCGAGCGTTTTATTACGCCCGAATTGAAAGAGTTCGAGGACAAAGCACTCTCCGCCAAGAGTCGTGCCCTGGCGCGGGAGAAGGCCCTCTATGAGGCGCTGATTAATCAGCTGAATGAATCCCTGGCAGAGCTACAAGCCGCGGCGGCCGGCGTTTCTGAGCTGGATGTTCTGGCTTGTTTGGCCGAACGTGCCGATGACCTGCGCCTCTGCCGCCCCGAGCTGGGTACTGAACCGGGCCTGCATATCAGTGGCGGGCGCCATCCGGTGGTGGAACAGGTATTGGATGAGCCTTTTGTGGCCAACGATATCGAACTGCGCGACGATCGCCGTATGCTGGTGATTACCGGCCCGAACATGGGTGGTAAATCTACCTATATGCGCCAGACTGCGCTGATTGCTTTACTGGCGCATTGCGGCAGTTATGTCCCTGCCGACAGTGCCCAGATCGGCCTACTCGACCGTATCTTCACCCGCATCGGCAGCGCCGATGATTTGGCCGGGGGTCGTTCCACCTTTATGGTGGAGATGACCGAAACCGCTAATATCCTGCGCAATGCCAGCGAGCACAGCCTGGTGCTGATGGATGAAATCGGCCGCGGTACCAGCACCTACGATGGTCTTTCCCTGGCCTGGGCCTGCGCCCACTACCTGGCCGGAGAAGTGCGCGCATTCACCCTGTTCGCCACTCACTACTTCGAACTGACCGATTTGCCTAACCAGTGTGCGGAAGCGGCCAATATCCACTTGGATGCCACCGAACACGGCGAGGGTATCGTCTTCCTGCACCGCATCCAGGAAGGACCCGCGTCCAAGAGTTTCGGCTTGCAGGTGGCCAAACTGGCGGGTATTCCAGCGGATGTACTGACCGAGGCCCGCGCTCGCTTGGCAGCGCTGGAAGCCGGCGCCCAATCGGTAGATGTACCCGCAGCTATTTCTAAACCTGATGCAACGCCTAAACAAGAACCTGAAGCGGTTGTGATTCCGTCGGTTTCAGCACCAGTACAGCCCGGCTCTCCCCAACAGGTCGACCTGTTCGGCAGCCCCAGCCACCCGGCCGTGGATGCCCTGGAAGAGCTGGACCCGGATGATATGACGCCGCGCCAAGCGCTCGAAGCGCTTTATGCGTTACGCAAGTTATTGAAGTAAAAGGCTGGGCGACTTATGTCGCCCAGTGCAACTTGTTATAAACAGTGAACTAAATCGACTGAAAAGCCACTACAATTCGCGCCAGTAATTGATAAAATCCGTGCACGAAAGAATCAGTGCACTATTGAGGGACAATCATGACATTCGTAATTGGGGAAAATTGCATTAAGTGCAAATACACCGACTGTGTAGAAGTTTGCCCGGTAGACTGTTTTTACGAAGGCCCCAACTTCCTGGTGATCCATCCTGACGAGTGTATCGACTGCGCCCTGTGCGAGCCGGAGTGCCCCGCCAATGCGATTTTCTCCGAGGACGAAGTGCCCGACGATCAACAGGAGTATATCGAGCTAAACGCTGAGCTCGCTGAGGTTTGGCCCAATATCACCGAGAAAAAAGACCCGCTGCCGGACGCCGAGGAATGGGATGGCAAGAAGGGCAAGCTCGAACTTCTCGAGCGATAACAAAACACAAAAAAGCCGTCTCAGACGGCTTTTTTCTTTTCTGGGTCAGAAAAATCTGGAGCAGTAAATGAGAATAATAATAACTGCGATTTCGAGTATTATCTTATGTCTATCCCTGACAGTATCTGCAAAATCCAGCGAGGAGAAACGCATCGCCCTCGCTTTTAGCGGGGGGCCAGTACCAGGTGCAACTGAGTCTCTTCTCAAGCAACTAGAAACCTTGCAAATACCTGCGACATTCTTTCTGGTGGGCAAAGAAATGGAGCGCTTCCCCAAACAGACTCGCTCCATTATCAATGCCGGCCATCAGCTGGGAAATCACGGTTATTCCTATATCGACCTGGCAAGCTTGCCACTAAGCAGCGCCAAAGCCGAAATAAAAAAAACCTGTAAGTTATTGCAGCACCACGGATATCAGGAAAGGCCAACGATCCTGCCCCCTTTTGGAAGCCTCTCGGAAGAGCTGGGTAGTCTATTGGCCACGCAGAACTTTCAGGTGGCCCAGTGGGACTTGGAGCCGCATCTGCATGTCGATATGAATAACCCCGACGCCATCGCCGACTATATCGTCCAGAATGCCAAAGATGGCAGTGTGGTTATGCTGCACCCAATGTATGAACACGGCAAAGAAGTGGCGGAGGCGCTGCCGCTGATCTATACACAGGTCACAGAACAGGGGTTTTACTTTGTCAGCTTGGCGCAGATCACTGATACTGGCAGTGTCGGAAATTTGTAATTACCGTCTCAATACACTACCAATTAAGTCGTTGGGAGTCGGCCCCCAAAGTACTACCTCCGGTTCCCTTATCTTATATGGAGACCACCATGATACGTTGGGCCATTATCTTCCTGGTGATTGCGCTGATTGCCGCCTTTTTTGGCTTTAGCGGTGTTGCATCCACGGCAACAGAGATCGCCAAAATCCTGTTCTTTATCTTTATTGTACTTTTTGTCCTGGCATTGATCTTCGGCAGGGGTCGACCACCTAAGTAGAGCTTCTGAAGTATTCTACTGGCCAAACCCCGGCATCTTGCCGGGGTTATTTCTGGTGCGGAGTCCTGGTAGGCACAAGACTCAACGCTTCTGCCAAATGGTTAAAACCCAACACCAACTCCATCACCCCCAAAGCCTCCAGTAGCTCATCATCTCCCGCCCCCAGCTTCCGTGCCTCTGCAATAAGGTGTTGCCGGTGATCATCAGGTGACTTATTGGCGTTGCGGGCCAGATCAAACAACGCGTGCTCCTTCTCGGAAAAGTGCACATGCTTTGGATCGGTCCGAATACGCATCACCTCATCGGGGGTAACCCCTAGCATTTGCAGGGAGGTGCTGTGGTGATAAATGCCATAGTCACAATGGTTATCCGCAGAAACCGCCAAGCCAATAGCTTCTTTCAACTGAGCCGACAGGCAGCCGTGCAGCATCACCGCCTTGAATTTCTGCCAATTGGCCAATAACAGCCCCTCATGGTGGGCATAAATCCTAAACAGACTGGGAATCCCACCCAGTTCATCCTGTATTTCCGCAAATACCCTGGAAGCCTCTTCCGAATCAGGGGTCTCCACTAAAGGGATACTGCTCATCACTCACCTTCCTGCTATCCAGCTGTCTATTGCCTACTGGCAGAAATAACTTCCTGGCGCCACAAAACACTGTATATAATCACAGCATGAGAAAGATCATCCACTGCGACTGCGATTGTTTTTACGCTTCGGTCGAAATGCGAGACGATCCCAATCTCCGTGGGCGCCCGCTCGCTGTTGGCGGTAGCAGTGATCGCCGCGGAGTCATCTCCACCTGCAACTATGAGGCCCGCAGCTACGGTGTCCGCTCCGCCATGCCCACCGCCCAGGCCAAGAAACTCTGTCCTGATTTGATTGTAGTACCCGGTAACATGGCCAAATACCGGGAAGTCAGCCACCAGATTCGTGAGATTTTCCTCGATTACTGTGACGATATTGAGCCACTTTCCTTGGATGAAGCATTTCTCGATGTCAGTAATAGTGGTCACTGCCACGGTAGCGCTACTTTGATGGCCGAGGAGATCCGCCAGAGGGTTAGAGAGACCCTTGGTATTACTATCTCCGCCGGCGTTGCCCCCAATAAATTCCTGGCCAAGATCGCCAGTGACTGGCGTAAACCCGACGGACTTACGGTGATCACCCCTGACGAGGTTGATCAATTCGTATTGCGTTTGCCGGTAACCAAGATTCATGGCGTAGGCCGTGTCACGGCAGAGAAAATGCATCGCCAGGGTATCCATACCTGCGCCGACCTGCGGCGTTATTCCCAGGTAGAGTTAAGTAAAACCTTTGGCAAGTTTGGGCGCCGCCTCTACGAGCTGAGCCGCGGTATCGACGATCGCCCGGTGAGCGGGGATGGCTCCCGCAAGAGTGTCAGTGTGGAGCGCACCTTTAACAAGGATCTCTGTGAATATGATGACTGGCTGGAAGAAATGACCAGCTTATATATGCGCCTACTGGAACGGCTGGAAAAACTCGGCGATCGTTATGAAGTAAATGGCGCCACCGTAAAGGTAAAATATACCGATTTTTCCCAGAGTACCCATGAGCGCAACAGTCGTGCAGGGCGTATTTCTGAGTTTCGCCAATTGCTGCAGGAGTGCTGGGATAAACGCTCCACTCCTATTCGCCTTCTAGGCGTGGGGCTAAGACTCACGGACTTACGCGCCGAACGCGGCCCTTTACAACTTCCTCTCCCCCTACCAGATTTGCCAATACATCACTAACTTGGCCTTTCCTTAGCCAGGATACTTTTCACAAAGTATTCATCCTGAACTGTCCAGATCAGTCGCGCTTTCCAACAAACCACACACCTACCGTTGTTCAAAAAAGTCCTTATTAATAAAGAATAAATTGCCATAATAAAAAATCATCCGCCATTTTAATAAATATGAAAGGCTTAACGCGCCAAGCGACCGTTTATCAAGATATGGCGTTACCCGTTACCCTCTGTAAGCCCCTGAAGAGCTGGGCCATCTATACTTCGCAGGCCAAGAGAACTCGGCTTACTCAAAAACCAATAGAAATCCCGCTCGTTCTCAAAGGTGCCAAGTTTAACGTTTATACCGACTACAATTTTTATGATCAATGACGCATAAACCCAGGCCTAAGCCATCTCTGGCTTGCGGGTTACCTGCGTACGGAGGCACGACATTTTGTCTCGCAAAGTGTTCCAACATTATTCCGATGAGAAGCTGCTCGATCACTACCGGGAGACTCGTCGGCTTGCTGCTTTTGAGCCACTGTATAACCGACACAAGGATGCCCTCTACCGTTACTGCATCCAGATGGCACCAAACTCCACCACACAATTATTGCAGGCTCTGTGGCAAAGCACTCTGGAGAATCCTCCGCAACTCCACGGTCGGCTATTTAAAAACTGGCTGTTTATTCAAATCAATAAGTCCCTGCAGAAGCAAACAGTCAGCAGTCCCCAACCTCAGATATTAGAGGGGGAAAATAAGGTTATCGCAGCCATTCAGAAACTCCCCAAACTTCAACGCAACGTGCTGTTGCTACACATGGAGTGCAAGCTCTCCCTGGCTGCAGTAGCAGATATAGAGCGTATATCACTGAAAAAATGTAGAGAATATTACCAATTAGCTCGGCAGCAAATTGAAACCCTGATTTACGGATCTCAAGCACAACCCTGGCAAGTGGAGGCCATTAAAGAGTGATAGAGGTAGAAGCATGAGTAACTGGGAGCACCAATACCGCGAAGAGGCGTCAGCTTTTACCTCACCGCAACAGTTAGATTCTGAAGTCTTACTACAGGCAAAGGGCTACCAGCCGAAAAAGGATATAGGCCGGATGCTATCCGGTACCTCGCTGAGTTGCGCTCTAGTGACCGCTTTATTGATGTTGGCACACCCGGCACAGCACCTCGGTGCCAGGACTCCCGCAATGACTCAAAATAGTGAGTTTCAACTTGCCACCCAGGAAATAGCCCAGTGGCAACCCCCTCCCCCAGAACCCGAAATACAAGACGATCCCTGGCAAACACTGCGCAGCCAGGTCAATGCCGAAAACTATGTTGCTCTCTGTCAGGAATGGCGACAACAACAAAATAATATTGCGGAGCAAGACTTACCCCGCGAACTGCGAAAAGCTGCCCAGAAGCGCTGCCGTATTCTGCCCTAGCGAGAGGAGTTGAAACGTTTGTTGTGCCCAGTTTCAGTTGCAGCAGTACTCGGAAAGTGCGCAAGCAACACTGGACGGCTAAGTAAACTGTATGTCCCAGAGAGTTACGCCTCTTCTGAGTAGTGCAGTTGTACAGCAATGCCCCTGACTATAAACAGAGCCCCCAGCGCACAAAACTTGGTATCAAAAAATACACTGGCGGTGGCCGGCTTTTACGGTGCCGGTGGTCCAAACGCCGGGGACAACCAATCGCTCAACGCCTGGGTCTCGCACATGGGGGGGGCCATGTTCAGCCCTTTAGCTAAAAGACAGGCAAGACAATATCTTATTCAGGGGGCTTCACAGGGAAAGTTTCTGGTATTAGTAGGTTACAGCCGGGGGGGAACCTCTGCTATTAAATTAGCAAATGTTCTCGGACGCCTTGGAATTAGCCTGAGTCACCTGGTCATTTTCGATGCACACAGTGTCTTCGATAACAAAACCTTTAAGCTGAGATACAACAATATCGGCCAGGCACATAACTTCTTCCAGAGAAACCCAAGAAGTGCTGGCCAATACGGCTGGTGGGGAATAAACCCTTACTGGGGATGTCCCTTACAATCGAATTACATAGAGGTACAGCAAATAGATTTTACCGGGGATTATTTCAAAACCGGTATTTTGGTTTCCCACCTCAACATTGTCCGTCAGTCACTAGCTGCTTTACCTTCGGCATCGGTCCAAGAACACCTAGCGCAACCTATAACGACTTAATGACCGATGAGTACTCAATGATTCAACATCAACACCCCCTGGAAACCAGCGTTCGCTCAAGGAGCCAAATATGGGAAACTGGCATTTAAACACCTTGATTCCATGGGTTATTGTATTTTTTTCAGCACCCTGCACTATCGCTAAAGAGTTGAAAGTTGCCATATCTGAGGATGCTCCCCCCTATGTTATGGATCACGCAAAAAGCGGCTTGGAAATTGAGATCATCTCACAATCACTCTCAGGGTATTCTATAGCGTTTGCTCAAATGGGTTGGGGAGAAATACAAGGTGCAATTGATCGTGGTGTCGCAGATGCTGAAGCCAATGTTCATGAAGCCAGCAAAAATTTATTCTACTCAAAAGACTATATTGCCTTTATAAACTACGCCATTAGCAAGAAAAAAGACAATATCACCATAAACAATGTCAGTGATTTAGCCGAACATCCAATCATTACCTGGCAGGGTGCCCACCGGGATCTCGGCCCCGAGTTCCAGGCGCTGTTCTCACCTGGTTCATCAAATAGTCATAACTATATTGAGCTACAAAGCTCACAGGAGCAGGTGGAAAAGTTCTGGCAGGAAGAAGGTGCAATCATTGTCATAGATATCAGCATATTTTCCTACCTCTCAAAACAAAGTGGACATTCACTGGAAGCGGTATCCCTACACAACTTCAAAATGCCTACCACAAAATTCAAAATGGCATTCAAAAAGGAAGAGGACAGGAACACCTTCGATCTTGGCCTCAGTAAACTCTGTAGCAGTGGCGCTTATAGAGAACTCTTGAGAAAGTACGGGGTGACACCAGCGGCCGATGTCTGCCCTCCAAAAAAATAGAAGTAAAGATTATAAGCTAACTTTCAAAAGCGAACTAAAGTCCACTATAAAGTCCACTATAAAGTCCACTATAAAGTCCACTAAAGGAGCGGGAGTCTGCAACTTTAGCCATTTACCAACTCTTTAGCTTTAAATCACTCCTATCCTCAATATGCCGATAAACCACCATCCACAGCCAGTGCCTGCCCGGTAACATAAGTCATCTTCGGGGAGAGTAGCATCAACATAGCTGCTACCACTTCTTCCGGCTCGCCAAGACGCTTCATCGGACAACCTTCGGCAAGAAAAGCCTGAACATCTTTCGGGCTGGCCCCTGGAGCTTCCACAGAGGTCACCATTGGCGTCAAGCAATAGAATGGGCAGATAGCATTCACCCGAATACCGTACTTGGCGTTTTCCATCGCTGCAGTTTTGGTCAGCCCAATAACCCCATGCTTGGCGGCAGCATAGGAGGCAATTTTGGGTGCGCCGCCCAGTCCGGCCATAGAGGAAACGTTGAGCACCACACCGCCACGATCTTTCATTAATGGCAGCTGGTGCTTGAGACCGAAAAATACGCCCTTCAGGTTTACATTGTATTGATGGTCCATCATCGCTTCGTCAGTCTGCTTTAGGGACATCATTGGCGGAGCGATACCAGCATTATTAACCGCCATATTCAGGCCGCCGAACTCAGACTCAGCCAGTTGCACCAGGGCAACGCAATCCACTTCAGAGGAAACATCACAACGTTGAGCGCGCACCTGGATACCATCACGACCCAGGTCATCGGCGAGCTGCATCAGGCCCTCTTCATTGATATCTCCAAGCACCAGGCGCGCTCCGCGAGATCCCAACTCTTTAGCCAGCAGTTTGCCAAAACCACTGGCAGCACCGGTAATTAGGGCAACCTGATTGTCGAAATCCAATATTGGATCTTGCATATTAAATTCCCCCACAGGAAGTCATTCCACCATCCACCACAACGCATTCGCCGGTGGTGTAACTGGAGGCGTTGGAAACTAAGTAGAGTACTGTACCCGCCATCTCCTCAGGCTCGGCGTGACGGTGCATAGGGATATGGCCGATTGCGGTTTTATAAATATCTTCGTGGGTGAAGAGTGCCCCGGCAAACTTGGTTTTGGTCAACCCAGGCAATAGGGCATTAACACGGATATTGAACTGGGCACACTCCTTGGCAAAAGCTTTGGTCATATTGACCACTGCCGCCTTGGTGATGGAATAGATTCCCTGGCCCACACCAGGCTGCAGGGCATTGACCGAGGCAGTATTCACAATCACACCTCCACCCTGCTCGCGCATCAACTTGCCCGCTTCCACAGACATAAAGAAATAGCCGCGAATATTCACTTCAACGGTTTTTTCAAAAGCCGCGAGGTCGGTATCGAGGATATGACCAAAGTAAGGGTTTGTAGCTGCGTTGTTAACCAGAATATCCAGCCGCCCAAAGCGCTCGCGGACATCGAAAAACATTTTCTGGATATCTTCCATATTGCCGATATGGCAAGGTACCGCTTCCGCTTTACCGCCGGCATCGACAATCGCATCGGCAACAGCCTGACAGCCTTCAATTTTTCGGCTGGATACCAGCACATGGGCGCCCTGTTCTGCCAAAAGTTTTGCAATTGCCTCACCAATACCCCGGCTAGCACCGGTTACCAGAGCAATTTTTCCGGTGAGATCAAAAAGATTCTTTGCCATTTTTTATCCTTATCATTTTTCCAAAGCACAATAAAAAGCACAATAAATTGTATCGAGATGACCTTCTAACTAACTCGCCTCACTGGCAATGCTCATTGCCGTTTGTGCCAGTGGCGCCACCAGGGCGCCGAGGCTCGCCGCATTGCGATTTGAGGCGTTGCCATCCTGTGCACGTTTGGCCACGCCCTGGACTATCGCCGCTAAACGGAAAAAACTAAACGCCAAATAAAAAGGCCAGTGATCAATGCCATCAATCCCCATACGCTCACAATACTTGGCCACATAGACCTGTTCAGAGGGGATACCCAGCGAGGCAATATCCAGCCCCAACAGGCCGGACATCTTGTCACCCCCAGCAGGCATACGCATTTGCATGCACTGGTAAGCAAGATCCGCAAACGGGTGACCCAAAGTAGAAAGCTCCCAATCCAGCAGGGCGATCACTTTGGCTTCTTTAGGATGGAAAATCATATTATCGAGGCGGTAATCACCGTGTACCAGAGCTATCCGACGATCGTCTTCCGGGAGCGCACTGCCAAGCCATTCAATCAACTCTTCCATCGCCGAAATAGGCTGTGTCTCAGAAGCCCGATATTGCCCCGTCCAACGCTCCAGCTGCCGCTGAAAATAATTTCCCGGGCGGCCGTAATCAGATAACCCCAAAAAGTCGATGTCGAGACTATGTAATGCGGCGAGCACCCGATTCATTTCATCGTACATAGCACTGCGCGCAGAAGCATCCACCTCAGGAATTGCCGCATTCCAGAAAATCCGCCCCTCACAGTATTCCATCAGGTAAAACATGGAGCCGATCAGATCCCGGTCTTCACATAAATGAAAAACTTTGGGCACCGGTACATCGGTATCTGCCAGTGCAGACATAACACGGTACTCACGATCCACTGCGTGCGCAGATTTCAATAGTTTTCCCGGAGGTTGCCGACGCAATACATAGGTATTTGTAGGCGTTTCCAGCTTAAAGGTGGGATTGGATTGACCGCCGGAAAACTTACTGATTTTCAGTGGTCCGGAAAAAACTTCAACATTTGCGCTGAGGTATTCTTGCAACTTTTCCAGTGGCAAAGCTTCCACTGAATTACGTGACTCCTTTACGGTTTCAGACATGCTCCTCTCCCTGTACAGTCTCTGCGGCATAACGGGCAGCCAAGTTGCGTCCCAGCTGCATCATATGTACTTGGTCTGGTCCATCGGCTAAACGGATAGTCCGCGCGTAAGCATAGTGATGGGCCAAGCTATAGTCCTGGCTCAACCCTGCCGCACCGTGAATCTGGATAGCGCGGTCAATCACCTTGCAGGCCATTTGCGGTGCAACAATTTTAATCATGGCAATCAGGTCTTTGGCCGCTTTATTGCCAAGTCGATCCATTTGCGCCGCAGCTTTTAAAGTTAGCAAACGTGCCTGCTCAATTTCACAGGCAGACTTAGCAATATCCTCCCGCACTGAGCCCTGCTTGCTCATCGGGCGTCCAAATACAATACGATTTTCCGCTCGGCCTGCCATCATTTCCAGGGCGCGCTGGGCCTGGCCAATTAAACGCATGCAATGGTGAATTCTGCCCGGCCCCAGACGCCCCTGAGCAATTTCAAAGCCTCGCCCTTCTCCAAGAATCAGATTAGACGCAGGCACCCGAACATTCTCAAAAATCACTTCCGCATGACCTTCCGGGGCATCGTCGTAGCCAAATACCTGCATGGGCCGAATTATTTTCACCCCTGGGGTATCTGTGGGAACCAGGATTTGCGATTGCTGGCGATGCCGATCCGGATTAGTGGGATCGGTCTTGCCCATCACAATCATGACCTTACAGCGCTTATTCATTAGGCCACTAATATAAAATTTATGACCATTAATCACATATTCATCGCCATCGCGCACGATAGAAGTTTCGATATTCGTAGCATCGGAGGAGGCCACCTTGGGTTCGGTCATGGCGAATGCCGAGCGAATATTGCCCGCCAGCAATGGCCTCAGCCAGGCTTCCCGCTGCGCTTCCGATCCGTACTGGGCCAGCACTTCCATATTGCCGGTATCTGGGGCGCTGCAATTAAAAATTTCTGAGGCAAATAAGACCTTGCCCATCTCCTCCGCCAAAGGTGCATATTCCAAGTTGGTAAGGCCGGCACCATAGCGGGAATCGGGTAAGAATAAATTCCACAACTCAGCCTCACGGGCCTTTTCTTTTAAGGCCTCCATAATAGGGGGCTCGCCCCAGGGGTCATTCTGCAACTGCTGTATATAGGTACTCTCAGCGGGATACACAGATTCCTGCATAAAGTTTTTGAGCCGCTGCAACAGGCCCTGTACCTTTTCTGAATATTCAAACTCCATGTCTTTTCACCTTTAATTATGTTGTAGGTTTTAATTCAGCTGTAAGTCACGGAAGTGTGGCGCTCATCTCTCTCCAAGTGAGGTACGTGATTAAAACTGTTCAAGCTGAGCCCCTGCCCTACGCTAGAAAAAAAACGGGTAGTGCCGGTATTCTGTATCTGCATATTGAGTTTGATCACCGACTCGGGAGGACCGCCCAATACCTGCCGCACCATCATGGCAATAGCCCCACCGGAACTGACCACCAGAGTTTTACTGCCTTTGGGGCTATCACCGATTAAATCCAAAACTTCACGAATGCGATTTTCGAATGCCTGCCAACTCTCTGCCGGCGCAATTTCCCCTGTGGACCAGGCGAGCATGCCCTGCATTAAAAAGCGGTAAAAGTCGGCACGGGAAGCATCGGGTTTAGGTGTAGCTGCGGGGTTTTTCTCACTGTAAAGGCGAGCTACTTCAAGGAAGTCGAACTCATTCAATTGGGGAACCACCGTCAAGTGGCCCTCTAAGTCGATGCCAAGGCCTGCACAGATACCCTCGGTAGTTTGCCGATGACGGCGCAGGCTGCCGCAGAAAATCCGGTCAAACTTCTGGCCAGTGCCCCGCCAGTATTCCCCCAGCCAGCGGGATTGCTGCCAGCCGATGTCGGAGAGATTGTCGTAATCATCGGCGCCGAAGGACGCCTGTCCATGGCGCACCACGATTGATTCGGCCACAGCGAGTTCCTCTTTTTATGGAACTCCAACCCTAGTCCTCTCGTTTGAATCATCAAAGTTTATTATGCGAATATATGATCATTCACACTGGTTATGATTGAGGCACAGATGCAGCTGCAAAAAATGGATATGAACCTGTTCCTGGTTCTGGATGCCATTTATAACTCGGGCAACCTCACCCGTGCGGCTGAGCAGTTGCATATTACCCAGCCTGCGGTGAGTAATGCCCTGGCACGTCTGCGCCGTACCCTGGACGACCCATTATTTATTCGCAGCCCCTCCGGCATGACTCCCACCCCTGTTACGGAGTCCATTATGCCCAGGGTGCAGCAGGCCCTTTCCCTGCTGGGTACCAGCCTGAATGAACACCGCCAATTCAACCCCGCCCTGGCACGCAAAACATTGCGACTATCTATGAACGACATGGCGGAAACCCTACTGCTGCCGCCCCTCTTAGAGCGCCTGGAAAAAGAAGCGCCGGGTGTAACAGTAGAGTCATTTCACGTTCCCAGGGATCAGCTTGCCAAGGAACTGGCCGCCAATACATTGGATTTCGCCCTGGATGTCCCTCTGGCGACAGCGCCCCAACTGCAACAACAGCGCCTGCACCAGGACCGTTATCTCTGTATGTTGCGCAATGAGCATCCCTTGGCTGGGGAGTCGAGCCTGACACTGGAACAGTATTTACAACTGGAACATATCCATGTTTCCAGTAGGCGCACGGGTCCTGGGTTGGCAGATATAGCACTGAATAAACTGGGGCGTCGGCGTACCATCAAGTTGCGTGTACAACACTACCGAGTGGCGCCTTTAATCGTATTACGCACAGATTTGGCTCTAACCGTACCGGCGAGTCTAGCCAGTCAGTATTCGACACGTCTATTTGAACTACCGTTCCAAATACCCCTGATGGACTGGCACCTGTTGTGGCACAAAAATCTACAGGAAGATCCCGCCAATCGCTGGCTGCGAGAGCAGCTTCTGGCGGTTTTGGCTGTGTAAATGAACAGACGAAAACCCCTTTAAAAACAGGCATTTCCGCCAAATGAGAATGGGACGCAAATAGCTTAATAAAACGTCAGGAATTGATCACTGAATTCGACCGGAAAGGTCACTGTTTCGCGTCAAAGGCTCTTGTTATCCTGCTGGGCAACGATATGCACTTTTTTGCATATATAAATGAACCCCAAAGGTTACAAGAAGAGAATTTTGCCATGTCCCAAGCCTACCCTAATATGCTTGCCCCCCTGGACCTGGGCTTCACCACCCTGAAAAACCGGGTGCTGATGGGCTCCATGCACACCAACCTGGAAGAACACCCCGGTGGCTTTACCCGTTTGGCGGCCTTCTACGCTGAGCGCGCCCGCGGTGGCGTTGGCCTGATTGTAACGGGGGGTATCGCGCCCAACGAAGAGAGTGGCGTATTTAAGGGTGCCTCTAAAATGAACACCCCAGAAGAGGCGCAACAGCATCGGGAAGTGACCGAGGCTGTTCACGCCGAAGGCGGCAAGATCTGTATGCAGATCCTGCACACCGGCCGCTACGCTTACAACGAAAACCTGATTGCCCCCTCCCCCATCCAGGCTCCGATCAACCCTTTCACTCCGCGCGAGCTGACCAGTGAGGAAATCGAAGGCCAGATCGACGATTACGTACGCTGCGCCACCCTGGCCCGCGAAGCCGGCTACGACGGTGTGGAGATCATGGGCTCCGAGGGTTACTTCATTAACCAATTCATCGTAAAGCGCACTAACAAGCGTACCGATGAGTGGGGCGGCAGCTTCGAGAACCGTATCCGCCTGCCGATCGAAGTCGTTCGCCGTGTGCGCGAAGCTGTTGGCGAGGACTTTATTATTATCTACCGCCTGTCCATGCTGGACCTGGTGGAAGACGGCAGTGACTTCGACGAAGTGGTTGCCCTGGGCCAGGCTATCGAAAAAGCCGGCGCCACAATTATCAATACCGGTATCGGCTGGCACGAAGCGCGTGTTCCCACTATCGCCACCAATGTACCCCGCGCCGCATTTACCGATATTACCGCCAAGGTGAAAAAACATCTGACTATCCCGGTAGTTGCCAGTAACCGTATCAATGTGCCGGAAGTGGCCGAAGAAGTGCTGGCCTCCGGACAGGCCGATATGATCTCCATGGCACGCCCATTCCTGGCAGATTCCGATTTCGTCAACAAGGCCGCAGAGGGCCGCGCCGATGAAATCAATACCTGTATTGGCTGTAACCAGGCCTGCCTGGATCACACCTTCCAGCTGAAGCTCACCTCCTGCCTGGTCAACCCACGCGCTTGTCATGAGACTGAGCTGAACTACCTGCCTACCGAAAACGTGAAGAAAGTTGCTGTTATCGGCGCCGGCCCCGCTGGTTTGGCTGCCTCCACCGTTGCCGCCGAGCGCGGACACCAGGTAACCCTGTTTGAAGGCGGCGACAAAGTCGGTGGCCAGTTCAATATCGCCAAGCAGATCCCCGGCAAGGCAGAGTTCCAGGAAACCCTGCGCTACTTCAAGCGTCGCCTGGAAGTGACTGGCGTTGAGGTCAAACTCAACACTATCGCTACCGCAGAAGACCTGCAGTCTTTTGACGAAGTGATAATCGCCACCGGTATCGAGCCGCGCACTCCACCGATCCCCGGTATTGAGAGCGACAAGGTGTTGGGTTATCTGGACGTACTGAAGCACAAGAAACCAGTCGGCGAAAAAGTGGCCATTATCGGCGCGGGCGGTATCGGTTTCGACGTGGCGGAATACCTGACTCACGACGGCCCCCACTCCACCGAAGAGGAAGTGGTTGCCAGCGATAAAGAAGAGTTCTTTAGTGAATGGGGTGTGGATATCGAGCTGGAACAGCGCTCTGGCCTGAAACCCCGCGAAGCAGTAAGCACTCCCCGCCAGGTTTACCTGCTACAACGTAAAACCACCAAAGTGGGTGCAGGCCTGGGTAAAACCACTGGCTGGATTCACCGTGGTAGCCTGCAACACCGCAATGTAGAGATGATTGCCGGTGCCCTTTACGACAAAATTGACGATAAGGGTCTGCATGTTCGCGTTGGCGAAGAAGAGCGGCTGTTGGAAGTGGATAACATTATTGTCTGCGCCGGTCAGGAACCTGCTCGCAAACTGTATGAAGCGCTGCAGGAGCGCGGAGTAAAGACCCACCTAATCGGTGGTGCCGACGAAGCCGCAGAACTCGACGCCAAGCGCGCCATTGACCAAGGCTCACGCCTCGCCGCAGAGATCTAAAAAATTCCCCGGCAATATTCTTGTCGGGGATTTTCTCAGGCAAATCAGAACGGGAAACTCCATGCTTACTGCTGGATTTCCCGTTTTTTATGCCTCACAGACACCTTTTATTTCTATATCTGAAAAACCTCTTTTTAACTACCCAGTGATTTTGGCACTTTCAGTTGAAGAGATTATCGGCTCTTTCTGCTCCGGCCACTGTGGGCGGGAGAGGTAAGCTGTTGTGCGATAAAGGGCGAATACGACACCGCAAAGCGCCAGCAACATCCAATAAAGCGTCGGTCCACCCCACCACTCTAGAACCACCCCTCCAGCCAGTGGGGCCAGGGCCCAACCAAGAGCGTAAAAGGAAGAGGCCCCAAAATAGGTACCGCGTAAATGCTCAGGTGCCAGACGGTCTATCTGTACACTCATGGTTGGAAAGAGAATCGCTTCAGCCAAACTGAGGACAAAGGTCGCCCCCATCCAGCCCCAAAACCAATGCATCGGATTTAAGGCAAACCACATTTGAGCTACAGCCAAAATCACCAGTCCAATCATTATTCGACCATTAATATCCAGCTTGCGCATCAACTGCATGAGCGGAAACTGCAACAATACGATGGTCATTGCGTTCACAAAAATCATGCTGGAGATCAGCTCAACCAATCTCGGTGCCTCTGCCCGTGTCAGATACTGCACCAGGCTGGAATCCATATGGGCATAGATAAACATCGTGAGGATATTGGCAACAATCACCACCATAAACACCTGGTCCCTGCGCAATATCGCCAGGGTACTGCCTAAATCGACAGAACCATCACCATTGCTCTTTACAAGCTGTCCCTTCTCTGTTTTTGCAAATCCCCAAATAAACGCCAGCGCCAAAAGCAAATAACTGAGAGAAGTTAAGCCAAAGGTGGACTGCTGCGCACTCAGCCCCGCCCAGACACCAACAATGGGCCCTAATGCCGCTCCCGCATTAATAAGGAAGTAACGCAGCTGCAGAGCTAGCTCACGACTCGCCTGGTTCTCAATCAAGTCGCCAATCAATGCACTAGCGGGCGGCTCCCAAACAGCACGACCAATTGAACACAGCGTCATTGCCAGAATAAATCCCGGTAATGTTTCAGTCACTGCCAATAGGGCAAAAGAACATAAGTTTATTAGCGAACCTAATAGCAGGATATTCCGACGTCCATAACGATCAGACAAAGCCCCCACAAAAAACCCCAATAGCGCCGCACCAATTGCTGAAGCACTAAGAATCAAACCTATTTCCGCTGCACCCAATGCAAATTTATTGAAAAGAAGAATGGCCAGGAAGGGCCAAACCATAAAGTAAGTGCCACGGCTAAAAAAACTGCCTATTAATATTATCCAGACTAGAGGAGGAAAACCCCTAAGGTTCTGCCACCAATTCCAACGCATTGCCTAATACTCCACATCAATTTCTTCCTTGTTCTCAAATAGTCCATAGAGACTTTTTGAACTCCGCGCCAAAGAGGCAAGTTCCCGCTAAATACCAGGGAGGACAGCCCATCACATAGACTTAACACCCATGTGCCACATTAAAGGTCGACAGGGTAATCAACCGCGGGAACCGACAATCAATTAAGCGGCCAATAGTTTTGACAAAAAAACCCGAAAGGGTCGCCTTTCGGGTTTAGGGATTGGCAAGTGTAAAACCTGCAAAATCATTCAACCTGGATATTAACCCTCGAAATTGCCTAAGGGTTAATCGTGAAAACCTTCGACACTTTGCGTGCCTTTCATTCTCTAGCGCGGTATCCCAATACTATCCAAGTGAATTCATTTTGGAAACCCAATATTCATAATAAATTTAATTAAAAGCAATTTCCCATAGGAGCATTACTTTCTCTCCTGCAGGATCTGTACACAAGTCTATACTCCAGCAGAAAAGTCCTCCAATGATTATCAAAATAAGCAAAATGGAAAACCTGCCCACATCGTGATCCACAGAGAGCAATAGCATATGTCCTTATCCAGCATGCTTATGCGGGCACGTCCACTGGTGGAGCGGGCCTTGAGTAAGGTAGCCCCACCTTACACTCTTTTTTTTTCCATTAGCGACAGTAAACAACGCGCCGAAGTGAGGCATACTAACGCCGCAGACTTTACCAGCGCCTGGCAAACCCTCACCGCCGACATCCACCAGGCTGTTTGGCAAGCTAAGATGAACCCCTGCTGGCTGAGGATCGACTGGGTTAACAGAAGAAGCTCTACCACCCTTGCCAACCTCTATGAAATTCTTTCTAACACTAAACCCGGTTATTTCCGCTACGGTCTAGCGTTGGATCAAGACTGTAAGATCGCTTTTCTGGAGCAGGAACTAAATGGTAATGCCATGCTCTATGAGGGCAACTGTATAGATCATGCGGTCCTCAACAAAAGAAACTTCAAATCCTATTGCCAGCGTAGATTTGGAGATCAAGTCGAACTAGATTTTGCCGACGAAAGAAATGTGGTTCTTTTATCTACAGAAGGGCTTTTCTGCGAAAGCCACAAAGAGCCAGTATATCTATCTGGGGCCGGTCCGAATACTGGACGAAGGATTATCAATAACCTCAATGCAAAACTGATCACCCAATTAATCGAAAATGCCAGCAGCTACTTAGGGCGCCAGCTTACGTCCAGTGGACATTTTCATTCTGGTTGGTACCCATGTTTTGATCTTGAGATAGAAGGCCACAACAACCTACGCCACGCCAGCTGTGCCCATGCCATGATAGAGACCTGGGAAGTCAGTAAGGATCCCGCCTTACAAGCGGTAATAGAACGAGCATTAAACGTTCTCACTAGTGATTTAATCCAAACGATACCGTTAAAAACAGGAGAGACCGCTGCCTTCTTGGTGGAATCCAATAGTGAAATCAAGTTAGGAGGCAATGCACTAAGTCTGTTGGCTCTCGTTAAATATTCCGAAGCTATGGGAGTAAGAGCCTATGCAGATCTAATGGAACAGCTGGCTAAAGGCATCGAATTTATGCAAAACCAAGCCAGCGGTCAGTTTTGTCATGTCCTCGACTACCCTTCACTCAATATCAAAAAACAACGCCTAGCCATCCAATTCGACACTGAAGCAGCCTTCGGATTGATCCGCTTATACAGCTGGGATAAAAACCCCCGCTGGCTCACAATGGTAGAAAAAGCCCTTGAATACTTTATAGCTACTGAGCAATGGCGCACTCATGATCACAGGCTGAGCTATTGCCTGAATGAACTCACCAAATACCGCCCCAAGGAAAAGTATTATCAGCTTGGCATCCGCAACTTTGCTAACCATCTGGGTTTTGTTGAAAACTGCAAGACTACTTTTCCCGCCCTACTTGAACTAATGATGTCTGCAGAGAAGATGATTTCCCACCTGCATTCCCAAGGATTATTCCAAGAGCTTCTCGACCAGGTCAACCTGGAACATTTCTATCGCGTATTAGCCAAAAGAGCCGACCACCTGCTAAACGGATATTTTTGGCCAGAGTTTGCAATGTTCTTCAAAAATCCAGAGAAAATAACAGGCGGCTTTTTTATTCGTCATAAGGGCTTTAGACTTCGAGCAGATGAGGTTGAACAATATCTTTCAGGGCTTATCGCCTATCGTAATTTTTTATTGGATCAGACACTCCAAAAACCAGCCTGTATAGATAATCCGCCTCAAACTGAGAAAGCCAACCATATTGACAACATAATGTTCTCCACACCTTAAAACCCCAGGAACTCCTTCGATAACAATTAGGCTCATCGGTATCAAAGTACCTATAGTTTACTGAGAGTTAGATATACCAACAATTTCCAACCAGCTGCAACCCCAATGAATAACATTCAAATTCATCATACAATCCCATAATAGCTAGTATTAACCTACCCCAACTGATAATGAATGATATAAGGGCAGATTAACTTATCACCTCTAGACTCAACAACCTTAAATATTTACAGTAAATTTGATCCGTCCATTCTCTCCAAAGATAGATCAAACATTGAGAGCTTCGAGCTTAAAATAGCGATTAACATCACTCCAACCGATAGCAGATCATAACGACCACAGCATCCAGCCAATAAGAACACAATCCAAATTTTGCATTGTTACCGTTACATGAATAGAAGCTCAGCCTGTCACCACCCACAAATGAAGCAGAACAATTAGTACTACTAACGACAATACTGCTTCAAGCTTTAATCACATAATAAAAATGCAGGAAACACAAAAACCTCATTAAACCCACCAAAACTTGACTAAAAGACAGTTATTACCGCATCAAGGATCTACCCAAGACTAAATTTATTATTACCTTCCATACTCAGCAAAGGTATAAGCGTGCCAATTATTTCATATATATTTCTTTGGATTAAAAATCCCAGACACAACCTTACAAAAGAACTCTAGGGTTTAATCGCAAGCGTAAAGAGTTAATTGATTTTTTGATATAATGGACGGCAGTCATGACAACGGACCCAGGCATTGGAAAGCACTTAAATAAAAATCTAACGCCAGTTGTTGAAACAAATGCCGGTCCAATTATCGGCACCAGAGATACAAAATCAGGCGTCTATAGATTTCTCGGGATACCTTATGCAAGACCTCCAGTGGGAGAGCTGCGCTGGAGCGCTCCAGAAGAACTCCCCCCCTGGACAGCCCCATATCATGCGGAAGAGTTTGGTACGCCAGCCGCACAAAACCCTTCCGCCTTGATAGAAGTGCGTGGACAAGATGGGGCTCTCCCAGAAAGTGAGGAGTGCTTATATCTCAATATATTTTCCCCGCCTATTAAGAACAACCAAAAGCTTCCTGTCATGTTCTGGATTCATGGAGGCTCTTTCTATATGGGATCTGGTTGCCAACCTGTTTACAATGGCAGCTACCTCGCCTCCAGCGGTAGGGCGATTGTGGTTACCATCAACTATCGGCTTGGCTCTTTTGGTTTTCTAAGGCTGACAGATATCAGCAATATTTCATCTACAGGCAACGAGGGGCTTCAGGATCAAATTGCTGCCCTCAAATGGGTAAAGAAAAACATCTCGGCATTTGGTGGCGATCCCGAAAACATTACAATTTTTGGTGAATCTGCTGGCGCCATGAGCATTGCCTCCCTTTTAAATATACGTGAATGTCAAGGCCTTTACTCTCGAGCGATTGTACAAAGTGGCCACCCTAAAGCCCTCCACTCTATTGATCGAGCCAATCATATGGCCGAAGCTTTTATCTCCCACCTAAGAAAAAACTGCGGCAAAAAATCACTTCGAAACTACCTTGTAAAAGATCTTCTACAAGCTCAGAATGAAATACTACATGATCCTCAAATGACTAAACAATGGGGTCAACTTCCCTTTAAACCGGTCATTGACCACATACTCATAAAGGATAATGAGGCTAACGAGTTAGCCACCTCAAAAAACATCCCCCTTCTTTTAGGGAGTAATTTAGATGAATGGAATTTATTTAGTGCCCCCAACCCAGAAATATACTCCCTAACCTACCAGAAAATTTGTAACCACTTAGAGTGGTTAATACCCGAGAGCAGCTTAAAACCAATCATAGATTACTATTATAAGCAGGCATCAACTACAAAAGATAACCTCTGGCCTAAGTGGAGTAAGACCTGGAATCTCATGCTTACAGATATGGTATTTACTCTTCCAGGAATGAGGCATCTAGGTGTACATCAAGGAGACTGTTACCACTATCACTTTACCCAACCACTTGTCGCTCAACCTTTACTGGGAGCTTGCCATGCAGTGGAGCTCGGCTATGTTTTTGGAACTCATGGTGAGGATTCACTTCAAACACTTTATGGAGGTGAAACCAAGGCACACATACTTAGCGCTTCTATTCAGGAGGCATGGTTAAGCTTTGCCGAGAAGGGTAATCCAGGTATGGATTGGCCCGTTTATTCTGGTATAAATAGCAAAAGATTTGGACACAACCCTGATACCAGAAAATTTAACACCACTGAACTCCTTCGCCTGTGGCAAGATATTCCTGATGAAGTTTTAAACAAGTATCTGTAACCTAGTAACAATATGATAAAAATTCTACTTGTCCGTCATGGAGAAGCAGCAAAAGGCCCCTCCATCGCAGACCCAACCCTCACCACTTTGGGGCAGAGACAGGCCTCCCTTCTAGCTCAAAACTTACCTGGCGATACATGCCTGAAGTTGGTAAGCAGTCCAAAATTACGCGCACAACAAACTGCACAGCCAGTAGCTGAAAGATGGGGGCAAGTTATTACCCTAGAAAGCAGAGTTAGTGAAATCCCTACTCCCAAAGGGATCTCATTACAGCAACGACTTCCTTGGCTACGCTCCTTATTGACTCAGAATTGGGATCCAAGCAATAAACAACAAAAAGAATGGCGTGAGGGTATCATAGATTACCTTTTAGGAGTTCCCGAAGATACCATGGTCTTTTGTCATTTCATGGTGATCAATTCTGTAGTAGCACACATATTAGAAGATTCGAAAGTCCAGCAATTTCGGCCTGATTATACATCCATCACCGAGCTAAGGCTCACCAAAGGAAGCCTTGATCTAGTTCAACTTGGCAGCGAGCGCACCACTAAGATCTCATAACCATCAAAGAAAATCTTGCATCCACTCTAAATCAAAGCAAAATTGGGGCGCTTTAGCGCCCCACATACAAAAATTCCAATAAATAAACTTATTTAAGACTTTTACTCACCACCTCAAAAACATCTGGTGACAACTCTCCTGCATCAAGCACATATTGAAGTGCAGCTTTCATTTTTTCAGAGAGGTTTTTACTATACTTTTTCCATCGGGTAATCGGCACAACAAGTCGGGCAGCTATTTGAGGATTTAACTTATCGAGTAAAATTACCTGCTCGGCAACAAAGCGAAACCCACTGCCATCTTCCTTATGGAACTGTTTGAAGTTTCTATTAGCAAAACCACCGATTACCGCCCGAACTTTATTCGGATTTCTAACCTCAAAGGCAGGATGGCTCATAAGATCTTTGATTTTATTCAAAGTGCCATTACGAGCACTACTACTCTGTAAACCTAACCAAAGCTCCACAACCTGTGTATCACCTTTCCAGCGTTGATAAAAATCTTGGATAGCAGAATCAGATTTCTGTATATCTTCGTAGTTGATCAATGAGCTGAGTGAAGCGGCACTATCCGTCATATTTTCAGCAGCCTCAAACTGCTTTTGCACAAGTTCTAAGGCCTCAAATTTTTCAGTAGCCGCAAGATAAGTTAAACAAGTATTTTTCAAACTACGTTCAGCGATATCCTTTGCATTAGGATCGTAAGGCTTCTGAGCATTCAATTCAGAGTATTTCGCCCAAAGCTCAGGAAATAATGCTTCAGCCAGTGATTTATACGCAAACTCTCGAGCCACCACTATAGCTTCAGCATCAATTAAGTCACTCATCTCGGCTATGGACTGCTCACTTGGCAATCTTAATATTTCAGCCACCAAAGCAGGATCAAGTGCGATGTTACTTAGCACATCTCGATAAGCCTCAACCAGTTCTGGCTGTAACTGCAATGCCCTTCCATTCCGGTAGTCTTTCTGGAGCTTAGATAGTGCTAAGAAAGCTAGCCGCTGCGAAGCATCCCAGCGATTAAAAGTATCGGAATCGTGGCGCATGAGGAAAATCAATTGCTTTTCGGTGTAAGGATAACGAACCCTGACCGGTGCTGAAAAATCACGTAATAGTGAAGGCAGTGGTTTTTCTTGAAAGCCACTAAACTCAAATACTTGATCTGATTTAGTGATTTCAAGTACTTCTTCAGTATTTCCTTTGGAATTCAGGACACAGTCATTACCACTTTGGTCCAATAATCCAATTTTTACTGGTATATGAAGAGGTAGCTTATCCTTCTGGTCAGTTGTTGATGGGCAAGATTGGGAGATTTTAAGACTATAAACACCCTTGGCCTGATCAAAGTCATCTGTGACATCTAAGACTGGTGTTCCAGCCTGACTGTACCAATGACGAAACTGTGTAAGGTTTATCTGATTGGCATCTTCCATCGCCACCATAAAATCATCACAGGTTACTGCACATCCATCATGGCGCTCAAAATAAAGGTCGCTTCCCTTGCGAAATCCCTCCGGCCCCAGCAGCGTATGTAACATACGAACGACTTCAGCGCCTTTTTCATATACCGTCAAAGTATAGAAGTTTGATATTTCCATATAAGAATCTGGCCTTACCGGATGGGCCATAGGGCCAGCGTCTTCTGCAAACTGATTGGTGCGCAGTAGAGAAACATCCTCAATACGCTTTACTGCCCGGGAATTCATATCTGCAGAAAACTCAGCATCACGAAATACGGTAAAACCTTCTTTTAAACTGAGTTGAAACCAATCTCGGCATGTAACCCTATTTCCAGACCAGTTGTGAAAATATTCATGCCCGACGATAGATTCTATTCTTTGGAAAGCTGAATCAGTTGCAGTCTCCGGGCTCGCCAGTATGCAAGCTGAGTTGAATATATTTAACCCTTTATTTTCCATGGCTCCCATATTGAAATGGTCTACCGCCACTACCATAAAAATATCCAGGTCATACTCTCTGCCATACATCTCTTCATCCCAACGCATGGCTTTTTTCAGGGATCGCATAGCATGATCGCATTTACCAATATTTTTTGGCTCAGTAAAAATCTGTAGCTTGACTTCACGACCACTGCCTGTAGTAAAGGTATCTTCAACATGCTCCAGATCTCCAGCTACCAAAGCAAATAGGTAAGCCGGTTTAACGTAAGGATCCTCCCAGGTAGCGAAGTGACGCCCATCTTCGCAATAGCCACTATCAATCTGATTACCATTAGAAAGTAATACGGGATGGTCTTTTGGTGACACTATGGTAGTGGTGAATTTTGACATCACATCCGGCCGATCCGGATAAAAAGTGATCTTTCGAAACCCTTCCGCCTCACACTGTGTGCAATACATGCCGTTGGATAGATACAGACCTTCCAAGGAAGTATTATCCTCTGGGTTAATTCGGTTGTGGATCTCAAGTAGAAATTCAGGTTTCTCTACTGAAATAGATAACCCCTGGGGTGTTACTTGATAAGTGGGTTGGGAGAGAATGGAGCCATCAATGGCAACAGACAACAACTCTAAATCAATGCCATCTAATAACAAAGGTGGCAGGTCTTTGCCAGCTTCAGGGTTTCTACGAATTTTAAGCTGTGATTTCACCAGGGTTGCTTTGGGCTCCAGTTCGAAGTGCAGATCGGTGTTATCCACCAGGTAATCTGGTACTTGATAATCCTTGAGGTAAATAGTCTTCGGCTGGGCGTCTTGCATTTTAAAAAATCCTCGATAAGTGCGTTCTCTAAGGAACAGTAGGGAACTATAAGTTGGGGTGAAATATGTCAATACAAGTTAAGAAACCTCTGCGTATATTTTACCTCTTCAGAACTCCTGTTCAGCGAACTCCTCTCTTCTATCAATCTCCGCGAGGCTTAACACCTCTCCAAGTGATCAGCCGAGACAACCCATCCCGCCCAAGGTACATCACTTGTTTCGACTTCTAACGGACACTAGGATTGGCTCGATTTCTTCAGTAGTTACAGAACCTATCCACTGGCTGCCGAATAAAAGCAATACGACTTTCATTGGCTTCTGTGGGCTTCAGATTTAGAGGGTGACTCAATGGGCTACAAACTGATTTCCTACCTCCTGATAGCAGGAGGCTTGTTGCTCGCCAGCGCCTCAAGCCTGGGCTCCAACTTGGATATGGAACTAAAGTCGCGAATGGACAGCCTTAAAGCAGCATTCATGGATCATAACGGGGAAACCATCAAAGAAATAATGACGAAGGATGGGCTGATAGTTACACCCTATTACAAGAGACCCTTAACATCAGGACAAATTGCTGCGAAATTCAAGGCCCTGAAGATCAAAAAGCACCCCTCTTACAAGATCTCCGTAATGCCATTGGGACCTAAAACCGCCTTGATGACTATGTATACCTCTTTTGAAGGCAGCTTTGAAGATGACCCAGTCTCCGCCTGGTTATTCACCGCCAGTATCTGGGTTAAGGAGCAGGGCGTATGGCGCCTGAAACTATTACAGGAAACCATGACTGAGGCCCCATGACCGTAACTTCATTTCGGCACAGGTAGATTGGCAGTTTAATGAACCATCTCGATCATTAATAATCCAATTCCCACACGGTATTATTCTGCCAGTTTGATAAGATGTTCTTTTCTCAAGTACGCAGAAGACGTCACTGACTTATTACAGGCTACTGCGGCTTACTAGCGGTAATACAAAGATATCTCCGCCCAGGAGTTTAGAGGTTTAGTGTGCGAAAGCCCCGCATTCTTGTCACTGTGTTTGCAGTCTGCTTAATCACCCTACTAATTGCTAGCTGGTGGAAAAAAGATATTGTTGTCTCACAACTAGTCAATCTGCTTGCAGGCGAAGTTGTTATTCAGCAACTATCCGGATTGGAATTGAATTTTAGTCAAGCTTCTATCGAACAAGTCCGCCTTCAATCCAGTCATGATAACAATCTTGTCCTTAATAAGGTTCAGATCCTCAATCCTTTTCATATAATTTTTGATCGGGATAACATTCAAGAGGTTGAACTATCTATTGCCGAACTAACCTATCAAAAAGTCAAAAAGACAACCTCTTTCATAAATAACCCGTCGATAATTGATCCGGATAAGGAAAGTGCTTTAACTCTAGATAATATTATTCAGAGTATAACCAGATATATGCCTGGAGTCGTGTCCGTAGAAAAAATTACGCTTGACCAGAAATTTAAAGCCGGCCCACTAAAGATTACTCGAAATAACACAGAACTCTTTGCAGAGCTACCATATAATTCCACAGAAACAGGGCAGCTCAATATCACTCTAAAAGCTGATTTAACTTCAAATAATATAACTGCTAGAGCACAAGTATTTTCTGATTTCTCTGAAGATGTTTCTCAATTGAAGCTAAACATTTCAAGAGTTAATATTGACCAGTGGGTATTTCACTCAACTGCGAATTCGAACTTAAAGTCTATTGATCCTATTCTTAGTTTTTCTGAGGCGTTGGCTGTATTCCCTTCGGATGAAATGAGCGCAAACGGAAAAATTTCCATTGATACCAAATCTATTATACCAAATAACTTCTTATCCATAGCAGACTATCAGGACACCCTAGTTAAAGTTGAAAGCAATGGACTAGAGTTAACCTTTCTCAGCGAATCTTTTAATAGCAAGGTAAAGGCTCACTTATCGACTCAATCACCTATAGAGCTCAAACTAAAAACTCTCAACCCAGTAAAACTTGAATCTGCTACTGGTTCCGGCTTTATCGAGCTCTCAACGGTTAAAGACGCAGTTGCTAAAAGCCATTTAGCAAGCTTAAAATTTAACTCTGCCAACCTCGTGGCCGATCCTAAACTGCAGGTAAACGGCTCTGTTGATCTGCTTGCCGCAAAACCACTATTAGAATCACAGCTAGTGAAGGAATACTTTCCCTCACTAATATTTACTAATCTCAAGGGTGAGCTTAACTTCCAAAGTGAAGCTTTTTTGAATCTCACTGGCACTTCGTTCACCGAGCAAGGCTGGCTTGATAAAATTCACTTAACCTTATTACCCAATAGTAAATTACAGCTTGACACAGAAGTCACTGGGCTAAAGGAAGAGCCTCCCTTACTTTCGACCGGATTAGGCCATAGTCAGGCTCAAATAGAGATCATGAAGGAGATTTTACTCATCGGGGAGCCCCCAAAATCTGATTCCTTTAAATTAAAAGCCACCGATGGAATAATTAACGCTCAATTAAAAGCTAAAAACTCTTCTACTTCTATACACGCAAAGATTGAGCAAATTCAATGCACAATGGAAGATAATGTCGAATGCATTTTTGACTTAAAAGCTAAGTCACCTGAGTTTATCGACAAGCGAACCGACATTCGTTTAAGTGAAATGAATATAGACTCCAGAGTTCATTTCCTGACAAGTGCTAACACCCAGACTATAAAACTGGAGCAGATGAAAGCATCATTCGATGAGTTAAAGACTAAAGATTTCCACATTAGCCAAGGGGAAACTCAGTCCGCTAATACCAACTGCAAATTTTCAAAAAATACTACAAGTTGCACCAGTGAGAAATGGAGCAACCAGTTTAATACTTTCACTAGCGAGTATACGACTTTCTCTGGAAATCTCGATGTTAGCAACTTTAAGCTAGTATCCTCACTAGGAAACACAGAGTTCAGTGGTAACTTTGGCAGTAACAGGCTTGAAATAAAATCACCTGAAAATTATGCCCTACAGGCCTCACTTATTGGATCATTCTCTTTAAGTGGAAATAAACTAAAAGGGCAAAGCCAGCTAAAGGCCGGCAGTTTACAATTTAATTCTAGCTGGCAACATGATCTAGAGCTGGCTACTGGAGCAATTCGATTTTCTTTACCAAAAGTCAAGTTTGATTCCAAAACGCCACTCAGCAAGTCTGTCCGTAGTTTACCTGTAGATATTGTTTCCGGAAGCCTTGCTGCCAATGGAACTATATCCTGGCCCCAACAGACAAAAGACACTATTGCTATAAACCTTAACGATGTTGCTGCTGTCTATGATGGTAGTTTTGCCACAGGTATTGACGGGAGTATCCTGGTAGAAAACCATGGAGAGCATTGGCTTACACCCAAACCACAACCCTTGACAATACAATCTGTCAACGCAGGTTTACCTTTGAGTAAAGTGTCCTTTTCCCTGACCATGGACAGAGATCAAGATCTTGTTTTGGAAGGTTTTTCTGCAGAATTTCTCGATGGGAAGTTAAGCTCTGATGCACTGTATTGGAACCGGGATAATAAAGAGCGCAGCAGTATCTTGTACGCAAAGGACGTGTCTTTAGAGCAACTTGCTGAGGTCACCGAGTCTGAAAACTTTAAGGCTAAAGGACGCCTCAACTTGACCATTCCTGTCACTACCGGTCCCCGTGGAGTCACTGTAAAAAATGGCCACCTGGAAGCAATAGAGCCTGGTGGAGAGCTTAGATATTACGGGGCATTCTCTCCGCAAATGCTCGCAGGTAACCCGCAGCTTAAACTGATTTCCAACGCTCTTGAGGACTACGACTTCCGCACACTGGAGGGCAATCTGCAATATCCCCCCAGTGGAGACCTGCAACTCAACCTAAAACTTGTAGGGCGTAGCGAGTCTATGGACGCAGAGAGAGACCTGATTATTAACCTCAACCTTGAGAATAATATCCCTGCGATGCTGCGCTCTTTGCAGGCCAGCCGCGACCTGACCACAGCCCTGGAAAAGCAACTGGACCAATAGGTTAGTAGTAAAGTAGGCTTCCCCCATTCGGGGCAGAATGGTCGGCTAGTTCAGAGCTGGTTAAGGTAGAACCTATACAATAAGCAACTGTGGTCACTCCCGACACAGTTGGCGAACCTGGCCTGATATTGACGTAACTGCTAATTATGCAACAAATACAAGGTGCCAGAGAGGTACCGTAAGGAGTATCAGATGAGGGCCAGCCGGCTGATTCCTATAGGGCTGCTGTACGTTATGGTTGCTGCAGGATGTACGCCCACTGTGGCAGTAAAGGCCCCTAGCGAGCCTATTACTGTTAACCTGAATGTTAAGATTGAACACGAAATCCGAGTCAAAGTAGACAAGGATCTCGAAAACCTGTTTGACGACAAGGAAGGCATTTTCTAAGGAGACACAATATGAGTATGTTTAAAAGAGCTCTATTATTGTTGGGCTTGATAGTGGCGTTACCCGCAATGGCGATCTCCCTGGATGAGGCCAAAAAGCAGGGGTTGGTGGGAGAGGCTAACAGTGGCTATATCGCCATCGTAGACGCCAGCTCACCCGATCTGGAGAAACTGGTAAAAAAGGTCAATGCTGAGCGTAAGCAGGCATATACCGAAATCGCCAAAAGCCACAATGTGGATATTGCCCAAGTCGCGGCACGTGCTGCAGAGAAACTAGAGGCTCGCTTGTCCCGAGGTGAGTACTATCAGGACAACCTTGGCCGTTGGGTGAGAAAGTAAGCGGACCAGAGGAAAATCGTAACTCTAACAATTTACATGGCTCCCCCAGGTTGTCCCAGGAAACCCCACAAAACACGCCGTTCATGGGGTTTCCTTATCTAGGGGCCAACTTTAAAGATTTCCAAACAGGGACTGCCCATCAAGCCCTTGCTTTTCCATGACTTCCCTAAGACGCTTGAGCGCATCAACCTGGATTTGACGAACCCTTTCACGAGTAAGGCCAATTTCACGCCCAACTTCTTCCAGAGTACTCGCTTCAAAACCACGCAACCCAAATCGCCTGGAAACAACTTCACATTGCTTGTCTGGAAGCTCACCAAGCCAACGGTTAATGCTGTCGAAAAGATCGCTATCCTGAAGAAGCTCCGCGGGATCAGACTCCTGCTGGTCAGGAATGGTATCAACCAATGTCTTTTCTGAAGAGGGGCCTATAGGGGTATCAACGGAAGTGACCCGCTCGTTGAGCCCTAACATCCGCTCAACATCCTCTACAGGTTTCTCCAACAAGTTAGCAATCTCTTCTGCGGATGGCTCGTGATCCAGCTTCTGCGCAAGCTCACGAGATGCTCGAAGGTATACATTTAACTCTTTTACTACGTGAATGGGCAGGCGAATAGTACGAGTCTGATTCATAATGGCTCGTTCTATTGTCTGACGTATCCACCAAGTAGCGTAAGTAGAAAAGCGGAAACCTCGCTCTGGATCAAACTTCTCAACAGCGCGAATTAACCCCAAGTTGCCCTCCTCGATCAGGTCCAGCAAGGCAAGGCCACGACTTACATAGCGACGAGCGATTTTTACAACAAGACGTAAATTACTCTCAATCATACGCTTTCTTGCCGCAGCATCACCACGCAAAGCCTTGCGAGCGTAATAGACCTCTTCTTCAGCGGTCAGTAGGGGAGAAAAGCCAATTTCATTTAGGTAGAGTTGGGTGGCGTCCAGGTTCTTCTGCAGATGGCTATCGCCATCCAACCTGCTAACCCTACTCTTCTCAGTGGGGGAGGATACGGAGTTATTTTTTGCCGTGTTTCTCCGCGTACGGCTACTACCTTTTCCTTCTTTGGGATTTAGTTTCTGCTCATCATTCTCAACCGCCAACTCAGGAGGAAAGTCTTCTGCCTGGCCAGCCGCCATGGACTGGTCTTGCCGTTGTGCTTCCATTTCCCCTGCTCCTTGTACTTTGCCAATATCAACCGCATAGCATGAGCCCAGAATTGGTCAAAAATACGACCAACTATGTGCACATGTGCGACAGCCACTGAATCGGCTTGACCCTTTGGTCGCCACGATTACGGTGACTACCCCAAGTGGTATTAGTTAAAAGTCCATTTTTATTTGCAGAGCTTTAGAACACCCTCCCGACTCACGGTAGATACGCAAGAGGGTCCACTGGTTGACCGTTTTTTCGTATTTCAAAGTGGAGCTTGTCGCGGTCGGTACCACTCGAACCCAGTTCCGCTATCCGTTGTCCAGCTTTGACCTTACTACCCTCTTTCACCAGTAACCGGTGATTGTGAGCATAAGCACTTAGGTATACCTCACTGTGCTTAACGATCAGCAGTTTTCCATACCCTCTCAACGCACTACCAGCGTAGATAACGGTGCCATCAGCTGCTGCCGATACAGATTCTCCCTTTTCACCGGCGATATCAACACCCTTCCTCAAGGGGTCTCCTGGGCGGAACTTGCTAATGACTTGCCCACTGGCTGGCCAGCGCCAGTGAATCGTCCCTGCGTGCTTAGTTTGAGGCTTTTGGCGCGCAGAACTTTTCGTTAAAGATTTTTTACTCTTGGCGGGAATAGCTTTCTTTGGAGTTGCCGGCTTAACCACGGGTTTTTTAGCGATCACGGGTGATTTTGATGCAGCCTGAAGCGGTACAACGCCACTCAGTTTCAGACGTTGGCCCGGATAAATACTGTAAGGGGGTTTAATGCCATTGATTGCCGCCAGCTGCCGGAAGTCCTTACCGTAACGCCAGGCAATAGAATACAGGGTATCCCCGCGGCTCACAGTATGGTGGTTGAGGCGGATACTGGGAGGCTGCTTTAGGGAACTGCTGGGTGCCCTGTGGCCGGCACAGGAGACCAGGGCCAGGAGCACTATAGCAACGCCTAATATTTTTAACGGCAAAGTCAAAAAATGACCAATATTAGGGTTATTGTTCCGCCAAAAAAGGCCCTTAACACGTCGTAAAAGATGACATTCCATTATTCTCTTTTTACATCAGACCACGGCATTTATGGAAAAAGTGTCTAAAGAAAAGCTCTAAAAATCTCTGAAAAAGCTTCATAAAAAGCTGCCATACCGAGATATTCCAGATCTTATTGCGGCGTGGCGTAGGATTTTCCTCGTTGGCCCCCGCCAAAATAGTCCACCGCAAGAACCAATATCGCTGCTGCCAGGGCCGCAATAACCGCCGGCCCCAGACTCGCATTCTCACCAGTTTGGGCCATAAAGTTCGACGGGGAGGTATTAGCGAGCAGAGGCGTGAGCTTACTGGAAACGGGTTCAGCGCCATCCATTGGGAGCTTCCAAGGCCAAATTATTTTTAAGCTACCCAGTAAAATTCCGGCAAGAAAAGCCAATGTTCTGGCTGCATATTTATGCATCAACCAGGAAAGTAATCGGCTAAAGAGCATAAGCCCCAAAGCTGCTCCAGCAGCGAAATATAATAAATTCGATATTTGCAGCTCATGCACTGCAGCAAGCACCTTAGGGTAGATCCCAATCATGAGCAGGATAAAGGCACCGGATATTCCGGGTAATGCCATCGCACAAATAGCCAGTGCCCCAGAAAAAAATAATGTGAGCGGAGTGGCCGGGATATCTCCGGGACGAAGCTCACTGACCGCAACTGCCAGCGCAATCCCCAACAATAGAAAGACAACCGTCGAAAGAGTCCACTTGGGAATATTGCGAAGGATCGGGAAGGTAGAAGCCAACACCAGGCCAAAGAAGAAAGACCAGACCAGAATAGGGTATTGCTCCAATAGGCTGCTAATGACCCTTGCCAGACTGAAAATACTGATCAACACCCCTAAAAACAGGGATAACAGGAAGCTGCCATTAATATATTTCCAAGTTGCCGACAGCCCTTCCTCCCGCAGAATTGTGATGCAGTGAGGGCCTATCCGGCTCAAAGAATCGAGTAACTCCTGGTAGATACCAGTAATAAAAGCAATGGTACCCCCGGAAACCCCCGGAACCACATCTGCTGCGCCCATCCCCATTCCACGCAGTACTACGCCCGGGTAACGGCTCTTGAAGAGCTCACTAAATTTCATCGAACAACACCACTTAGCAGCGGTACAAAACGCACTGCTTCTAGCTTCTCCACATCGAATTGATCAGTATCCTGGCGCCGAGAGATCATCATCAGGTGCTGCTGCTCCGAACCCACCGGAATAACCAAGACACCGTTGGGACCTAACTGCTGCTTCAGCTCATCGGGGATTGTCGAAGGAGCCGCTGCTGCCAGGATTGCATCGTAGGGCCCTTTTTCCGGCCAACCAAAACCACCACTGCTGAGATTGTATTCAATATTCTGGTAACCCAACTCGGTAAGGCGCTGTCGAGCCTTATCCAATAGCGGTTCGACACGCTCGACAGAAAAAAGTTGTTCAACCAGTCGAGAGAGTATGGCGGTTTGATAGCCGGAGCCAGTGCCTACCTCCAAAACCCGGTGCAGGGACTTGGCTCTACTCAATAGCAATTCCGTCATACGGGCAACGATGTAGGGTTGGGATATCGTCTGACCATAACCTATTGGCAGGGCGGTATCCTCATAGGCGCGGATCGCCAGGGCTTCATCCAGAAACAAATGCCTTGGGGTTGAAGCCATTACATCAAGGACTTCTTCATTGCTAATGCCCTCATCCCGCAATCGCTGGATCAAGCGATTACGGGTGCGCTGGGAGGTCATCCCCAAGCCTTCGTGTCTCAAGCGGTCCATAAGCTGTCTATTTCCATCCCCTGTATAACTCTCTCGCTTTCAGCCACAAATTTTATGTGTCCGAGTTCACATTGACCAGCTGTGCCACCTCCCTGAGCAGGGCTGTTGCAAATGCGCCGGGCGGTAAAGCAAACTCCAAACGGAGGTCGTCGGACTGCCACTCAAAACGAAAGGCCTCTGGACGGAGAATCAGCGGTCTGCGCTCCTGCTTGAGCCCGCAATGCTCCAGCCAGTTACACCAAGCCTGCCATTTCTCTAATACTCGCTGCTCTATTTCGCCTTGAGGACCCGAGGCGAGGTTCCTGCCGCGCCCCCACAGAGGGCCAGTTGACTCACTTTGTGGCTCACCTTCAAGACATTGCTGCCAGTTATCGATAGTAACTCTCTCAGCCAATATCTGATTAAACAGCCAGCTGCGCGCAGCCGACATCGCGAATGCCTTTTCGCTCTTGCGACAACGCCCCTCTTCTTCTGCCAGATTACGTACCAAATCCAGGTTGCCGCCATTAATACCGAAGCGCTGCTCACCAAAATAATTTGGCACTCCACCGCCAATTTGCTCAAGCACCTTTTCCGCAGCCGCCCGATCACCGCAGACGTTGCGAAGGCGAATTTTAAACCGATTACCAGCATGCTCACCGCGACGCAGCTTACGGGCACCCCTGAGAAACTGCAGAAGTGAAACCTCATCACTATTGATCTGTGACCAGTCTGCCTCTGGCTTCTGTCCGAGCCAAACACTAAACCACTGCGTGGTTACTGCATGCCGATCCTTTAGCCCAAAGTAGCTCACATCCAGGGGACGTACTCCGGCGAGTTTAGCCAGCTGCTTTGCTACCCAGGCAGTGTTGGCACCCCGCTTCTTGATATGCAGGTAGACATGCTCGCCATCCTCTGATGGCTCGGGAAATGCCAGCTCATCGACAACAAAATCTTCCGCAACCGTACGGAAATCAGCAGAGATTGCCGCCCCACCCAAAGCGCGGGGCCAATTCAGATTCCAGACCTCAGACATCGCTTCGCTCAATTAACACAACGGCCTGAGCCGCAATTCCTTCTCCCCGCCCGGTAAAACCAAGTTTCTCCGTAGTCGTTGCTTTCACACTGATATCAGCGACATCCACATCACAATCCGCCGCAATGTTGCCGCGCATGGCTTCGATATGAGGAGCCATCTTGGGTGCCTGGGCAATCAGTGTGGTATCCGCGTTCACCAGGCGATATCCCTTCTCCCTAAGCAGTGCCATAACATGCTGTAAAAGGGCACGACTATCAGCACCACTATAGCGCTCATCCGTATCAGGAAAATGATGACCGATATCACCGAGTGCCAAAGCACCAAGAAGTGCGTCACACAGGGCGTGCAGCAACACGTCCCCATCGGAGTGAGCCTTCAAACCAAAACTATGGGGAATTTTTATTCCGCCAAGTACAACATGATCACCAGGGCCAAACGCATGAACGTCAAAACCCTGGCCAACTCGAAAACTCACTATCGATGATCCTCTGTGGGAGCGTAACGCAGACGTAAAATGACCTCTGCCACTACAATATCGGTGGGATGGGTCACTTTGATATTGTCGCTCCGCCCTTCAACAAGTTGCGGAGAGTGACCAAAAATTTCCAGGGCACTGGCTTCGTCAGTAACAGCTTCACCTTGCTGTAAGGCCTGGCTAAGACAGGAGCGCAGTAGCTCAAGAGGGGCTCGCTGGGGGGTCTGCGCAAGCCAGACCTGTTTGCGATCCAGGGTTTGCTCAACACATGGAATGCCGCCTTTATCACGGCTTCGCTTAACTGTATCGCTGGCGGGACGTGCCAACAGCGCAGTCTGTGCAACCTGGCTATGCAACAGTGCATGAATGTCTTCCAATGCAACACATGGCCTCGCGGCATCGTGTACAAGCACTGGGGTATCTGCCTGCTCCCGTTGGGCGAGAAACTCCAAGGCCGAGAGGACAGAATCTGCCCGCTCAACACCACCAATCACGGTATGTATTAGCGGGTGCGAAGCTTCTTTCAGGTGGGGAAAAAATGCATCATCTTTTGATAAGGCCACAACAACACCAGCGAGCCCCGGCCAGGTTAAAATATTTCGCAGGGTGAGGGACAACAAGGGGTGCCCCAATAATGGTAAATACTGTTTGGGACGGTCTGCCCCCATGCGTTTACCAACGCCTGCAGCAGGTACAATCACCCAATAATCTGTAATCACTTTTTAGCCTCTTCCGAATCCAGGAAGATAAACAGGGTTTCCCCTTCCTTAATCAACCCCAGATCATAGCGTGCCTTGGCTTCGACACCATCAGTGCCCTCTTTCAGGCTTCGCACTTCTCTCAACAACTGGCGATTTTCCCGCGCCAAGGCTGCATTTTTTTCCTGTTGTTGGACGAGTTGTCGTTTGAGACGGGTAACTTCGGCGAGACTGCCATCACCGACCCAGACACGATACTGAGTGGCAAGCAGAATAAAGGTAAGAATTCCCAGCAGCCATTTCATACGAGATTACGATATTTCGCTTGTTCGTATTAGAGGTATTGCAGAGGGAGCCCTCTGCAATACCAGTGTGCAATTCAAAAGTTGATTATTTGAATTCAGCACGGCCGCGGTATGGTGCAGAACCGTTCAGTTCAGCTTCGATACGCAGCAGACGATTGTACTTGGCAACGCGATCGGAGCGGCACAGGGAGCCGGTTTTAATCTGACCGGCAGCGGTAGCTACAGCCAAGTCGGCAATAGTGGTGTCTTCGGTTTCACCGGAGCGGTGAGAGATCACAGCGGTGTAGCCTGCATCTTTAGCCATCTTGATCGCATCCAGAGTCTCGGACAGGGAGCCGATCTGGTTGAACTTGATCAGGATAGAATTACCCACACCTTTCTCGATACCTTCTTTGAGGATCTTGGTGTTGGTTACGAACAGGTCGTCACCGACCAGCTGTACTTTGTCACCAATCTTATCGGTGAGCACTTTCCAACCATCCCAATCGCTTTCATCCATGCCATCTTCGATAGACAGGATCGGATAGTTTGCGGAAAGCTCGGCCAGGTAGCTGGCGAAACCTTCGCTATCGAACTGCTTGCCTTCACCTGCCAGGTCATACTTGCCATCTTTGTAGAATTCAGAGGAAGCGCAGTCCAGAGCCAGGGTAATGTCATCACCCAGGGTGTAACCAGCTTTTTCTACTGCTTCAGCAATGACTTTCAGAGCAGCTTCGTTGGAAGGCAGGTTCGGAGCAAAACCACCTTCGTCGCCAACAGCGGTGTTGAGGCCGTTGCTAGACAGTACTTTTTTCAGGGAGTGGAAAATCTCAGCACCCTGACGCAGAGCTTCGGCAAAAGACTCAGCCTTAACCGGTTGCACCATAAATTCCTGAATATCCACATTGTTGTCGGCGTGCTCACCACCGTTGAGAATATTCATCATCGGTACCGGCATGGTGTATTGACCGGGAGTGCCATTCACTTCGGCAATATGCTGATACAGCGGGATTTTCTTGGAAGCTGCTGCAGCCTTGGCTGCCGCCAGGGAAACTGCCAGGATGGCATTGGCACCCAGCTTGGCTTTGTTTTCAGTACCATCGGCATCGATCATCGCCTTATCCAGGGCGCGCTGATCGGTTGCATCCATACCTTTGAGCAGGTCGGCGATAGTAGTATTGATATTCTCAACCGCTTTCAATACCCCTTTGCCTAGGTAACGGCTCTTATCGCCATCGCGTAACTCCAGAGCTTCGCGAGAACCGGTAGAGGCGCCGGAAGGAGCGCAGGCGGAACCAATGGAACCATCTTCCAGAATCACATCGGCTTCAACGGTAGGGTTTCCGCGGGAATCCAGCACTTCATAGGCTTTAACAGCGACAATCTTGCTCATTAACAATGGGCTCCGTATTGGTACTAACTAAACTTGTTACGTATTAAAAATTGGTAATAACTGAAAGAAGTTTACAAATGACTGCGCGCAAAACTTAGAACGCTTATTCTTGGGATACTTATTTCAAAATTTGTTTTTGAGAATATTTCTGATGGCCGCCTCTATAGTTAAGGCAGCCTCAGAGTAAGTACCAAGCGCCCTACAGTGCGCTAACCTACAGTGCGCTAACCTGCAGTGCGCTAAAAGGGCGCGCGCAAACTAATTCTTTCTTTTATTCGGTATCCAGAGGCGTAAAGCCTTTAATCAAATCATCCACGGCTTTCATCTGTGCGAGGAATGGCTCAAGCTTGTCCAGGGGCAATGCACTAGGGCCATCGCACAGGGCTTTGTCTGGATTTGGATGTGCTTCCAGGAACAAGCCAGCAATGCCAATAGCCAAGCCTGCACGGCCCAGTTCGGTTACCTGGGCGCGACGGCCACCAGAAGCTGCACCGGAAGGGTCACGCATCTGTAAAGAGTGCGTCACATCAAAAATCAGTGGCGCACCGCCGGAAGCATTGATCATGGTTCTGAAGCCCAGCATATCGACGACCAGGTTGTCGTAACCAAAACAGGCTCCACGCTCACACAGGATAATGTTTTCATTACCGCATTCAGCAAATTTCTCCACCACATTTTTTACCTGGGGTGGGCTCATGAACTGCGGTTTTTTCACATTGATTACCGCACCGGTAGCGGCCATAGCAGCAACCAGGTCGGTCTGACGAGCGAGAAAGGCTGGCAGCTGGATAATATCCACGACCTCGGCTACAGGCGCAGCTTGGTAGATCTCATGGACATCGGTAATCAAGGGAACCTTAAAAGTGTCTTTGATTTCCTGAAAAATCTTCAGTCCCTCTTCCATTCCCGGCCCGCGATAAGAGTGCACGGAGGAACGGTTGGCCTTGTCAAAAGACGCTTTAAAAATATAGGGAATACCCAGCTTTTCGGTGACTTTTACATAGTGCTCAGCCACCTGCATCGCCAGGTCGCGGGACTCCAGTACATTCATGCCACCAAACAGCACGAAAGGCTTATCATTGGCAACCTGGATATTTCCAACTTCAATGGTTTTCACTGTTTACTTCCTGTTATCTTCCCAAGCCTATCGAGCCAGGGATGGAATTACTCTTTAACCCTGGTTTTCACGCTGCTTCATTGCAGCTGCAATGAAGCTTTCAAACAGCGGGTGGCCATCGCGTGGAGTAGAGGTAAACTCCGGGTGGAACTGACAGGCAACGAACCAGGGGTGGTTCGGCAGCTCAACCATCTCTACCAGAGTGTCATCGGCAGACCAGCCGCCAATTTTTAAACCGGCCTGCTGCAGACGATCAACGTAGTTATTGTTCACTTCGTAACGGTGACGATGACGCTCAACGATGACGTCGGCACCGTAAATTTCACGGGCCTTGGAGTCTTTGGCCAGGCGACATTCCTGGCCACCCAGACGCATAGTACCGCCGAGGTCAGACTGCTCGTCACGCTTTTCAATTTTACCTTCGCTATCGATCCACTCAGTGATCAGACCAATAACCGGATGCGGGGTCTTGGTATTGAATTCAGTACTGTTGGCGCCTTCCAGGCCGAGTACGTTGCGTGCATACTCGATAACTACAGACTGCAAACCAAGGCAAATCCCCAGGTAAGGAATATTATTTTCACGAGCGTAACGCACCGATTCCAGCTTGCCTTCCAAGCCGCGCTCGCCAAATCCACCGGGAACCAGGATCGCATCGGCATCTTTGATCAGGTCGATGCCGTTCTCACCCTCAACGTCTTCGGCGTTGATAAAGTCGATATCCACCTTACAGCGGTGTTTTATACCCGCATGAGTCAGGGATTCGATCAGGGATTTGTATGCGTCCAGCAGCTCCATGTATTTGCCAACCATGGCAATTTTCACTTCGTGCTGAGGGTTCAGCTTGCCATCGACCACTTCGTCCCACTCGGATAGATCCGGTGCCTGGCATTCCAGCTGCAGCTTCTCCACAACGATATCATCGAGGCCATAGCCATGCAGCAGGCGCGGTACGCCATAAATGGTCTTGGCATCGGGCAGCGGTACTACAGCGCGCTCTTCAACATTGGTGAAGAGTGCGATCTTGCGGCGGGAATCCTCATCGATCTCACGCTCGGAGCGGCACAGCAGGATATCCGGCTGCAAGCCGATAGAACGCAGCTCTTTTACAGAGTGCTGGGTCGGCTTGGTTTTGGTTTCACCGGCAGTGGCGATAAACGGTACATAGCTTAGATGGATCAACAGGGCGCGGTTGGTGCCCATTTCCACACGCAGCTGACGCACAGATTCCAGGAAAGGCTGAGATTCGATATCACCTACGGTGCCACCGATTTCAACAATAGCCACATCAACATCGCGGCCACCTTCTACAACGCGGCGTTTGATCTCGTCGGTAATATGGGGGATCACCTGTACGGTGCCACCCAGGTAGTCACCACGGCGCTCTTTGCGCAGTACGGTCTCGTACACACGGCCGGTGGTAAAGTTATTACGCTTGGACATCCGCGTGCGGATAAAGCGTTCATAGTGACCCAGGTCCAGGTCAGTCTCGGCACCATCCTCGGTGACATACACCTCACCGTGCTGGAAGGGGCTCATGGTACCCGGGTCTACGTTGATGTAGGGGTCCAGTTTGAGGATGGTAACCTTGAGGCCACGGGCCTCCAGAATGGCGGCCAAAGAGGCGGAGGCGATACCTTTCCCCAACGAGGAAACCACGCCACCAGTTACAAAAATATAGCGCGTCATGCAAAACCTTGGTCAGTTGAGCGCTCGATGAATGTCGAGCTTACAGGGCTGGCCCGGGCGGATAATCCAGCTTCTCCCGGTGCCTTTGAGACGGGGCGCCAGGGTAGCAGAAAACCCCTTCCCGCTCAATCGAAAAACCGCCAGCTGGGCGGTTTCACCAAAGGCGCTCCTGGCACAGTTGAGCCCACCTTACAGCAGAACAACCCGGCGACAGCCACCAGCTCCCCATTCAGGTAGACCAGGGGTACCCTGTCCCGCAGCCAGGGTTCCAGCGCCCACTCCTGCAAAACCTTCTTGAGCATCTGGGAACGTGGCCGATTGCGAGGCTGAGTGCGCTCACCACCCCGACGGTACCTCACTTGATATGCTCCCTGGGGCCAGTCTGGCGCCGGTTCCAACACGCCACCTCTAGGGAGTGGTAGTGCTGAGACACCATCCCAAAGGAGTTCTTCATCGGTGCTGGCAAAGGATTCCAGAATGGGGGTCAGGTATAAAAGCTGCTGAAAGCGGCGTACAACGCGTCGACCCAAGCGCACTTCCACTTGCGCATCGGCACTCGCTCTCTCTATCTGCCCCAAGGCTTCCTGTAAGGTCACGGATTCCGGCGCCATACCAGCTTGTCGCAAAATCCAGTTCCGCAATAGATTTTTGCGTCGCGCAAGACTCAAATCACTAAATGCCGATATGAGGAGGCTCTCCCCAAACCTTTCTTTCCTGATATCACAGGCCTGCAAGTCAGCAAGTGCCAACTCCTCCAGCAGTAACGCCGACTCCCTAAGATTATCTGCGGCACGCTGAATGCTCTGCCGCGCCGGCCAACGTGCGGATAACAGAGGCATGACCTTTCGGCGCAAGTAGTTACGCTCAAAAGTCTCATCGGCATTGCTCTCATCCTCAATCCACCTGAGCCCATGTTCAAGCGCCCATGCTTCCAGCTCACTGCGCCCGACTGACAACAAAGGGCGAAGTAAGGATTTACCCTCACCCAAGGGCCGACTCTCCGCCATACCCGAAAGCCCAAGGGCGCCCGCTCCACGCATTAGCCTATATAGAAAGGTTTCCGCCTGGTCATCCCCGTGGTGGCCGAGCAACATTTGATCACCGGAGGACATCACCGAATCAAAAGCCTTGTAGCGAGCCTTGCGTGCACCCTGCTCCACCCCTCCATCGCTTCTATCAACTTGCATACGCACCGCAATGAAAGGCACCTGCAGCTCGCGGGCAAAGACTTCGCAATGGCGAAGCCAGCCGTCGGCATTACTACTGAGGCCGTGGTGCACATGCACTGCCCTAACGGGGATACCATTCTGATTGAGAAGGTGCAGCAAAACAGTGGAATCCAAACCACCAGAAAACCCTACCCACAGCTGCCCCTTTGCCGGGTGACGCTGCATCGCGGACTTTATAAGTTGCGGAAGAAAATTTGCTGCGGATTTGGAGATCACTGCCTATACCCTGGAACTGAGATCGACACAGTATACCGGTGCTGGGAACTGGCGTTGATGAACTGTTAAGTGGGAAGCAGAATATTGAAGGGCTGTGGCTTGCCAGCAAGCTATCAGATAGGTATCTGATAGCACCTGCGATGCTGGAGTTTTAACCTCCAGGATTGAGTCCCTAAGAGATGCGGCCCAGGCCCCAATGCTGGCTGGCCTGGGCACTTCATGAATAAAAGTCGCTAGGAATGAAAGTGACTAGCCGTCACAGCGAATATCGGCAGACACTGCGGCATCGGGCACCAATCGTACATTGGCTACGGCTATCGCTGCGGCACCCTCACTCTCCAAGCGGAACGCACTGAAAACCTTGCTAAAGTCAGCACCAGCTTTGGCAAAGCATTGCAGGTCTACCGAGAGACGGGTCCAATCATTCAGAGGCATACTTTTCAGGGTGGACTGCAGTGGCACCCTGGCAATACAGCCCTCTCCACAGGTCACTGCAGCTTGTAACGGCTTACGCAGTTCCTGATCAATGCGAATATTCAGACTCAGAGCTGAACCCTCCTCCAAATAAACGCCCAAGTTCTGCATATACTCCGCAGACAACTGCACGGCACCAGGGCGCAGGCCCTTCCATTCGAATAAACGCGCATCTTCCTGAGACGACATATCAATCGAAGTTACAACGATATTGTTATCCTCACCACTGGCTGCACGGTTGCCATTCACTGGAACTACCTCGGCTCCGTCCTCGGCAATATTCAATACCCAGGGAGCGCGCGGACGGGAGACCAATAACCAGGCATCCTCCAGTCCACCCACAGCCATATTTTCGCTGGTCTCCGGCAAATCGTTGCTGACCAGTGACTCCTCACTCGCACTCAAGCCGTAACCCAAGGCAAATAGGGGATCGTAGTGCTCGTGGTATGGATTCAAAACCGTTTGATTGGTGTACATCGGCCAGCTAAAGGGCAATTTCCCAATGAAGTCGTAGCGAATCTCGCCTTTGGCATCTCGGAATAACACATCGGCCACACCGGCACCCTCAGAGCCCGGCAGCCAGGCAGCCACGAAAGCATCCGATGCATTCAGTTCACTATTCACCCAGAGCGGGCGACCAGATAGGAAAACACTGACAACCGGAATACCCTGATCGCGCAATTTCTTCAACAGTGCCAGATCTTTCTTGTTGCCCCGCTGATACTCAAGGTTGGTGATATCCCCATGCCATTCCGCATAGGGCTCCTCACCATAAATGGCGATAGCCACCTGGGGTGCCTTGCCATTGGCAAAGCTGGCATGGTTAAAGCTTCCATCCTCACTCAGTATGGCTTCACCACCCGCTCCCTTTACCGCTGCAACAATGCCTTCAAAGATAGAAGTGGCACCGGGAAAATCTTCACGGGTATTACCAGTGCCCTGCCAGGATATTGTCCAACCACCACTTTGCTTGGAGAGGTTGTCGGCCCCATCGCCGACGACTAGAACATTCTGCTTCGCGGCCAGCGGCAACAATTGATCATTGTTTTTCATGAGCACCAAAGACTTGCGCACCGCCTCTCTGGCGATCGCGCGGTGCTCGGCATTACCGAGAATACCAGCCTTGCCCGCCAAAGGCATGTTGCGCTCGAACAGACCCGCGCGAAGCTTCACTCGCAGTATGCGGCGCACCGCATCATCCAAACGCTCAGTAGGGATTTCACCGCTCTTCGCCTGTGCCAAGGTATTGTTGTAGAGGGCCTTCCAATCCGCAGGCACCATAAACATGTCCAAACCGGCGTTAATTGCGGCAGCACAGCTTTCCAGGGTGCAACCCGGCACGAAACTGTGGCCATTCCAGTCCCCGACTACAAATCCATCGAAACCCAAACGCTCCTTCAAAACATCTGTGAGCAAGTATTTATGGCCGTGCAGCTTCTCACCATTCCAACTATTAAAAGAAGCCATTACCGTTTGCACACCAGCGGGCAAAGCGGTCAGGTAACCAGCCGCATGCACTTCTGCCAGTTCCTTTTCAGGCACAGCGTTATCCCCGCGGTCGATTCCGCGTGCAGTTCCACCGTCACCGACAAAATGCTTAGCCGTGGCCACCAGGTTTTCCCCGCGCAGGAAACCGGCATCACCCTTGGCCCCCTGCAAGCCTTTCACCATGGCTTCCGCATAGTCAGCCACCACGGCCGGATCTTCAGAGTAACTTTCGTAAGTGCGCCCCCATCGGTCATCCCGCACTACCGCCACAGTGGGAGCAAAGGTCCAGTCGATACCGGTAACAGCGACCTCTCGGGCGGTCGCGCGACCAATACGCTCGATCAGCTCGGCATCCCTCGCCGCCCCGAGGCCAATATTGTGGGGAAAAAGGGTCGCCCCAATAACGTTATTGTGGCCGTGTACCGCATCGGAGCCCCAAATCAGAGGAATGGCAACACCACCATCGGAAGTGTCCATGGAAGCCTTGAAAAAGGCATCGGAAAGCGCCAGCCAATCTTGAGGCGTGGCAAACTTATCGTTGTTTGGAAAGGCACCACCACCGTTTAGCACAGAGCCCAGGTGATATTTCTTAACATCTTCAGGGGTGACGTGGCGGATCTCCGCCTGAATCATTTGCCCCACCTTCTCTTCCAGAGACATGCGCGACATAATCTCGGAAATACGTGCTTCCAGCTTTTCGCTGCGTGGAAACGCGGGCTCGAGTAGCGGCCAGTTTTCCAGGCTACCGCCACTGCTTATCTGGGAGTTATCCTCTTTTGCCGGAACTTCTTCCCCCTGCGGCTGACAGCCAACAAGTGCCGAGACACAGAGCATTAAGCTCAGTGAAAATCGTTTTTTATATTTCACGGATAACTCCCAAAGTTTTCCCACGCTTGCCCTTCTGCCCTACCAATTCCATCGCTACCAGAATGAGTAACACAGATATTATTATTTCAGTGTAAACCCCCAAATTCCTATCACAGCCAATAAGGCCTCGATTGGATTTCAGGTATTCCACGCAACGGTATCAACGGAGCAAAGTGCAATACTTGCCGAGGAGCGCCAATAGAAATCCGATGGATTGGGCCAAATCACAGACAAGGCGGAAAACATTTTCTAGCCGGACTACTTAAAAAATAGCCTGGTGCAAAGTTTCAACTGCCATTGTCCACTACTCCATCGCAGCGCCACGCAGAGTCGGAGAAAAAGCACCGTAATAAGCGATATAGCAGTAGCACAGCAGCGGTACTAAAAAAGAAAGCTGGATACCCGCTTCATCGGCGAGCACTCCCTGAAGCAATGGAATAACCGCACCGCCAACAATGGCCATGCACAGAACACCGCTGCCCTGACTGGTGTACTGACCCAAACCTCGCAGCGCCAGGCTGAATATGGTTGGAAACATAATGGAGTTGCAAACCCCCACAGCGACAATCGACCATACAGCCAGGTAACCAGAGGAGAGCATCGCCACCCCGATAAGCACTACGGAACCCAGCGAACACACCGCCAGTGTTTTTCCCGCAGAGACATAGCGCAGTAATAAAGCCCCGGCAAAGCGGCCTACCATGGCGCCACCCCAGTAGTAGGAAACATACTTTGCCGCCTCAAATAACTGCATTTCAGCAACAGAGGATTCACTAAAAAAACTAACCAGAAAACTTCCTATAGCTACCTCGGCGCCTACATAGGCAAAAATACCAATTGCCCCCAGCGTCAACCTGGGAAAGCGCCAGATGGAAAAAGTCTCACTGCGGGATGGGCTTATACTGTGAAACGGGCTTGTACGGTGAGAAAGGCGGTGTTCGGGGATCGCTGGCAGGCGAATCCAGGAGAAAAAAGCCACCATCATCAACAGCACTACCGCCAACCAGAAATAGGGCTTTTCCACCAGGGCTGCCTCCCTAGCGCGAAATTCATCGACACTAGTGGCCGTATCGGGATCTGCGCCCATTGAAATCGCGGCAAAAAAAACGGCACCACCGGCAACCGGCGCCAAGGTAGTGCCCAGAGAGTTAAATGCCTGGGTCAGGTTTAAACGACTTGGAGCTGTTTTGGCACTGCCCAAAGCGATAACGTAGGGATTTGCCGATACTTGCAATACTGTAATTCCGGAAGCCAGTACAAAAAGCCCCAATAGAAACACTTCATAGATTTGCAGGCGTGCCGCAGGAATAAAAACCAGGCAACCGGCACAAGCCACCAATAATCCAAAGACCAGCCCCAACTGGTAGCCAACTCTACGCAATAGCAACCCAGCAGGAACAGAAACCAGAAAATAGGCCGCAAAAAAGTAAAACTGTACCAGGACAGCGCGGGTATAACTCAGCTCAAAAACATTTTTAAGGTGTGGCACCAGAACATCATTCAGCCCGGTAATAAAACCCCACAGAAGGAAAAGAGAAGTCAACGCTGCAAGATTTAAATACCCTGGAGAGCGCCCCTCTTGGGCCTGGGCATCTGAATCACAAACAGCCATTTCGTTCGAGTGAAGACTCGACTCGGGCAACATCTGGCGCATTGGAAACCGATCCCCAAATTTCAAACTCGTTTCTCGGCGATTATACTGTTCTTCCTAAACGCTTTTGAGTCGCCAGTGGAAAATTAAGGACAAAATGTGCAAATTTTTAAAGCCCTTAATTAAAAACACTTTCACTCAATGAAGGTTGTCATATGGGTCCAGATTGCCGAAAGTAACTTGACTAATCACCCCGGAAAGCGACAAAAAGGACCAAATAAGGGCTAAGCTGGAATCCCGGCGCACAGGCCCACTGGCGGGCTCCGGTAAGCCAAGGTAATATCTTCCGGATAATAATGAACGCGATGATGAGCGTCTATCCCGTCATTTTCACAAAATTAAATATACGGGACATCATGCAGTACTCTACCCGTCAATACTGGAATGCAACTGCGGAAATTCCTTCGACCCGCTGGTTTTGGAAATTACAGCTGGTCAGCTGGATTGGCATTTTGTTGGTGACATTCCTCTCCCTGACTCTCTGGCATTCACCCACTGAGTGGCCGCGCTTCGAGCCGGCAAATACTATTTTCCAATGTGCTGTGGCTTTTGTTCTCTCGGTATTCCTGAGACCCATTTTTGATATCGCCTGGTACTCTGAACTGGCCGTTCGCACAGTTATTTATCTACTCGCCGTTGCGGTGATTTCCGGCATCTGGACCCTGGTGCGCATGGAGGCCTATATCCGCCTGAGCGGGGAACACTCCATCTGGTCTGAATTCGGCGGCTGGTATTATGCCTCCCTCTTTGTCTTTCTCTTCTGGAGTGCACTCTACTGCGGGGTTAAATACCACATACTGCTTCAGGGTGAGCACAAGAAAATGCTTGAGGTAGCTGCAGTCAACGAGCGCGAGCAGCTGCGCAGGCTCCAGGCAGAGGCTATCGCCAATGAGGCCCAGCTTAAAATGCTGCGTTATCAGCTCAACCCACATTTTTTGTTTAATACACTGAATTCCATCAACGCCCTGATTCGCTTTCAACAGGCCGATGAAGCACGCGAAATGGTGGTACGCCTCAGCGATTTTTTACGCCTCTCCCTTAAGGAGAGCCCCATGCAAAAAGTAGAGCTCGAGCGGGAAGTGCAAGCGGTACTGCTCTATCTGGATATTGAGAAAACCCGTTTTGCCGACCGCCTGGCCGTTGACCTCAGTATCGATGAAACGGCCCGGCATGCACTGGTGCCCAGCATGTTGCTGCAGCCACTGGTTGAGAACTCAGTTAAATATGCCATCGCTCCCAATGAACTGGGCGGCACCATTAGAATCCATGCGAAGAGTAGTGGCCAACGCCTGTTGCTGGAAGTACAGGATTCAGGCTGCTCAGAAGATTGCGCCGGCGAGAGAAATTTTCAGGCCAGCTCCACCGGTGTCGGACTTAAGAATGTACGGGAGCGGCTCTCCAGCCTATACCCACAGAATTACCGTATAGAACAACAGGAAAAACCTGATTGCGGCATGTCGATACGAATCGATATACCGCTGGAAAAATCCACGCACCCCACCAATGAAACACAGGGAGAAGTCCAATGAACAAACTCACTGTCGTGCTGGTGGACGACGAACCCCTAGCCCTGCGCCTGCTGCAAAGCATGTTTGAGGAATTCCCGGATATAGAAATTGCCGCCTGCTGCCGCAATGGGCGTGAGGCATTGCAAGCCGTATCTGAATACAGTCCAGACCTACTGGTTCTGGATGTACAAATGCCAGGCATGAACGGCTTTGATGTGGTCAGTCGTCTACAGGCCGATACCATACCATTGGTAATATTCGCCACTGCTTTCGACGAATATGCCCTCAAAGCTTTTGAGGTTCACGCTGTCGATTATGTTTTAAAACCCTTAGATAGCGCTCGCCTAGAAACCGCCCTTGATCGCGCACGCCAGCGCTTGCAATTGGCACATGCCGATAAAAAGGATATCCACCAGGAAGAAAAAAACCGGCTGCTGCGCTCTATTGAGGAAATGAGTTCAACCAAGGGACAAGCCTCTGAGACTCGCACTCCAGTGATCAACAATCGCCTGGCGATTAAGGATCGCGGCAGTATTACTATGGTCAATCAGCAGGATATCGAGTGGATAGATGCTGCCGGTGACTATATGTGTGTGCATGTAAAAGGGGAAACCCATGTTATGCGCAGCACCATCAAAGACCTGCAAAAACAGCTGTGCCCGGATAATTTCAAGCGTATTCACCGCTCCACCCTAGTGAATCTCAACTATATCGAACACATCAAAGTACTTACCAAAGGGGAGTACTTTCTCACCCTAACTAGCGGCGCCAAAGTTAAAGTCAGCCGTAACTATCGCCTACCGATCAAGGAATTTCTTGAAGCCAATCGAGGCGTAGCTTCGGAAGTTTCCTGATAAGACTACCACTTCCATTCACTCAATACTGGCAGGGATTTGCCGGTATACCTAAAATTCTCAAACGAGAAAAACATCAGCCACATTGCCCTCTAGTTAATACAGGGTAATCATTTCTTTATAAGCAAAAAAAGCCGGTATGGAAATACCGGCTAAACGAGCTCAGAAGAGAAGAAAAAATTAAGCGCGTTTGTCTGGGCGGTGACCAATGGCACCGTAATAAAGAATGTAGAGGTAACAGAAAATAGGCAGCACAAATGCCAACTGGATACCCACTTGGTCCGCCAATAATCCCTGCAATAACGGCACTATAGCGCCACCGACTATAGCCAAGCACAAGATACCAGAACCCTGGCTAGCCGCCTTGCCAAGTCTCGCAAGAGCTAAACTGAAAATTGTTGGGAACATAATGGAGTTACACAGCCCCACCGCCAAAACAGCATACATTGCCAGGTAGCCATTAGCCGCCACGGTAATAAGCAGAAGTAGACAGGAACCCAGGGAACAAATTGCCAGTACTTTCCCCGCGGAAATAAAGCGCATAATCAAGGCACCGGCAAAGCGCCCAACCATTGCCCCGCCCCAATAGAGAGAGATATAAAAGGCCGCCTCAGACTCTTCCAGACCTGCAATGGAGTCTTCGGCAATAAAATTCACCAGGAAACTGCCGATTGAAACTTCCGCGCCGACATAGACAAAAATCGCTACCGCTCCTAAAACGAGATGGCGATAACTCCAGGCTGAAGCTTCACCTACCTGCGATGATGTCTGTGAAGTATTACTGACAATAGATGGCAGATTCAAAAACGCAAAAACCAGGGCCAACACGGCTAGGGTAGCCGCCAGAATCAGGTAAGGCACCTCGATCACCGAGGCACTGACTGCGCCGGCGGCAACTCCCGCAGCTGGGAGAATTAATAATGCACCGAATTGTGGGGCTACGGTGGTACCTAGTGCATTAAAGCCCTGGGTCAATGTCAGGCGGCTGGGTGCCGTGCGCTCATCTCCCAAAGCGGCGACATAGGGGTTGGCCGATACCTGTAAGATAGTGATACCGGAAGCGAGAATAAACAGGGCCCCAAGGAATAACCCATAGACCTCCATACGCTCCGCGGGAATAAATAGCAGGCAACCCAGCACCGCAATAGTGAGGCCTGTGACGATACCTTTTTGGTAACCGATTTTACTCACCAGGCTACCCGCCGGCAGGGAAACTAAAAAATAAGCCCCAAAAAAGCAGAACTGCACCAGCATTGCCTGGGCATAGTTCAGCTCAAAAATACCCTTCAGATAGGGAATCAGGATATCGTTCAAACAGGTTATAAAACCCCACATAAAAAACAGTGAGGTCAAAGCTACAAGAGCAAATTTTTGCCCCGCATGATCGCCAGCTTGCAACTGTCCAGCATCCGTTGCCGTATTACTTTGCAAAATCGCCATATTTATTTTCCAGAAACTTCTGCTGTGGCTATACCGTAAACGGCAAGCCAGCACCTAAACACTTGTTATTCTTTTTACTTTCTACCATGGGGGCACAGAGGCCTTGCAGCGGTTTTCGATAAGGGGGGTCAAAAATGGGGGCAATAGGGCACTACGCAAAGTGTCTTTGATGCGTTCAAGTAGCGAAGCGAATCAATAATAAGAGGCGAATGGCCGGTCTGATATAAAGGGATACCGTCAAACAGACAGCTTGAATCGAATAACAAGAGGCAGGGCTCCCAGGAGGGCAAACCAGGAGCGAAGAAAGGGACAGCTCGGTGATAGGGAGCTATCCCTCGGAGAATATTAAGAAACGATATTGCCGTAGCTCATCAGGCGCTGGTAACGCTTCTCCAGCAGCTCATCGATGGGGATAGCACTTAGCTGCTCCAGTTGCTCACCGAGGCGCTCTTTCAGGCTCACGGCCATAGCATCGGGATCGCGGTGGGCACCGCCGAGGGGTTCGGGGATGGTTTCATCCACAATACCCAACTCTTCCAATACACTGGAAGTCACCCCCATAGCCTCAGCCGCCAGCGGGGCCTTCTCTACGGTTTTCCAGATAATATTCGCGCAGCCCTCAGGGGAAATCACAAAGTAGGTAGAGTACTGCAGCATATTAAGCTGATCGCCGACACCAATCGCCAGGGCGCCACCGGAGGAGCCCTCACCGATCACGGTGCAAATAATCGGTGTGCGCAAACGGGACATCACTGCCAGATTCTGGGCGATGGCCTCACTGATCCCGCGCTCTTCACTGTCGATACCCGGATAAGCCCCTGGAGTATCGATCAAAGTCAGCACCGGCATTTTGAATCGCTCGGCCATTTCCATAATACGCAGCGCCTTGCGATAGCCCTCAGGCTTAGGCATACCGAAGTTACGAGCGACTTTTTCGTTAACAGTACGGCCCTTCTCTTCGCCGATCACCGCTACCGGCTTGCCATTTAAACGGGCGATACCGGCAATAATTGCCTTGTCATCACCGAAGTGGCGATCGCCGTGCAACTCGTCCCAATCGGTAAACAGTCGCTCAATATAGTCCTTGGAGTAAGGCCGCTGCGGATGTCTGGCCACCTGGACTACCTGCCAGGGGCTCAGGTCTGAGTAGATGGACTCGGTCAGAGTTCTGCTCTTATCCCGCAGCCGGGTCACTTCATCGGCGATATTCAGCTCATTGTCGTCCCCGACCAGCTGCAACTCTTTAATTTTGCTTTCCAGCTCTGCAATCGGCTGCTCAAACTCGAGAAAGTTGAAATTCATGAAATCTGCGCCTTAACTCTTTTCCATGCCACTGGGCAATCACAGCGACATAGCTTAACTGTACAGAACCGACCAGTCGAGCCCAGTGGACTTTAACGCCGTTCAGCGTATTGAAGCGCCACCCGCTCCCGGCCCAGCAGCTCCCGCAGGGACTGAACCATCTGGTCATTCGGCTCCACATTCCACTGTGGAGGCAGGCGGTAGAGACCTCGCGCATCGTGGCGCAACACTTCCAGGCTGACCCCGCACTGGCCGCCGGTATAAGGCTGCAAACACGAGGCCAGACGCTTGGCCAGTCCCGGTGCCGCAACACCGGTATCGACTTGCAAACGCACACCGGTCACCCGGCTCTGGCGCAGCTCATCCAGAGTGGAGACCCCATTTACGGTCATTTTCAGACCGCCACTGTAATCGTCATTGGCTACAGGGCCTTCGAGTACCAGTAGCGCATCCTTGGCCAGCTTGTCACGGTGCTCGCCAAACGCCTCGCTGAACATGGCCGCCTCAATGCGGCCACTGCGATCATCCAGGGTAACAATAGCCATGGAATCACCACGCTTGGTCTTCATCACCCGCATGGCCACCACCAGACCTGCCACTTTTTGTGCTTCACGGCCGGGTTTTAAATCGGCGATTCGCGCCTTGACTAGGTGCTGTAACTCATCGGCATATTCGTCGATGGGGTGTCCGGTGAGGTACAGACCCAGGGTGTTTTTCTCCCCCTCCAAGCGCTCGCGAATACTCCAGCAGCGGGTACGGCGGAAATCCTCGTACACATCACCATCGGAAGATTGGGGCACCACCTCGCCGAACAGGTCCATCATGCCGGCATTGGCATTGGCCTTTTGTTGTTCCGCCGCCTTTACCGCTTCATCCAGCGCGTTAAACAGCACTGCGCGGGAATAATCCAGTCCATCGCTGCCGCCAGTATCCGGCCCGATACTGTCGAAAGCACCGGAGCGCACCAGCGCCTCCAGTGCGCGCTTGTTCACCTTGCGCGGATCAACACGGGAACAGAAGTCAAACAGGTCGGTAAAGGGACCGCCCTCCTTTCGCGCCGCAATAATATTTTCAATCGGCCCCTCACCCAGGCCCTTGATGGCACCGAGACCGTAAATAATGCGGTTGTCGATATCCACCGAGAACTGGAAGCTGCCCAGATTGACATCCGGCGGCACCAACACCAACTCCATGGCGCGGCATTCTTCGATAAAGGTCACCACCTTATCGGTCTTATCCATATCCGAAGACATGGTTGCCGCCATAAACTGGGCCGGGTAATGGGCTTTCAGCCAGGCCGTCTGATAAGACACCAGTGCGTAAGCTGCCGAGTGAGACTTGTTAAAGCCATAACCCGCGAACTTCTCTACCAGGTCGAAGATCTTAATCGCAAGTTCGGGGTCGATGCCTTGCTCTTTTGCCCCGTTTTCAAAAGTGGCCCTCTGTTTGGCCATTTCCTCCGGTTTCTTTTTACCCATTGCCCGGCGCAACAGGTCGGCGCCACCGAGGGTATATCCCGCCAACTCCTGGGCGATCTGCATCACCTGTTCCTGGTAAACGATCACCCCGTAAGTGGGCTCCAGGATCGGTTTCAGCTTCTCGTGCTGGTATTTCGCATCCGGATAGGCCACCTGGGCGCGGCCGTGCTTCCGGTTAATAAAGTCATCCACCATGCCCGACTGCAGCGGGCCCGGACGGAACAGGGCCACCAGGGCGATCATATCTTCCAGGTTGTCCGGCTGCAGGCGCTTGATCAGGTCCTTCATACCCCGGGATTCCAGCTGGAATACCGCCGTGGTCTCCGCTCTTTTGAGCATTTTGAAGGTTTCTTCATCGTCCAGCGGCAGCGCGGCAATATCCAGGGGCTCCTCACCCTCGCGCGCACGGGTCTCGTCCACCATACGCTTGGCCCAGTCGATGATGGTCAGCGTCCGCAGGCCGAGGAAGTCGAACTTCACCAGGCCCGCATCTTCCACGTCGTTTTTATCGAACTGGGTGACCAGACCCGCGCCGGTCTCGTCACAGTAAAGCGGCGCAAAATCGGTGAGCTTGGTGGGGGCGATAACCACACCACCGGCGTGCTTGCCCACGTTACGGGAAACCCCTTCGAGTTGCAGGGCCATCTCCCAGATTTCCTGGCCCTCATCGTCGTGGTCGAGGAATTCCCGCAGGATCTCTTCCTGGTCGAAGGCCTTTTGCAGGGTCATGCCCACATCGGGGGGAATCATCTTCGATAGCTTGTCGGCAAGACCATAGGACTTGCCCTGCACCCGCGCCACGTCGCGCACCACCGCTTTCGCGGCCATGGTGCCGAAAGTAATAATCTGGCTCACCGCCTGGCGGCCATAGTTATCCGCTACGTAGCCAATTACCCGGTCGCGCTTCTCCATACAGAAGTCGATATCGAAGTCGGGCATCGATACCCGCTCCGGGTTGAGGAATCGCTCGAACAGCAGATCGTATTGCAGCGGGTCCAGATCGGTAATATCCAGCGAGTAAGCCACTAGCGAGCCGGCACCGGAACCCCGCCCCGGGCCCACTGGGATATCGTGGTCTTTGGCCCACTGGATAAAGTCCATTACGATCAGGAAGTAGCCGGGGAATCCCATCTGGATGATGATATCCAGCTCAAAGCGCAGGCGGTCTTCGTAGACCTGGCGGCGCTCGGCATAGTCCGCAGCGGATTTGTCGAGGATGGTCGCTAGGCGCCGCTCCATGCCCTCGTAGGAGACCTTCTCGAAGAACTGGTCTTCGGTCATGCCTTCGGGAATGGGGTACTCCGGCAGAAAGTATTTACCCAACTGGATTGGCGCGGAGCAGCGTTTGGCGATCTCCACGGTATTTTCCAGAGCTTCGGGGATATCGCCAAATAGCTCCCACATCTCTTCCGGTGTACGGAAATACTGTTCGGCGGAATAGCGGCGCTCGCGGCGGGGGTCATCAAGTGCACGGCCTTCGTGAATGCAGACACGTACCTCGTGGGCCTCGAACTCGCTCTCCTCCATAAAGCGCACATCGTTAGTGGCCACCACTGGCAAATTCAGTGTCTGTGCCAGATCCACCGCCGAATGCAAATAGTCCTCATCGCCAGCGCGACCGGTGCGCTGCAGCTCCAGGTAATAGCGACCGGGGAACAGTTCTGCCCACTCCCTTGCTAGTTCCTCTGCCTGGGCGCGACGCCCCGCAACCAAGGCACGGCCTACATCGCCGTACTTGGCACCGGACAGCATCAGTACCCCCTCGCTGTACTCTTTCACCCATTCGCGCTTGATATAGGCGTTACCGTGGTACTGGCCCTCCATCCAAGCGCGGGAGATCAGCTCGGTGACATTTCGATAGCCATCGGCATTCATCGCATAAAGCGTGATTAGCGTGGGCTTGCCCTCGCCGCCCTCGCTAAGCCAAAAATCCGCGGCGGTAATCGGCTTGATACCGGCACCCAAACAGGCTCGGTAGAACTTGATCTGGCCATAGAGGTTGCACTGGTCAGTGATCGCCAGGGCCGGCATTTCCAGCTCCTGGGCACGGGCAATGGCGGGCTTGATACGTACCAGGCCATCGATCAAGGAAAATTCCGAGTGAATTCTTAGGTGGACAAAGGGTTGAGTCATAGTCGCGTTTAGTTCCAGGCCCTGCGAGGCCCGGCCCCGACAAAGCGCTATCGATTGTTTACCAGAGTCGGCCCATTTGCCGCGCGCGCTCAGTGCAGAGCTTTAACACTGCACGGCGCTCATCATTGTTCATTGAACCCCAGCGGCTGATTTCGTTACCACTGCGAAAACAGCCCTCACACAGGTCCTGCTCATTCAGGGCACAGACAGAGATACAGGGGGACTTCACCGGGCGCTCTTTCGGCTGCACGGTTTTTACCGGTTGTTCAGACAACTTCTTTAAACCTCAAGATTTAGCCTCAAGAGACTCGAGCGGGACCAGCTCACTGGCGAAATGTTTGCCGTTGGCCGCGTAGTGATCGCTGCTGGCTTTGAGCAGCTCGTAGGTGGCGGGATCGAGAGATTTTACTACCTTGCCGGGAGAGCCCAGCACCATAGAGTAATCGGGGATTTCTGTGCCCTCGGTCACCAGCGCATTGGCGCCAATGATACAGCACTTGCCGATTTTGGCCCGGTTTAAGATCACGGCATTGATACCAATCAGGCTGTAATCACCAATGTCACAGCCGTGCAGCATCACTTTATGGCCTACGGTGACACCGGTACCGATGGTTAATGGCACCCCGGGATCCGCATGCAACACAGCGCCATCCTGCACATTCGTATTTTCGCCGATGGTAATCTGCGCACAGTCACCGCGAACCACCGCGTTAAACCACACAGAGCTGTGGGCAAGCATGCGCACATCACCAATTACATGGGCACCGGGCGCAATATAGTGGCCCTCACCTTCCAGTTGTGGCTGTTTATCCCCCAATCTGTACAGCATTTGGCCTCCGGCTCGATCTGGTTACGAACCGCTTATTATCCTGCTCCGGAGGGGATGTGGCCAGCGCATAGCAACTCTGCCCTAAAGCAATGTACCCTGAGCGATAAAATGAGCACCCTCTAGAGTAAGCAATCGAGCCTTTAGTGGCAGGCCGCCGGCATAACCTGTAAGACTGCCATTGGCCCCGATCACCCGGTGACAAGGAATCACCACTGCTATCGGATTGGCGCCGTTGGCCCGCGCCACTGCGCGAATCGCACGGGGCTGACCCAGCGACCGGGCCTGCTCGCTATAGCTGCGGGTTTCGCCGAAGGGAATTTTTAACAGTGCCTCCCAGACACGACGCTGGAACTCGGTCCCCTTAGGCGTCAAGGGAAGGTCGAAGCTTTGACGCTGCCCGGCGATAAATTCGCGCAGTTGGTCCGCAGCCCTGTCGGTCAGCTCGGAAGCTCCCCTCTGCCAACCAGAACCCACACGAAGCGGCCGCTCCATATCAAAAAACTGCAAAGCGACGATCCCTTTACTATCCCCTTCACTACCCTCTTCGCAGGCTGCGATGGCGACCTCTCCCAACTCCGTGGTGTAACACTCGTAAACAATCATTTCTTATCTCCTGATTTCAGGGATTGCCATAACAACATGGCTCCATAAGCCCGCCAGGGCCGCCATCGTTCCGCCCGTGCCAGGGCCTGCCTGGGTTTTGCCTTTTCACCCTCACTGCCAAGCGCTTGCAGAATACCCAGATCCGAAGACGGAAAGGCATCCGGCATAGATAACCCGCGCATGGCGATATATTGGGCGGTCCAATCACCAATACCTGGCAGCGCAGTAACCTGCTCACACCAGGCTTCCAGGGATTGCTCGGCAAAATTCACTCGGCCATCCAGAGTTGCCGCAACAAACCCGCGCAGGGTTTTGGCTCGGGTACGCGTCAATCCCAAGTCGGCAAAGTCTGCCCCGGCAAGCTGTTGCGCTGTAGGAAACAAAAATCGCTCTTCGCCGGCATCATCCATAAAAGACTCCCCATAGCGAGCCACCAAGCGCCCAGCGATAGTGGTTGCCGCCGCCACACTGATTTGCTGGCCGAGGATCGCCCGCAGGGCATATTCAAACGGGTCCCAGGCGCCGGGAAGACGCAACCCAGGCTGTAGGGTTAGCTGCCTTTCCAGCAGCGGGTCGCCATTTAATACCGTTTGGATTTCCTCGATATCCGCATCCAGATCAAATAGACGGCGCAGGCGTTGATTGAGCAGGTAGAGTCCCATCCCCCCTTCCTGGCCGAAGATCTCCACCACCAGGCGATTTCTCTCCGCGTCATTGGTTACCCGTATCGAACCGCGGCAGCCATCCAAGGCAATGCTGCGCGAATAGACTTCTCCATCCACCTGCTCCACGCCCTTCAGGGCACGCGCGCCCAAAAAGGACAACAGTCGAGGCCAGTCCAGCGGTGGGCGGTAATCAAGATACAGGCGAACTTGAGTGGCAATTCCCGGTTTCAACCGATCACCACTCCCCTCTCTGCGCACTTCGGAAGGGGTGCGCTGGTATATCTGCTTAAAAACGCCATTAAAACGACGCAGGCTATTAAAACCGGACTCATAAGCAATTTCAGCGATAGGCAAATGGGTATCGCGTAACAGGCGAAAAGCAAACAACGCCCGCTCAGTCTGCCACACCGCCAAGGGGCTCACACCCAGGTGCTCGGCAAATAAACGACGTAGATAGCGGCTGCTGACGCCGAGACGCTCGGCCAATCGCTCCACCGATTGCGGCTCCCTTTCACTGCGCATTAGCTTCAAGGCCCGCTGCACCGTGGTCGATACCAGACCCCATGCTGGGCTTCCCGGCGCTGAATCCGGTCGGCAGCGCAGACAGGGCCTAAAACCAGCATTGGCCGCCTCGGCTGCAGTGGCAAAATAGGTAACATTGCGCTCCAGGGGCGGTCGCGCAGGGCAGATAGGGCGACAGAAGATTCCGGTCGTCTTCACCGCCGTGAAAAAACGCCCATCAAAGCGCCGATCGCGGGCAAGCCGCGCGCTAGAACAAATTGCCGCATCAATTTTCATGTGCCCCTCCCGTATATGACTTCCAGTCTATTTCTACGCCGCACAATAAACTAGTCAAAAACGGAACTGGCCAAAAACCTTTCTGACCAAATGGTCAAAACAAGAATCCAGTCGCCACTACCTTGGATAAATAATTCAAGTAAACAGCGTTTCTGGCAGCACCAGTTATTGTTTGCTAGCCGATGAATTGGCGAATCTGATTATTCTCTTCCCACCGATAAAAATAATCAGGGTCATTAATTTCTACCTCACCAGCAGTTCAGAAGAGAAAGGCATAGCGACACCCTGCCACTCATTCATCCACATCAAGGTCGGCCACTTTATTTTTTTCATTGAAAAAAATAAAACCCACAAAATAAACCGCCTTTATTTCCTCAATCATTACCTTTATTCAGAGAAAACACACATATTTACCCACATCGAAAATTCGGTGGCTTATTTAATCTGAAAAGAAATAAATATCAGATATTTACCCCCCGAAATCTATCTAACGGGAAGAACCCATAAAAAAGTGACGATTTAATTTTCACTTCTTTTCGCGCAAGCCATAGGCCACTTCTTCGCCGAGCAGATAACAAAAAAGGATTTGTCCCCGGAGATTTTCAACATGTCCAAAATACCGCTGATTGTATTTATTCTCTCTCTACTGCTATTGAGCGCCTGTGGTTCCGACAAAGGGAGAGGTAGGGCCGCCGAAGACTTACTCCCCGGCTCCAATGTCACAGACAGTGATAGAGACGGCATACGAAACTCCGATGACAATTGCCCCAGCATCAGTAACGCCTCCCAAGAGGATCTGGACAGTGATGGCAGCGGTGACGCTTGTGACAGCGACGATGACAATGATAACCACCTGGATTCCGAGGATAACTGCCCACAAATCGCCAACACCGATCAGGCAGATAGTGATGGTGACGGTCTTGGCAATGCCTGCGATGAAGACCTCGATGGCGATGAAGTGGTAAACGAAGAGGATAACTGCCCTGCAGATGCGAACCATGAACAGGGTGATATAGACAACGATGGTGTAGGCGATAGCTGCGACAACGATCGTGACGGTGATGACTACACCAACACCCTCGACAATTGCCCAAATGTCGCCAACCCAGATCAGGCTGATCAAGACAGTGATGGCATTGGCGATCTTTGTGATGCCGATAGCGATAGCGATGACGATGGTCTGGACGATGGCGTAGACAACTGTCCGCAAGTCCCCAACGAAGATCAAGTGGATACCGATAGCGATGGCGTGGGCAACGCCTGCGACAACGACGATGACGGTGATAGTATCGAAGACAGTGGCGACAACTGTCCGAGCACTCCGAATCCCGCCCAGGAGGACCAAGACAACGATGGTCTTGGTAATGTGTGCGACCCTGACCGGGATAACGACGGCACTGAGAATGGAACCGATAACTGCCCCAACGTCTCCAACGCCGATCAAACTGACACCGACTCCGATGGGCAGGGCGACCTTTGCGACGGTGACGATGATGCAGATGGCATTGAGGATCAGAGTGACAACTGCCCACTTGAAGCCAACGCCGACCAGACCGACACCGATGGCGATGACCTCGGCGACCTCTGCGACTCGGATCGGGATGGCGATGGCGTAGACAACGATGCAGACAACTGTCCTCTTGAGCCGAATGCAGATCAGGTAGATAGCGACGGTGACAGTTTTGGCGATGCCTGCGATAACAACGCCGATATTGACGGGGATCTAATTCCCGACAGCGTCGACAACTGTGTAAGTGTTGCCAATACCAGCCAATTCGACCGAGATGGAGATGGTATTGGTGACGCCTGTGACAGTGATCTAGACGGCGACGGTAGTGATAACGAAGCAGATAACTGCCCGGCTATTCCCAATCGGAATCAGGAAAATAATGATAATGACCAGTACGGAGATATCTGTGATAGCGATGATGATAACGATGGCATCAACGACTTTGTCGATAACTGTCGCTACGCCTCCAATGCCAACCAGAAAGACAGCGACGGAGACACCCTCGGCGATGCCTGTGATTACGATCTGGATAATGACGGCATCGAAAATACTAACGACAATTGCCCCAACGCCTCCAACACCCTACAAGAGGACCGGGATGGAGATGGCATAGGCAATGTTTGCGATACAAACACCGATAGTGACAATGACGGCTATGACGACGGAGTAGACAACTGCCCAGCCGTAGCAAACCCGGATCAGGCTGATCAGGATAAGGACGGCAACGGAGATAGCTGTGATATTGACTGGGATGGAGACGGCACGGCCAATGGGCAAGATAACTGTCCCTTTGTACCCAACGATCAAACCGATAGCGACAGCGACGGCTCCGGTGACCATTGTGATAATGACCTCGACGGTGACGGTGTCGAGGACAACCTAGACAATTGCCCCCATGTGCCAAACCCAGGGCAGGAAGACGGTGATGATGATGGCAATGGGGACGCCTGTGATAGCGATGTCGATAACGACAGCTTGGATGACAGCACAGATAACTGCCCAGCTATTTCCAACCCAACCCAAAGCGATAGTGATGGAGACGGACTAGGAGATGCCTGCGACCCCGATGTGGATAACGACAGAGTAGAAAATGCCTTGGACAACTGCCCACAAAGTTGGAATCCCAATGGCGAAGACTCTGATCAGGACGGGATTGGCGATGCCTGTGACTTTGACACCCTCCTCTCCTGCACAAGCTTCGAGGGGCTAGAAATAATGGATGGAGCCAGCACTGAATTGGAGCATGGTATCAATGCCCCCTGCGAGGGCTGTTCTGTAACTTCTTTGGGCAAGGTTAGCAACGGCATACTATCCGATGCCGCCAGAATGGAAGTAGCGAGGGGCGCTGGAGGTAGCACTTATATCCAGATCAACCATGAAGATGTAAGAACTGGGCGCTATATGGTCAGCTTCCTGGTGGAGAATACCAACTCCCTGCTGGATCTTATTTACCTGAATAGTATTACCATCAGTACCTACCTGGATGGAACAGCCACAGGTGAAAATATCAGCGGCTATATGCTGGCGCCCTTTAAGGTCAATGGTGCACGGAATCACCGCCTGCTACTGGCAAATACCCGGGCAGACTTTAATCAGGTTCGTTTGACCCTTAGAGGCCTGGAGCTTAGTAACAACAAGCTGGATGTCTATCTCACCTGTGCGGTACCAATCAGCCAGCAGTAATGAATTTCTAATCAAAACAGAAAAGCCCCAGTGTTTCGGGGCTTTTTTATTAAAAATGTTATTAAAGCACTATTTTACCGCGCATATAATCTACCGCTTGGCCAATAAGTATGACCTCATTATTGACAACCTCACACGTCAACACACCGCCCCTCTTTGACAGCTGCCTAGCACTGAGACGCGATTTCCCCAATACCTGACTCCAATAGGGGGCAAGCTCACAGTGTGCGGAACCGGTTACTGGATCCTCATTTACCCGCAGCTTCGAGTAAAAACAGCGGCTGACAAAGTCACAGTGATCCCCCGGTGCGGTAATGACGACTCCTCTTAAATCTAACTCGGCCAGCAGCATAAAATTCGGCTTGATGCTCTTTAATTCAGCCTCGCTATTTAGCACAACGATATAGTCGAACGCAGCCAAAGTTTGTAGCGGTGATACACCCAAAGCGCCGGATAAACTGGAAGAACACTCAACCGGAGTGGGCACACTGGCAGGAAAACACATCTTGTAGCCGTCTTCACAAACTTCCACTTTTAGTAGACCACTGCGCGTCTCAAAGTGAATGACAGGCCTTTTATAGGATAAATGCTTAAATAACACATGGGCCGCCGCCAGAGTGGCATGACCACAGAGATCCACTTCAGCTTCAGGGGTAAACCAACGCAGCCTGTAACCATCACCCTCGGGTACAAAAAATGCTGTTTCAGATAAGTTATTTTCCTCAGCAATTCTTTGCATCTGTATACCTGGCAACCACTCGTCTAAAGGACAAACCGCTGCCGGGTTACCGGAAAACACTTCAGATGCAAAAGCATCCACCTGATAAAGATTAATCTCCATATTTTTCTGCACTATCCATCCAAAGGGGGGGAAAGCAGAGATTACTATCAATAGCGCTGACAATACAGGGCGATCATCAAGATGCAACCACAGCCTCAGCAGATACTAAAAAGGGGCATTCAGATGCCCCTTAAATAGAAACGACGTACTAACAATGAAATAATGCGTATTCAATACTTTGCAAAAAATCTCATAATATGTACACGCAGTAGTTTAAAGAACCAAAGAAAATTTTTTCAGCCAGCTAATCCAAAGGGCAAACACTTGCCAGAGAAGTTGTGAAAGCACGCTTCATAAATTCAAACTGCTCATTGGTTTCCATATGTTCACTCAGTGAGTTCCTGGCAGAAAGAAAGCGCTTCTTCTCCAAATCTGTCATACCTTCATGATAGAGGTATAGCTTTTCAACTGGCTTCATCGCCGATTTTTCGCTTCTATAAAATTGATCCTTGGACATTGCCAGATCAACCTTATCCCGAATTGAGCCATCCGGCATTATTTGAACAGAGACACTGGGAACATAGTTTGCTATCGGTCCCTTTAGATTTAATACTTCTGGATTAAGCTCACTCAGCTTCTTGGCGATATAAACTTTCAGCTTATTATTTCTAACCTCCAGTTTTACAAACGGCTTTATTATCTTGAACTTATCTTTATCCTCTTCAAACAATTGCACAGACGCCTCTAACATCACCAAACTCTGGGTGTTCAGAAAACGCTCATACTCCTCTAGCTGGCAAGAGGCTTGTGCATACTGACTGAAGAAAAAGGCGAGGACCAGGGCTGGTATTTTCATTGTTCCAATGATTATCCTTAATTTTTAGGTATTGGCCGCCCAACTCCATTAGGCGAATCTGACGTATATCACACCCTATTTTAGTCGCCTTTTTCTCTTGCATAACCTATAGGTTCACATTTGCGGGATTCCCCACAGAAAATACGTGGCTTCCTTCTTTTTTCAGGCTATACACGCCATTAAAAGACAACGGGGAGAAGATGAAAAGAAAGATCAGGGTATTACCTCTAAAGGTTTACTCTCTGTGCAGCCCAATGCAATAAAACTGAACTCTTCTTAATTAGCGATAATTATCCAGGATAATCGGGGGCAGGTTCCTGGCTTCCGACATCCACTCTTCCACACTCTCTCTAGCAAGAAGCCTTTTTATCCACTGGTGGGTCAGAGGCCAGCTTCGCATTTGAGGGCGGTGAGAATAAATTCTGATTACCGTGGGTACCAGTGCGAGATCGGCCAGGGAGAGATCACCACATAGGTAAGGGCCGCCACTAAGGCTAAGTTCTTGCTCCCAACAACGAAACAACCGCTCTGCATCTATTTGCTCTTCCTGGGTCATCTGCCGTTTGTCGGGATAAAAAGCACTTTCAAAAGATAGCCGTGGACATAGCCCTGAGAGTCCCGCATGCTGCCAGCTTAAGAAGGATCGCGCTCTAGCCCTCAGCAAGGGATCTGAAGGCAATAAATTTCCACCGCCAATATCATTGGCATATTCCATAATAGCCAAAGAATCAAAGATGATACTTTGGTTTTCCACCAGTACAGGCACCGAGGCAGCTGGGGAGATCTCGCCGATTCTACGAAGATTGTCGAAACGCTGTGGTTTGCGAATATCAACAACCTGCTCTTTAAACTCAATACCCAACTCCCTTAAAGGAAGCCAGGCTCGAAATGCCCAACTGGAGACATTCTTTGTACCAATGTATAAAATACGTTCCATGTTTAGCCTAAAAAAAATTTAAGATTCAATCTTACATCCAAATTACAAGCTAATCACAATAGGTTCACTCTTTTTCCCATCAGAGATTCCAACCTATCGAAGCTTTCTTTCCAAGCAAAGGTACACAAAGAGGCTAACCTGAAAAATCACAACAATAAAAACACCTTTACCAAATCACTAGAGGCTGTTTCATAACTTGAAATTGGCTATTCTCACGCAATTACATAGAAAAAAGCCCAGCAATAGTGAGCCGATTCAAGTCAGAATTAACCAATGATCAATGGAAAGTGATCGAACTTTGTCTTCCTGAGTTAAAACGAGGAAAGGGAGGCCCAAAACCCATTGATAATCGAACTTGTTTTGAAGGCATCCTGTGGGTTTTGCGTTCTGGAGCGCGATGGAAAAATCTTCCTTCATGCTATCCATCACCAAGTACATGCTGGAGAAGGCTTCAGTTTTGGGAAGAGCAAGGAGCTTGGTTATAGGCATGGAGAAGATTCCTAGAGCTGTTGGATCAACAGTCTTTGCTTAACTGGGAGGGGGTCTTTTCTGATGGCAGCTTTGCACCAGTAAAAAAAGGGGCTTCGAAATCGGGAAAACCAAACGGAGTAAGGGTTCAAAGTGGATGGTGGCGGTCAATGGCGAAGGTATTCCACTGAGAGGCACCATTACTTAGGCCTCACCAGTAGAAGTGGATTTATTACACCCATTACTTGATGTTACGTATAAAAATACAAAGATTCATCGCTTAGTTTATGATAAAGCTGCGGACTCTGATCCTCTTCGAGATAGTCTGTTGAGTCGTGGAATCGACCTTATCTGTCCACACAGAAGAAATAGGAAAAAAGTCTCAAGGCAGGATGGCAGAAAGCTCAGAAGGTACACTCGCCGTTGGAAAGTTAAGCGAACTTTTGCGTGGCTGGGAAATTACCGTCGTTTAGTTGTTAGATGGGAGCGATATTTGTCCACTTATCGTGCTTTTTTACTGTATTGCATGCATGTTAATTACGTTAAAGAAGTTATGAAGCAGCTTCTAGGCTTTTATATCATTTTCTTGAAATTAGGGGCTCTCTGCAAAATTCTGTGAGCCGCTCTGAAATCAGAAAACTGCTCTTTAAGATTGCAATTGCTCCGTTGCACCACTTGCAAAGGGCCATAGCCATTCGCGGTGAGCAGAGCCTAATCTCTGTCGCTTTCAAGGCCCAAAGTTGTATTATGGAATTGTTCAGAGGTCCCTAAAATATAAATAATCTCGTCATCATTGCAGTAATTATTGGCTTTGGCAGGTCGATTTATGGGAAAACTAAACAATAAAGTCGCCATTGTCGTTGGCGGCAATGAAGGTATCGGTGAGGGAACCGCTCGTCGCTTTGCAGAGGAGGGCGCCAAGGTGGCTATTTTGGCACGGCGTGCCGTAGAGGGGCGTAAGGTTGAACAATCTATTCTAGCCTCCGGAGGGGAGGCCGCTTATATTTCCTGCGATGTCACTGATAACAATTTAGTGAGCCAGGCTGTGATGGAGGTTATCAGCCTTTATGAGGCTATCAACGTATTATTTTACGGTGCAGGTACCGGCGCCCCAAATATGTTCCCCTATGAGAACTTACAAGAGTGGGAGGAAGTGTTTAAAGTCAATATGACAGGCTGCTTCCTGATGTGTAAGGCAGTCTGGCCTTACCTGATAGGTGCTGGTGGTGGGGCCATTATCAATGTGTCCTCACTGGCAGCACAGAGTGCACCCACGGATAATCAATTGGATCAAGTCGGTTTCCTGCCATCAGCCTCCTATTACGCTTCCAAGGCTGGGGTGGAAGCCTTTACCCGCTATATTGCCGGGATTGGAGCCCGCCACAATATTAGAGCGAACTGCTTGCGTCCGGGACAAATACTGACCGAAGCAGTTACTTCTCTAGATGGCAAACATGTTTTTGCTAACTTCCTCGAGACCGCACAAATGTTGAAGGGGCCGGGCTACCCTCACGATGTCGCTAATGCGGCAGTATTCCTGGCCTCTGATGACTCCCGCTTCATTACTGCGGAAACGCTTAATGTCGATGGTGGCTTAGTAGCGAAGGTGTGAACCCCGCTGGTTCAGTAGCAAGCCAAAGACTTGGGCACCAGCCAATTTATACGATTGAACGTCTATATAACTCATTCAGTCTATTTATAATGGGCGGCTATTTTGCCTTCCGGAAACGATTATGCCGAGACCCAAGTCCACTGTTTCTCTGGATGAGGTGCACTGGGGTGCGCTGAAAACCCTGTTTCCCTATTTGTTGGAGTTCCGCCGGGCTGTCGCCCTGGCAATCTTGTGCTTGATTGGGGCGAAAGTGGCCGGAGTTACCCTGCCATTTATCCTCAAGCATATCGTCGACAATCTGGATAATGCCGGCGGTATTGCCCAGGCCATTGCACTGCCGCTGGGGCTTTTATTCGCTTATGGTGCGGTGCGATTTTCCAGCACCTTATTTGGTGAGTTGCGGGATACCATTTTTGGTCGGGTAACAGAGCGGGCTCAGCGCCGGGTTGGCCTGGAAGTATTTCAACACCTGCACAAACTGGACCTGGATTTCCATCTGGACCGACGCACCGGTGGGCTCTCCCGAGATATTGAACGTGGCAATAGCGGCATCGGCTTTTTGATGCGTTTTATGGTGTTCAATATCGTGCCAACCCTGGTGGAAATTGCCATGGTGGCCGGCTTGCTTTGGTGGAATTACAGCGGTGTGTTTGCCCTGGTGGTTGTGGTCGCCGTAGTTGTTTATATCGGTTTCTCTGTATTGGCTACCGAATGGCGCACCCGTTTTGTGCGGGCCCTGAATGAGGCCGAATCCCAGGCAAGCAGCCGTGCTGTGGACAGCCTGCTCAACTATGAAACGGTAAAATATTTTGCCAATGAGCGGCATGAATCGAATCACTACGATCGAGAGCTTGCTGTCTGGGAGCGGGCTAGGCGTAAAAATCGCTTATCCCTGTTTAGCTTAAACACGGGCCAAGCATTTATCATCGCCAGTGCCATGTGTGCGGCGATGATACTGGCGGCGGTAGGTGTGACCAAAGGACAGATGACCATCGGGGATTTTGTTTTGGTGAACGCCTTTATGATGCAAATTTTTATTCCGCTGAATTTCCTCGGTTTTGTTTACCGGGAGATGAAAGGGGCTTTGGCCAATATTGAAAAGATGTTCTCTCTGCTTTCGGTTAAGCCTGCGGTGGCAGATAAGCTTAAAGCCCAGGATTTGTTGGTATCGGAAGGTCGTATTGAATTTGATGCCGTGCGCTTTGGCTACAAAGATAACCGTGAAATTTTGCGCCAGGTTAGTTTCTCTGTGTTACCGCGCCAAAAGGTGGCGATTGTAGGGGCCAGCGGGGCTGGTAAATCCACCCTGTTTAAGTTGTTGTTCCGTTTTTATGACGTGAGCGGTGGGGCTATTCGTATTGATGGCCAGGATATTCGCGCTGTGAGCCAGGAATCCCTGCGCCGCGCGATCGGTGTGGTGCCCCAGGATGCCGTGCTATTCAACCAGTCGATCAAAGATAATGTGCGCTATGGGCGGGTTGATGCCACTGATAAGGAAGTGATGGCCGCAATTCACCATGCGCATCTATCGGACTTTGTCCGCCAGCTTCCCCAGGGTGTGGATACCTTGGTAGGCGAGCGCGGCCTCAAGCTCTCCGGCGGTGAGAAACAACGGGTTGCTATCGCACGGGCGCTGCTCAAAAAACCACCGATTATGATCTTTGATGAAGCCACTTCCTCTCTGGACAGCCGATCTGAGCGCGGCATTGTCGCCTCCTTAAAGGAAATTGCCCGCGAGCAGACCACATTGGTGATTGCCCACCGCCTCTCCACAGTGGTGGATGCCGATAAAATTTTGGTGATGGACCAGGGCCAGATTGTGGAGCAGGGCTCCCATAATCAGCTGCTGGAGGAGGGCGGACACTATGCGACCCTATGGCGTATGCAACAACAGGAGCGTACGGTTGGAATAGGGGAGGAATCGCCTTTGACTTCCCAAGTTGCGGAGCCCTGAAGGCCTATCTTGATAATTGTGCGCAGCCAGACTAATGTGGCGCCGAAACAAAAAAACGATAGGCAGAGCGATATGACCATCCCCTTTCACACCACCAAGATCGCTGCCGCACTGCTGGCCCTGGCGCTGGTGGGCGGCTGTAGCAAAGACAAACAGTCCGAGGAAATCCGTAAAGACGAAACCGAGGCACAGATCGTTGAATCTGAGACGGTCACTCCACCCGCAGGGCAAGCCATAGAAAATGCCGATAAGCGCTTTGATATTTATGTACCGGTAGAACTCACCGCTGACATGAGCGATCTCACCGCGAACCAGCGTAAAATGATCGGCCTGCTGATCGATGCCAGTCGGATCATGGATCAACTGTTCTGGCTGCAGTCTTACGGCCCGGCAGAAGTACTGCTGCCCGATATCGAGGACAACCGCGCGCGCAAGTTTGCCGAGATTAATTACGGTCCCTGGGATCGCCTCAATGACAACAAGCCGTTTATTACCGGCTACGGCCCGAAACCCCTGGGTGCCAACTTCTATCCGGCAGATATGACCCGCGAAGAGTTTGAGAACTGGGACCAACCGGGAAAAGATGGCCTTTACTCTCTGGTGCGTCGGAACGATGCCGGCAAGCTGGAGCTGATTCCCTACAGCAAAGCCTACAATGCTGACCTGAAGAAGGCTGCGGATATCCTGCGCCAGGCAGCTTCACTGGCGGAAAGTAAAGAGTTCGCTAATTACTTGATTATGCGCGCGGATGCATTGCTCAATGATAATTTCCGTCCCAGCGACATGGCTTGGATGGACATGAAGGAAAATGATATCGACGTAGTGATCGGGCCCATCGAAAATTACGAAGATCAGATGTTCGCCTATCGCACGGCCTATGAGTCTTATGTACTCCTCAAAGATAAAGAGTGGAGTAAGAAGCTGGCCAAGTTTGCTGCGCTGTTGCCTGAACTACAGGAAGGCCTGCCGGTAGAGGAAAAGTACAAAGCCGAAGAGCCGGGTACCGATTCCGACCTGAATGCCTACGATGTACTCTTCTACGCGGGTCACAGCAATGCGGGCTCCAAGACCATCGCCATTAACCTGCCTAATGATGAAGAAGTGCAGCTGGCGAAAGGCACTCGTCGGCTGCAGCTGAAAAACGCTATGCGCGCTAAGTTCGACAAGATTTTGGTGCCCATCAGCGATGTGTTGATTGCGCCAGATCAGCGTAAGCACATCACATTCCCCGCTTTCTTTGCCAATACCATGTTCCACGAAGTGGCGCACGGCCTAGGTATTAAGAAGACTGTGACTGGCGGGGCAAATGTACGTCAGGCACTGAAGGAGACTTCCTCCTCCCTGGAAGAAGGCAAAGCGGATATTCTCGGCCTGTATATGGTGACCCGCCTGCATGAGAAGGGGGAGATCCAAGAAGGTGAACTGATGGATAACTACGTTACCTTCTTGGCCGGTATTTTCCGCAGTGTGCGCTTCGGTGCAGCCAGTGCCCACGGTAAAGCCAATATGATGCGCTTTAACTTTTTCAAAGAGCAGGGCGCCTTTACCCGTGACCCGAAAACCGGGCAGTACAGCGTGGATTTCGAAAAAATGCAGCAGGCTATGACCAATCTATCGCGCCTGATCCTCACTATCCAAGGTGATGGTAACTACGACCAAGCTAAAGCTCTGCTTGCCGAAAAGGGCGTTATTGGCCCCGAGTTGCAGTCCGATTTGGACCGACTGGCTGAAGCGAATATTCCAGTCGATGTTACTTTTATCCAGGGCAAAGAAGTGCTTGGATTAAAATAAGCAAAAAAATATCAAAACAAAAAACCCGGCTCCTGCCGGGTTTTTTGTTTTGATATTTTTTAAGGGAGCGGGATGCCTATATAGATGTGTGAAGGGTGAGGAGTAATTAGAGGCTGCTTCATAACTTGAAATCGGTTATTCTCACGCAATTACATAGAAAAAAGCCCAGCAATAGTGAGCCGATTCAAGTCAGAGTTAACCAATGATCAATAGAAAGTGATCGAACTTTGTCTTCCTGAGTTAAAACGAGGAAAGGGAGGCCCAAAACCCATTGATAATCGAACTTGTTTTGAAGGCATCCTGTGGGTTTTGCGTTCTGGAGCGCGATGGAAAAATCTTCCTTCATGCTATCCATCACCAAGTACATGCTGGAGAAGGCTTCAGTTTTGGGAAGAGCAAGGAGCTTGGTTATAGGCATGGAGAAGATTCCTAGAGCTGTTGGATCAACAGTCTTTGCTTAACTGGGAGGGGGTCTTTTCTGATGGCAGCTTTGCACCAGTAAAAAAAGGGGCTTCGAAATCGGGAAAACCAAACGGAGTAAGGGTTCAAAGTGGATGGTGGCGGTCAATGGCGAAGGTATTCCACTGAGAGGCACCATTACTTAGGCCTCACCAGTAGAAGTGGATTTATTACACCCATTACTTGATGTTACGTATAAAAATACAAAGATTCATCGCTTAGTTTATGATAAAGCGGTGGACTCTGATCCTCTTCGAGATAGTCTGCTGAGTCGTGGAATCGACCTTATCTGTCCACACAGGAGAAATAAGAAAAAAGTCTCAAGGCAGGATGGCAGAAAGCTCAGAAGGTACGCTCGCCGTTGGAAAGTGGAGCGGACTTTTGTGTGGCTGGGAAATTACCGCCGTTTAGCTGTTAGATGGGAGCGATATTTGTCTACTTATCGTGCTTTTTTCTATATTGCATGCATGTTAATTACGTTAAGGAAGTTATGAAACAGCTTCTAGTCATTCACAGGGAGTCTTCAAATTACAGATAGAGCTAATGTATGGCTCAGGGCTCCGTAGTGCCGAACTACTATCTCTCCGAATAAAAGATGTGGACTTTGGCAGTAAAAATATTTTTGTCCGCGGCGGAAAAGGAAATAAAGATCGAACTACCCTTCTTCCGCAGGGAGTAATCCCAGGTTTAGAACGTCAAGTTCAGTGTGTATCTCTCCTTCATCAACAGGACTTACTGGCCGGCTACGGTTTGGTTTACCTACCGGATGCACTCGACCGAAAATACCCTAATGCTGCCAAACAACTCGCTTGGCAATACTTGTTTCCTTCAACCACTATTAGTAAGTGCCCTCGATCAGGTATCTACCGAAGACACCATATGCACTCGTCCACATTGACACGTCAAGTAAGTACCGCTGTGGGTAAGGCTGGAATCAACAAACCAGCACGCTGCCATGCCTTTCGGCATAGCTTTGCCACACATTTACTCGAAGCAGGTTACGATCTGCGTACTATTCAGGAATTATTAGGGCACTCTGACATCAGCACTACTGAGATTTATACCCATGTAGTAAATCGTGGTGATAAAGGGGTTTTAAGCCCTTTTGATCGCCTTCGTAGTAATCACAAAGTTGAGGAGACTTGCCCTGGATATTTGGCTGAGATTACTGAGTTGCAAATGCAACGTTTTCAGGCTGTGCTGTAATTTAGAGGATTCTGAATACCGGCCTTCGCCGGTACCTTGTTAGAAAGACTGCTGTTTAGTAGCAAATCAGCCGGGAGTCACATCTCCATTCTGACCCCGGTGGCGTAGAGTGTGGTCCATTAACACAAGAGCCATCATTGCCTCAGCAATTGGTGTTGCCCGAATACCCACACAGGGATCGTGGCGACCTTTGGTAATCACCTCAATAGCATTGCCGGAACGATCGATACTACGGCCCGGGATGCGCAAGCTGGAAGTGGGTTTCAGGGCAATATGGGCAACGATATCCTGGCCACTGGAAATACCGCCGAGGATGCCGCCGGCATTATTGGAGAGAAAACCCTCTTCAGGAGTAATCTCATCGCGATGCTCGGTGCCCTTTTGCTCCACACAGTCAAAGCCAGCTCCAATTTCCACTCCTTTTACTGCGTTGATGCTCATCAGGCCGTGAGCCAGGTCTGCATCCAGACGATCAAAAATCGGTTCACCCAGCCCGGCGGGGACGCCGCTGGCATGTACTGAGATGCGCGCGCCGATGGAGTTACCCTCTTTGATCAACGCCTGCATATAGGCTTCCATTTCGGGTACTCGTTCGGCATCGGGGCAGAAGAATGGGTTCTGCTCGACTTGCTCCCAATCCAGTTTTTGCACCTTAATCGGCCCCAACTGGGACAGGTAACCGCGCACTTCAATACCGTATTTCTGTTTTAGCCATTTTTTGGCAATGGCTCCGGCCGCAACACGCATGGCGGTCTCCCGCGCAGAGGAGCGGCCGCCACCGCGGTAGTCGCGGATACCGTATTTTTGCCAGTAGGTGTAATCGGCGTGCGCCGGGCGTACCTGTTCGGCGATATTGCCATAGTCCTTGGAGCGCTGATCGGTATTTTCAATCAACAGGCCGATAGGTGTACCGGTGGTTTTTCCTTCAAAAACACCAGAGAGAATTTTCACCTGGTCCGGCTCACGGCGCTGGGTGGTATAGCGGGAAGTCCCTGGCTTTCGGCGGTCCAGCTCCAACTGGATCTCCTCCTCACTGATCTCCAACCCCGGAGGGCAGCCATCAACAATACAGCCCAGGGCTGGGCCATGGCTCTCGCCAAAGGTGGTGACGCAGAACAGCTTGCCAAAGGTATTGCCCGACATATGCGACTTTTCCAGATAACAGTTGGTGAATTAACAGCGGTTGGCTTTGCGGAGAACCGCGCATTATAAAGGATCTCGTTGGCGCGCGCGGAGTTCATGGCAAAAAGCACAATTGCTGCAGGTATGTGTCCCTAACAGAAAGCCCGGCAATAGCATTTGCCGGGCACACAAAAAGAATTACTCTTTTTCAAAGTGGCTTTGGTAGGCGAGCAACTCTTCGCGACTAATGACAAATACCCCGTGGCCACCGTCCTCAAACTCAGGCCACATAAATGGCACTTCCGGGAAGGCTTGCTCCAGAGCTTCCCAGCTGTTGCCCACCTCACAGACCAGCAGACCTTCCGGCTGTAGGTGATTGGCGGCCTCGCACAACAGACGGCGGGTAAAATCCAGGCCATCTTCACCGGAGCCCAGGGCAATTTCCGGCTCAGCCAGGTACTCTTTCGGCATCTCCGCTAAATCGCGGGCATCCACATAGGGGGGATTGCAAACGATCAGCTCATAACTCATGCCCTGCAAACCACTGAAAAGATCCGACTGCACGGCCCGCACACGCTCGTTGAGTTGGTGACGGTTGATATTAATCTGCGCCACCTCAATGGCACCTTCTGAAATATCGCTCAGGTCCACTCTGGCCTCAGGGAAAGCCTCTGCACAGGCGAGCCCGATACAACCACTGCCACAACAAAGATCGAGGATTGCCAGCGGCTCCACATTGAGCCAGGGCTCGAAATTGTGGCGGATCATTTCGCCTATGGGAGAGCGCGGCACCAGCACTCGCTCATCCACATAAAAAGTCATATCGCAGAAGTGCGCTTCATTGGTCAAATAAGCCGCCGGCAGACGCTCGGTAAAGCGCCGCTCAAGGAGCGTGAGTACGTCCCGCCGCTCCTCCATGGTCAAGCGCGCATGCAGGATTTCCTGCTTGCTATAGGGCGGTAAGTACAGCGCGTGGGTTACCAGCAATACCGCCTCATCCCAGGCATTGTCTGTGCCGTGACCATACCAGAGGCCTGCTTCGCTAAAACGGCTGGCTCCCCAGCGGATATAGTCCAAAACCGTGGTCAGCTCGTGCAGGCTGGATTCACGCCTTTCTATCATTGAATCTATCCTTAAGTACTATGTATCTCATCAGGGCCTATTGTCACTAATTGGCTAGCCTCTGTTGTGGCTATAGAAGCGCCAATCAAGGCACGAGGAGTGTAGTTTGGTTGTTCCAAATAAGCGACGAGTAACACTGAGTGGCGCTTTTATAGCTGCAACCCGAAGGGCCTAGGCCATTTTCCGCCCAACTGCATTATCGGTCGTTTATGGTGAGTGATTAGGTTTCACTCCTTTTGCCTTCCCAAGCTAACAATGGCCTCTGGCAGAGGCTATCAAATTGGTGTCAGTAGGCCCCTAGGTCCGCGCGGATCTTTACTCTCGGGTTACAAACGCTTAGGGTAGCGCACCCGCCCCTCGGGCTGAGATGTTGGAAAGAGCAGCATGAACGAACACTACGCGCGAATTATTGAAGCAATTGGCGAAGATCTGCAACGCCCAGGGCTCAAAGATACCCCTGAGCGCGCCGCAAAGGCCATGGAATACTTGACCCGCGGCTACAAACAGACTGTGGAAGATGTGGTCAATGATGCACTCTTCCCATCCGACTGTAGCGAGATGGTATTGGTCAAGGATATCGAACTCTACTCCCTCTGTGAGCACCATCTGCTGCCGTTTATCGGTCGCGCTCATGTAGCCTATATTCCCAATGGCAAGGTTGTTGGCCTATCCAAAGTAGCGCGTATTGTCGATATGTACGCACGCCGCCTACAGATCCAGGAACAACTCACCGTCGAGATCGCCGAGACCCTTTTAGACGTCACTGGCGCCGCCGGTGTCGGCGTTATTATTGAAGCGAAGCACATGTGCATGATGATGCGCGGTGTGGAAAAGCAAAACTCCGTGATGAAGACCTCGGCAATGCTGGGCACCTTCCGCGAGAACCAGGCCACACGCAACGAATTTCTTTCCCTGATTAGCCGCCCTTAAGGCTACAAGCCAGAACAGCGCGGCCCCTGCTGGGGTCGCCCGTATTCCGGAGTGAATTACCATGCCCCATCTGGTTATTGAGTACGCTAAAAACCTGGAAGATCGGATTTCTGTCGCCGCCCTGATCAGCTCGGCTCAAGAGGCGATGCACAGCTCCGGCTTGTTCGCCTCGCATACCATTAAGACCCGCGCCAAGGCCTATGACCAGTTTATAGCCGGTGAGCATGGCGATAGTTTTATCCACGCTGAAATTCGCCTGTTGGCAGGCCGCGATAAGCGGGAGCGGGAAGCACTGAGTTCCGCGGTGTTTAACTGCCTGTGCCAGTTTGCCGATGGAGTGCCAGCTGTATCGGTGGAAGTTCGTGAAATGGACCCCAGCTGTTACTCCAAGCGTGTACCTTTCTAGGGGCTAGGGACTAGGGGCTGTTGACACTAGTCAGCCTCACCACGCAGGAAAGGCCCAAACCATTCGGCTATGGCCTCGGCGCCGTCCTCCATATGCAAATGGTGGCCGCCAGGTATTTCCCTGACCTCGATATTTTTATAACTCTCCAATACCGGGCGCAGCCGCTCAATCATATTGGCAATCCCCTCCTCCGCCAGTACCAGGTGCACCGGCATGCTGAGGCGCGACAGGAAAGCACGCACCTGCGCCTCGTTCAATTTGGCAGAAGAAGCCGCCATCAGGCGCGGGTCATTGCTCCAGGTGTAACCGCCCTCAAGCGGCAGGGTCCCCCGCTCGGCCAGAGCGCGCGCCGCCCATTCGGACAGGGGGAACATGCCGTTCATACGCGCTTCCACCGCCGCTTCAAAAGTGGGATAGACCTTTGCTCTGCGCTGACTGTAGCGGGCGCGCTGGGCGATAGCCTTGGCAAGAATATCTGGCGCCTCGTTATCTTTCGTTGCTGGGGGGACCAGTCCGTCGATCAGGGCCAGGCGCTTGATGCGCTTGGGAAAAGCCCCGGCGGTTATCACGCTGGCGATAGCACCACGGGAATGGGCCAATAAGGAGAAATTGCGCCAGCCCAGGGCTTCGGAGACACCAATAATGTCCTCAGCCTCCTCCCAAATATTGTAATTGGCGTGAGGAGAACGATGATAGCTGCGCCCATGGCCGGCCATATCCATGGCGACCAAATTAATACCCTCTAGCAGCGGTGCCAAACGGTCAAAGCTGGCGCAATTATCCAGCCAACCATGCAGGGCTAATACCGGCTCCCCAGTGCCATCCCCCCACTGCCTCGCGGCAATGGTCTTACTGTCAAATTCCAGGCTGATTTCGCGGGGGGCGGCTTGCTTCATGCGCGCTGATTCCAGGAGAAAACTAAGAATAAAGAAACAGATGGTGCAGGCCCTGGGGCCTGCGGGCAATGACAGTTAACGCCAGCCATGTGGGGATTTGGGTGCAATAGGCCGACCGAGAGAGAAACCGGCGTGGAAAACAGTTAGCCCGCGTGCTGTAACCACTGCAGTTCGGCACAACCATTGGCCCACACTTCCGAGCTCACACAGGCGAGACTGGAAGTGCCCATGGGGTGTTGGTTGCCGCTGCCGCAGAGGTCATTCAGCAAGCTGCCCACCAGCGGCTGGTGACTCACCAGAAGAAGGGGAAAGCTATCAGCCTGGTGCTCTTGAAGTCTGTCGAGCAGCTGCTGTGGGTCGGTATCGCCAATCAGCAGAGGCTCGGTGACAACCGGCAGCCCCAGGTGAGCGGCGACAATATCGGCGGTTTGCTGGGTGCGCACGAAAGGGCTCGCCCAGATAGCACGCACCGAGGACAACTCCTCAGCGCGCTCTTTGCATACCTGCGCCACCTGCTTTCGGCCGCGCTCAGTAAGCGCGCGGTCGGCATCGTTACCGTACATGGGCTCAGCCTTGCCGTGGCGCAGGATAAACAGTTCCATGGATTTTGCCTTAGCCCCTTTAGTGTTTGTCACTGCGCTTGTCAGACTCGCCCTTCTGATCATTGAGAGGTGCGGTAGATTCTTCCGCGCTCTCTTCTACCAGCTCAGGCCTATTATCATCGCTCCCGAGGATAATCGCCTCTTCGGCCTCTTCTTCCTTTTTTGGCTCGGGCTCAGTTTTTTTAGCGGGCTCTTTATCATCCTCGGAAGCCACAACCTCAGCATTAACCTCTTGCGCCCCCTCGTAACCGGATAAATCATCCACCTCGGATTCCGGCCATTCGGCAAAAGGAAAAGGCTTTTCCTCAGAGTTGTAAATCAGAAACTGTATCGCCTGATAAATATAGGAGGCGAGCTGATCGCCAAAGCGGCGCAAATTGTCGTTGGCACTGCCGCCGATAATCGAAAACAGGAACTGCAGTACAATCACCGCCAGCAGCACCCAACTGGCAATCTGTAAGCAAATTGCGAACAGCACCATGTAGATCAGCCGCACCCACTGGTTGCCGGAAGTCAGGTTGCGTTTTAAGTCATCATTTTTCATAAGGGGCTTCCATCAAGGCTTGGCCGAGTAGGCCACATCGAAAGTTTGTGCGCCCGACATTAAATTACGAATTACCTCTGGAATCGGTCGCTCTTCAAATAATATGGCGTGAATTGCGGAAACCAAGGGCATGTAGACGCCCATTTCATCCGCTTTCTTTTTAATCAGACGAACCGTATTCACCCCTTCGGCAACCTGACCGATTTCCGCGACAGCACGATCCAAAGGCTTGCCCTTGCCCACCAGATAGCCTACCCGGTAGTTACGGCTGAGGTCGGAGGAACAGGTCAGGATTAAATCGCCAACGCCGGCAAGGCCGATAAACGTCATAGGGTCTGCCCCCATAGCCTCGGCAAAGCGCATCATCTCTGCGAGAGAACGGGTAATCAGCAGGCTGATGGTATTTTGCCCGCGGTCCAGGGCCGCTGCCATACCGGTGACAATGGCATAAATATTTTTCAGTGCCCCCGCCAGCTCCACGCCAAACACATCGTTACTGGAGTAGACACGGAAGGTTTCAGAGTGCAGTGCGGACTGGATATCCTTGCACAGGGCCTCATCTTCACTGGCAACCACGGTTGCGGTGTAGTGCCCTGCGACAATTTCCTTGGCGAAATTGGGCCCGCTCAACACCCCCACGCGCATCCCCTGGGTCTCTTCGCGCAGGATATCGCTCATCAAGTGGAAGCTGTCATGCTCAATCCCCTTAGTGGTGGAGATCAACATGGTGCCCGGTTTCAACAGCGGGGCTACACGGCGCACCACTTCACGGAAAGACTTACTGGGGATGGCGACAAAGACAATGTTGCAACCCTGCACGACTTCTTGCAGGTCACTGCTGATGCAAAGCTCGGGATGCAGAGCCACTCCGGGCAAATATTTGCTGTTCTCACGGGTTTCCCGACAGGCTTCCGCACTCTTCGAATCCCGCATCCACTGGCGGGTGTCGTGACCATTACCCGCGACAATGTTGGCAATAGCCGTACCGAAACTACCGCCGCCCAATACAGCGATGGAGAGAGGGTTGGAAGTTTCCTTTTGCATATTGATACCGATAAAGCTTCTCGAGGGCAGGGATTATAGAGCTATGACCCGCTCAGCCCAATGGGTTCAACTTTCAGGATCTTGCGCGTAAAGTTACAAAATAATACGCCAAAAACGGAAAACGGCCCCAGCGGGGCAAGCTGCCGGTTCCACAACCGGGCTGTTCCACTGGGGCCGTAGAAATAAGGCGCGGGGGGTTCAGGAAAAAACCACCGCGCCAGGCTCCTAGGAGTAGAAGCCTGTAGCAACAGACTAAAACTTAGCCGTGCATTTCCAGCAGCAGAGTATTCAGGCGACGCACATAGTCGGCTGGATCTGTTAGCTGGTTGCCCGCCGCCAAGTTAGCCTGGTCCATCAGAATATTGGTGAGATCGGCAAAGCGATCCTCATCCTGCTCCTGATCCAGGCGCTGTACCAGCGGGTGCGATGGGTTGATTTCAAAAATCGGCTTGGCCTCCGGTACCGCTTGACCGGCCTGCTCGAGGATACGGCGCATTTGCGGACCCATATCCTGCTCGCTCACTACCAGACACGCCGGCGAGTCCACCAGGCGAGTGGTAGCGCGCACGGATTCAACGCGGCTATCCAGAACAGACTGTACGCGTTCAACCAGCGCACCGGATTCTTTCTCGACTTTCTCGCGCTCGGCCTTGTCCTCTTCGCTCTCAGCTTCGCCCAGATCCAGCGCGCCTTTGGCCACATCCTGGAACGGCTTGCCATCGAACTCGTTCATATGGCCCACGAACCACTCATCTACCTGATCGGTAAGCAGTAGAACTTCGATACCTTTCTTGCGGAATACTTCCAGGTAGGGGCTGGATTTCGCGGTGGCAAAATTGTCTGCGCACACGTAGTAGATCGCCTTCTGGCCATCTTTCATGCGGCCGACATAATTTTCCAGGGATTGATCCTGCTTGTCGGTATCGGTATGGGTAGTGGCGAAACGCAGCAGCTTGGCCACTTTCTCTTTGTTGGAGAAGTCCTCGGCCGGCCCCTCTTTCAGCACATTGCCAAACAGGTCCCAGAATTTCTGGTATTCGTCACCATCCTTCTTGGCCAGCTTTTCCAGCATATCCAATACGCGCTTGGTCAGCGCATTCTTGATCGCATCGGTATTGCGATCTTTTTGCAGGATTTCGCGGGAAACGTTCAGGGGCAGATCGTTGGAATCCAGCACCCCTTTTACGAAACGCAGATACAGCGGCAGGAACTGCTCGGCATCGTCCATGATAAAAGTGCGCTGTACATACAGCTTGAGGCCGCGGGCCGCATCGCGCTGGTACAGGTCAAAAGGTGCGCGCGCGGGGATATACAGCAGGCTGGTATAATCCTGCTTACCCTCAACACGGTTGTGGCTCCAGCTGAGCGGATCGTCAAAATCGTGGGAAATGTGCTTGTAGAATTCCTTGTACTCCTCGGCTTTCACTTCGGAGCGCGGGCGGGTCCACAGCGCCTGAGCGGCATTGACCGCTTCAAATTCAGGTGCCTTCTCTTCTTTTTCCTCACCCTCTGCCGCCGGCATTTCCTCTTTCAGCATTTCCACCGGAATAGCAATGTGATCGGAGTACTTTTTGATAATGGAGCGCAGACGCCAGCCATCGGCAAATTCTTTCGCATCTTCTTTCAGGTGCAGGACTACGCGAGTACCGCGCTGGGGCAGTTCCGCATTCTCTACGGAGTATTCGGCTTCGCCGTGGCACTCCCAGTGCACGCCCTGATCGGCTTCGAGGCCGGCGCGACGGGTAAATACATCCACCTTATCGGCAACAATAAACGCGGAATAAAAACCAACACCAAACTGACCAATCAGGTGTGCGTCTTTTTTCTGGTCACCGGTAAGCTGTTGCATGAAAGCAGAGGTGCCGGAGCGGGCGATAGTACCGAGGTTTTCGATCACTTCATCGCGGCTCATACCGATACCGTTATCGGTAATGGTCAGGGTGCCCGCGTCTTTATCGAACTCGATACGAATGCGCAGGTCCGCATCATCGGCAAATAATTCTGGTTTGGACAGCGCTTCAAAACGCAGTTTGTCGGCGGCATCGGAGGCATTGGATACCAGCTCGCGCAGGAAAATCTCCTTGTTGGAGTAGAGCGAGTGAATCATCAGGTGCAGCAGTTGCTTGGCTTCTGTCTGGAACCCGTGGCTCTCTTTGTGGGCCTCAACGGTCATCTGTAGGTCTCCCCATACACGTCAATCGGAACAGGGAGCAAATATTGGGACCTGCTGACAGGTTTCAAGGGCGAAGTCGGAAATAGGGAATCTCAACTTGCGGCTGTGGCTCAATCGGCCCTTACTTTTTAGTCGCCATTTGGGTACGGCTTTGCGGGATGGAAGCAGGTCTCGGGGAGGCATTGGTAGGAGTAGGATTTCCCCTTAAAGCCCCATCAATTGGGGCTCTAAGGGGATAACATTGCTGACTATTGGGCGATCAGCTAACGCTTGCGACTGGCCTTAGCCTTGAGGGTAGCGGCCTTGCCCTTGCTGCCGGTCACATCGATCACAAAATTTGCGGTCATATCAGAAATCACCCGCGATTCAGCATTCATCAGGATAGCGATACCGATTTTCAGTTTTTCCGAATAGGCTACTGCCGCACGGAAACCAGCCACCCAACCACCGTGATAGATAATACGGTCATCACCGATGGTGTAGAGGCGCCAGCCGAGACCGTAGCCGGCGTGTGTCAGGTAATCCCGCCAAATACGGTGGCGCATATGGCGCTGGGTAGACACCCGCTCGGTGGTCATATCCTCAATCACCGCTGGAGAGAGCACCTTGGGGTAATAGCCCATCTGCGCCTTCAACCACTGGGCCATATCCGAGATACTGGCATTGACACCCGCCGCGGGGGCGGCGAAATAGTATTCTTTCTCGACCTTCACCGGGCGCCAACCGCTGCCGGTTTGCACGTGGGGCGCGGCGCGATTGTTGGAGGCCATAAAGCTCTCCCAACCCACCGAGGCATTCTGCATTTTCAGCGGTACAAAAATTCGCGTCTTCAGCTGTTTGGCAAAGGTGGTTCCCGTCGCCTGGAAGATTACATCCTCAATCAGGCTGAACAGCACATTCTGATAGCCATAACATTTCCCTGGGGTACAGCGCGGATCGATATTGGCAAATTTTGGCAATATCTTGCTGAGTGGCTTATTGCTCTCAAGGTAATCGTCGTAGGCGTTGGGCGTTAAGCCCGAGGAGTGGCTGAGCAGATGCTCCACCTGTAGCTGGCGCGACAGTGACGGCGTCTTGAAGCTGAGGTCCGGCACATAGTTGATGACCTTGTCATCCCATTTAAAGCGCTCCTCATGCTCCAGAATGGTCGCCATACTCCCGGCAAAGGTCTTTGAGACCGAGGCCAGGCGAAATACAGTATCGCGATCCACCTTGCCCTTTTTCCCGCGTATGCGCACACCGTAAGTGTCCATGGCGACTACCCGGTTGCCATCAACAATGACATAGGCGCCACCTGGAATAGACTTACCGGCCATCATCTTGCGGAAGTATCGGTCAAACTCCTTGGCCCTGGCGTCTATATCCATCGCACGGGCAGGCAGTGCCACAGCACACAGGAGCAGCAGTGAAAGAATGACACGCGCCTTCCCGGCACGGAGGTGGTAGACGATATTCGAAAGAATTGCAGGTCTCATAAGCAAATCGAGCCGCCAAAGCAATCCGGTACATGCAGATAAGACTAGCAGCCAGCGAGCAAAAACTCTATTTAGGCGCCACGCAGGACTGACTGCTGAATTCTAGTCTCTTACCACTGCCCCTGTGTGAATCCCCATGCCACCCGCTTAAGTCTGCGTATTGGCACTCATTAAAACGAAAAAACCGCCTTTCGGCGGTTTTTCCTGCATTGGGACTATTAGTTAGTCCCAGCGACTTCGAGCTTACAGCTTTTCAGCATTCTCGCTCAGGTAAGCCGCTACGCCTTCCGGAGAAGCGTTCATACCTTTATCGCCCTCCTGCCAACCGGCAGGACAAACTTCGCCGTGCTCCTGGTGGAACGCCAGGGCGTCAACCATGCGCAGCATTTCGTCAACGTTGCGGCCCAGTGGCAGGTCGTTCACAACCTGATGGCGAACCATGCCTTCCTCGTCGATCAGGAAGGAACCACGGAACGCGACGCCAGCGTCGGCTTCTACGTCGTATGCCTGGCAAATTTCGTGCTTAACATCGGCAACCAGGGTGTATTTAACCGGGCCGATACCGCCCTCGTTCACCGGGGTGTTACGCCATGCGTTGTGAGAGAACTGGGAATCGATGGAAACACCGATCACCTCAACACCGCGCTTTTCGAACTCAGCGAAACGGTGGTCGAAAGCGATCAGCTCAGAAGGACATACGAAGGTGAAGTCCAGCGGGTAGAAGAAAACTACCGCCTTCTTACCTTTGATTGCTTCTTTCAGGTTGAAGGTATCGACGATCTCGCCATTACCCAATACCGCTGCAGCGGTGAAATCCGGAGCCGGCTTGCCTACCAGTACTGCCATGAAAACCTCCTCAATCCAATGATGGGTTGTTGATAAAGAGAGTGAAGTGTTCAATTTATACGCAAGAGCTATAAATTGAATAGGAATTGATAGTGGGCCGCTATGATACACATCCACTTATTACAGGCCCATAAATTTTTTAAATGAGCCTGATAGCAGAAAAGCTATGCGTGAACCAAGCCTCAAAATAGGAAATAACCACTGCCATATCGCACAAAAAAGAAACCATCAGTTCAAAATTTAAACTTATGGAAATCTTATTGACACTCATTCTCAATTGCAATAGGATTTACATCAGTCTAGTATTGAGTAGAAATTGAGCAGAGCCACGACGATGTATGTATGTATCTGTAAAGGTATTACCGACCGCCAAATCAAAGAGGCTGTCTACGACGGCTCCACCTCTGTGAAGGCCCTGAGGCGCCAGCTTGGTGTCTCTTCCCAGTGTGGTCGCTGCGCCGAACAGACCAAGGAAATCATCAGTGAAACCCTGGGTGCCGGAATGATCACCGCTGCCAACAGCGGGCTGTTTTACTCTGCCAGTTAAGCTCCCCTTTTCGGCCGCCACACATTGAAATTGAGTGGCGGCCAAATCCTTTCCTCTGCCCTTACCTCCTAAAACCCTCTCCTGCAGACTTTGCCTGCCGCCCTATGATGCACACACGTGATGCTCTAAGCTGAGGGCACATCAATGGCTCAGTTTGGAACATGAAGAAGCATTTTCTGCACCTCTACGAAAAACTTCGCTCCAGTTTTTGGAGTGTGCCTCTCATCATGATTTTGTCGGCGCTGCTGCTCGCTTACATGATGCGTCAACTGGATGCCCTATTAAGCGCTCTGCCACTATTTGAAACCGGTCAAATTACCACCCTCGACTGGCTGCATATGCGCGATGTCAACAGCGCACGCGCCTTGCTCTCTGTTATCGCCGGCTCGACCATTACAGTGGCCGGTACAGTATTCTCAATTACCGTGGTGGCCCTGACCCTCGCCTCTAACCAGTTCGGCCCTCACCTGGTCAGAAATTTTATTCGCGACCGCAGCACCCAAAGCTCACTTGGAATTTTCCTCTCCACCTATGTCTATGCGCTGGTCACGATGCGCAGCATCGAGGGAACGACCGGCGACATAACGACTTATGGCTTCGCCATTCAAATTGCCCTGCTGCTCACATTAATCAGCATCGGCTACCTCGTTTATTTCATCCACAATGTGGCGCAATCCATTCAGGTAGATAACATCGCCCATCAGATCAACCTGGAGTTCCACCAGGCAATCGACCGGGAGTACCCAAGCTCTGCAGAGTCCGACAAGGGGGAACACTTCGATACTGAGCGCCTGGAGCTGGGGGCGAGCTGGATCGCAGTACCGACTCCCCGCGGTGGCTACGTACAGATTATCGACAGGGAAAAAATCATTGCGATTGCGGAAAAATTCAATTGCTGTGTACAGATCAGTTGCCACCCCGGCTCCTACGTACACAACTGGGGGCAAATCGGCAGAATTTACCAAAACGCCGACCCGGAAAAGATAATCCCGCAAGTGCAGTCCGCCCTACAGATAGGCGCTCTGCCCACCGCCGAGCAGGACATTGTTTTTTCCATGCGCCAATTATCCCAAATCGCGGTGCGCGCACTTTCCCCCGGCATTAACGACCCCTTCACAGCCTACTCCTGTGTCGACCGCCTCATTGAAGGACTGGGTACGGTGCTGCAGAGACCGGAACCGGCAAACTGTTTTACCGGTTCCGCCGGGGCTCTGCGCTTAGTCAGCTGCAAACTGGAATTTGCCCAGCTACTCGATGCTTCACTCGATGAGATCGTCGAACACGGCCGAGCCAATGGAGTATTTATGCGCCACTTGCTGAACGCTTTGGGCCATCTCGCTGAAGTATGCCAACGGCAAAAAGACAAAGCCGCGTTATTTAATTATCTGGAGCGCCTGGCCAACGACATTGAAACATTTATTAAAAGTGAAACCGATTCCAATCAAATTCAGGAAATAATATCGGCTATTCAAAAAAAGCTGACAGTCTGACAGTGCAACCTAAACAAGAATCATTTTCGTTGCTATTTTCGGCCAAATTCGTGTTAAAAACCGTGTTTTTTCTGCATTCCGCAGCTAACAACTTCCCCTTGACTTGCCGCAAATCGCAACGCAAACTCGGCCCGGATTGCAGTTGCCACCCTAAAATAAATTGTGGGAAATCGGTCAGCCGCAGACATAAGTGACTAACACAATTTAGTGACTTTTTATTGCTACTTATTTCAAGTAATCAACAAATAGGAATTCTCTGAGGGTGTTATCTAGCTCGCAGGGCCACAGGAGCAAAAAGCTATGAAAGGCGATCCCAAGGTTATCGAACATTTAAATAAAGTACTGGGCAATGAGCTGGTAGCGATCAACCAGTATTTTCTGCATGCGCGCATGTACGACAACTGGGGGCTGAAAGAGCTGGGTAAACAGGAATACCACGAGTCCATCGATGAAATGAAACACGCCGATTGGCTGATCGAGCGTATCCTGTTCCTGGAAGGCATCCCCAACCTGCAACACCTGGGCAAATTGATGATCGGTGAAAATACCGAGGAAATGCTCAAGTGCGACTTGAAGATTGAATCCAAGGCGATTCCCGATCTGCGCGAAGCCATCGCTTACTGCGAGTCTGTACGCGATTACGGCAGCCGTGAATTACTGGAAAAAATTCTCGACTCCGAAGAAGAACATGTCGACTGGCTGGAGACTCAGCTCGAACTGATCGACAAAGTAGGCATTCAAAACTACCTACAAACCCAAATGGAAACTGCGGCCGGCAACTCTGGCAAGTAACTACAAGTAACTAAAAGTGCCTTAGATAGGCATAAAAAAACCGCAGTTGAAACTGCGGTTTTTTTATTCTCAACAATGCACTGCCACTTTCCCCGGGCAGGTACATTGGGACAAAAACGAAAATTAACCTTCGCCTTCGCTCTCCGCTGATGCCTCTTCGATCAGGGTTTTCAGCTCACCATTTTCATACATTTCCATAATGATGTCGCAACCGCCGATCAACTCGCCCTTCACCCACAGCTGAGGGAAAGTCGGCCAGTTGGCATACTTGGGTAATTCCGCGCGAATATCCGGATTGGCCAGGATATCCACATAGGCAAAGCGCTTGCCACAGGCCATCATCGCCTGGGAAGCGCGCATGGAAAAGCCGCACTGGGGGGCGTTGGGGCTACCTTTCATATAGAGCAGGATGGCGTTGTCAGCGATCTGCTGTTTGATGTTCTCCAGTGTATCCATAAGCGTGAGAAACCTCAGGTGGTGGAAGCAAAATTAATTAACGTGTATCGCATCGGCACCCAGCCATTGCGCACAGCCGAACATTGTACCCCAGCGCAGGGGGGAATAAGTACCCGCTACTGAGCGCGACCAGAAAATAAGCGCCACACCTCCGCCGCGTATACCCTCTCTCTCATAGAAGTGAAATAGAAGGGCCACACGACGCAAAGCCTGTGGTAGCATTGATGATTCAGGATATTTTGCAGAATAAAACACATCAAACAAAATTTTCTGCGGAGCCTGACCTGTATCGAACCTATTGAACAACCGAATTGAACACCAAAGAAGAAAGGAGGCGCCTCAGTGTCCCCCCCCACACTCATGCACAACTATGGCGAGAGAACCCTGACCCTGGTCCGCGGCGAGGGAAATTACGTGTGGGATGATCGCGGCCACCGCTACCTGGATGCCATTTCCGGCATCGCCGTATGCGGCCTGGGCCACTGCCACCCCAAGGTCACTGAGGCCCTGCAGGAGCAGGCTAACACCCTGCTCCATGTCTCCAACCTGTACAACATTCCGCCCCAACAACAGCTGGCCGACCGGCTCGTATTCCTGTCGGGAATGGACAATGTATTTTTCTCCAACTCGGGAGCCGAGGCCAATGAGGCCGCCATCAAATTAGCCCGCAAACTGGGCAATGAACGCGGGCTGGCAGCCCCGCAAATTGTTGTGATGGAGGGGGCATTCCACGGGCGAACCCTGGCCACCCTCACGGCAACCGGCAATGAAAAGGTTCAGCAGGGCTTCGCCCCCCTACCCGAGGGCTTTTTGCGGGTGCCATTCAATGATGTCCAAGCCATTGAACATCTGGCGCAACAGCACAGCAATATCGTCGCCATCCTGGTGGAACCAATCCAAGGGGAAGGCGGCATTCGAATACCCGATCTGGATTATCTACATAAATTGCGTGCACTCTGCGATCGGCAGGACTGGCTATTGATGCTGGATGAAATTCAGACGGGTAACGGCCGCAGCGGTAAAATGTTTGCCTATCAGCACGCGGGCATAGTGCCGGATGTACTCACCACCGCCAAGGGGCTCGGCAATGGCGTCCCCATCGGCGCCTGCCTCGCCCGCGGTAAAGCCGCTCGCTTATTCACCGCAGGCAGCCACGGCTCTACCTTCGGTGGCAATCCACTCGCCTGCCGCGCCGGCCTTGCCGTACTGGAAACTCTGGAAGCTGAATGGTTGATCGAGCGCGCAGAAAAATTGGGCGCTCAATTACTGCACTCCCTGCGCCTGCGACTGAGCGATTGCCCTGGGATAGTGGATATCCGCGGGCTGGGATTAATGATTGGTATCGAACTCGACCGCCCCTGCGCTGAATTGGTGGCGCGGGCGCGAGAGCAGGCGTTGCTGATCAATGTCACCGCCGGTAATGTCGTGCGGCTTCTCCCTCCCCTAACACTCACCGACAGCGAGTGCCAGCAGCTGGCCGCTGATATCGGCACCCTGATTCAACAATTTACCCTGCAAGCAGTCTGAGGCACACAAAGGAGAACAATTTATGGCGATCAGGCATTTCCTCACCCTAATGGATCTCTCCGCAGAGGAACTAAAGCAAATTATCGAGCGCGCTATCGAATTAAAAACCCTGCGCAACCAAGGCATTACCACCGACCTTTTTCGCGGAAAAGTGTTGGGGATGATTTTTGAAAAGTCCTCTACCCGCACCCGTGTCTCTTTTGAAGCCGGCATGGCACAGATGGGCGGCAGCGCCCTATTCCTATCACCGCGGGATACCCAGCTGGGGCGCGGCGAACCCATCGAGGACAGTGCCCGAGTCATCTCCCGAATGGTCGACATGGTGATGATCCGCACGTTTGGTCACGAGACCCTGGAACGCTTCGCGGCTCACTCGCGGGTACCCGTAATCAATGCTCTATCTGACAGTTACCACCCCTGCCAGCTGCTCGCCGATATCCAGACTTTCGTCGAGCACCGCGGCAGCCCCGCGGGCAAAGTAGTGGCCTGGGTAGGTGATGGCAACAATATGTGCCACTCCTATATCAATGCGGCGCGGTTGTGCGACTTCGAACTGCGTATCGCCAGTCCCCAGGGCTACGCACCCGATGCCGATATCGTCGCCGCTGCCGGCGACCGGGTGAAGGTTGTGCATAACCCTGTGGAGGCCGTGCGCGGTGCCGATTGGATCACCACCGATGTATGGGCCTCAATGGGCCAGGAAACGGAACAACAGACACGCAGCGAGGCTTTCGATAATTACCAGGTGAATCACGAGTTGATGAGTCACGCCAATGAAGGGGCGATTTTTATGCACTGCCTGCCGGCGCATCGCGGGGAGGAAGTCAGCGCTGAACTATTGGAAGACGAGCGTATTTCCAAGGTTTGGGATGAAGCGGAAAATCGCCTGCATGCACAGAAAGCACTGATGGAATTTTTGCAGGAACACAGCCAGTAAACCCAATTACACGCCGGTCGATGGTGCCATTAACTACTTGTCGGCCGGCCCTTTTCTCTACCCTATCAACCTCTCTCCATCGGTAGCTGCACAAAACTTAATCATCCAGTTTTATTGCTCGGCTTCATATGGCGCTTAAATACAGATTCGAACAGAATCCCACAGGTGGACAAATAATAAACAAGCGGGCATCAGCATAAAATTCACGCCACAAAATTGATCAACTTAGTACCAACTTGCTCAAAATGCGCTCATTCGAAAATGGTTATTGCCGTTGTTAATTTGAAGCGTCCCGGCTATTAAAAAAAATTGTAAGAGCTTGTATTGGCCCCTCCCGCACAGCGGTGAATACCACACACCCCAGCTGCGGCGGGCCCTGCCGCAGAAGTGGCTACTGACTCAACGCGCCTACCCACAATTTATCCACAAACAACCACAAAGTTATTCGCCTTGAACTGACCCGCCTACCGCATTATCTTGTAGCGCACTCGAGGCAGACCCCCTATATATTGGGGTACAGGGCCTGGAGCATCCCCAAATCCAGGGGCGAATCCCGGCGCTCCGCCACACTTTTGGCGGTCGGTGCCAGACGCTGCTTTTTTCAAAGCAGAATCAGAGGTAAGCGGGCGGAAAGGAATTATCCGCCACAGGCAGCAGCCGGTAGACCTTAACTGAGAGCCGGTCGTCACGCCGCCTGTTTCCAGTGCCTCCACGGTGTGGGAGGAATCACTGGCCAAGCGATGGACCCGCTCCGCACATGCCACGCAGTCCAGTGGCGCTGTTCTAGTGAACACACGCGGACAGACAACATTACAAACCTTTCGGAGATTTACATGCACACAGAGACAGGGCGCTCTCAAACCGTGCCTGCGGCAAAATCGGGCACCTCCAGCGACCAGGCTACTGACGGCACCACTCTGGCTGCCACCGCACCGGGCCAGATCCGTGTCATCAAACGCAATGGCACCGTTGTCCCCTATGATGACGGCAAAATTTCCGTTGCCGTCACCAAGGCCTTTCTCGCTGTTGAAGGCGGCACCGCCGCTGCGTCCAGCCGTGTCCACGAGCAAGTCGAAGAGCTCGTTGGCCAGATCAGCGCTACCTTCAAGCGCCGTATGCCCTCTGGTGGCACTATCCATATCGAGGAGATCCAGGACCAGGTAGAGCTGGCCCTGATGCGTGCCGGTGAACACAAAGTTGCACGCGACTATGTACTCTACCGCGAAGAGCACGCCCGCCTGCGCGCCGAAAAAGAAAAAAGCGCCAAATCAAGCGAACAAGCTATCGATGCGCACCCCAGCATTCGAGTCAAACTCGACGACGACAGCCTCGTTCCACTGGATATGGAGCGCCTGCGCACCGTTGTCAGCGAAGCCTGTGAAGGCCTGAAAGACGTCAATGCCGAAGCCATCCTCAGCGAGGCTTTGAAGAACCTGTACGACGGCGTCTCCGAAAACGATATCAACACCGCGCTGGTGATCACCGCGCGCACCCTGGTTGAGAAAGAGCCAAACTACACCTTCGCCACTGCCAGCCTGCTGTTGGACAAGTTGCGCTCCGAAGCCCTGCGCTTCCTCGATATCGCCGAGCGCGCCACCCAGCATGAGATGGAAAAACTCTACTCTTCCGCCCTGCCCGCTTACGTGGAAAAAGGCATTGAGCTGGACCTGCTGGACCCGGCCCTGGCCACCTTCGACCTGGAAAAACTCGGTCAGGCCTTAAAAGGCGAACGCGATCACCAGTTTACCTACCTGGGCCTGCAGACCCTGTACGATCGCTATTTCCTGCACAGCGATGACATTCGCTTCGAGCTGCCGCAGATCTTCTTTATGCGTGTCGCCATGGGCCTCAGCATTAACGAAGAAAACAAAAATGAGCGCGCGGTAGAGTTCTACAACCTGTTGAGCTCTTTCGACTACATGAGCTCCACCCCGACGCTGTTCAACGCCGGTACCCTGCGCCCGCAGCTGTCCTCCTGCTACCTGACCACAGTACCGGACGACCTGCACGGTATTTACGGCGCCATCCGTGACAACGCCATGCTGTCCAAATGGGCCGGCGGTCTCGGCAACGACTGGACGCCGGTGCGCTCTCTGGGTTCCTATATCAAAGGCACCAACGGCAAATCCCAGGGCGTAGTGCCCTTCCTGAAAGTGGCCAATGACACCGCAGTAGCGGTCAACCAGGGCGGCAAGCGCAAGGGCGCTGTCTGTGCCTACCTGGAAACCTGGCACCTGGATATCGAGGAATTCCTCGAGCTGCGCAAAAACACCGGTGACGACCGCCGCCGCACCCACGATATGAACACCGCCAACTGGGTCCCCGACCTGTTTATGAAGCGCGTGTTCGAAGACAAAGAGTGGACCCTCTTCTCCCCGGCCGATTGCCCGGACCTGCACGACCTGTTCGGCACCGCATTCGAAGAGCGCTACAACCACTACGAGCAACTGGCTGCCGAAGGCAAGCTACGTCTGTTCAAGAAGATCCGCGCACTCGACCTGTGGCGCAAGATGCTGGGTATGCTGTTCGAAACCGGCCATCCCTGGATCACCTTTAAAGACAGCTGCAACCTGCGCAGCCCGCAGCAACACGCCGGTGTGGTTCACAGCTCCAACCTGTGCACCGAGATCACCCTCAACACCAAGGCCGACGACGAAATCGCCGTGTGTAATCTGGGCTCCGTCAACCTGGCTCAACACATTGGTGAGAACGGTGAACTCGACCGCAGCAAGCTTGCCAATACCGTAAAAACTGCAGTGCGTATGCTCGATAACGTTATCGACATCAACTACTACGCGGTTGAAAGTGCACGCCAGTCCAACATGCGTCACCGCCCGGTGGGCATGGGCCTGATGGGCTTCCAGGACGCGCTGTACAAGGCCGGCATCGCCTACGCCAGCGACGAAGCCGTGGCCTTCGCCGATAACACCATGGAAGCCATCAGCTTCGAAGCCATCTCCGCTTCCAGCGACCTGGCTGCCGAGCGCGGCAAGTACCAGACCTACGAAGGCTCCCTGTGGAGCAAGGGTGTTCTGCCACTGGATTCCATCCAGATTCTGGCTGAGCAGCGCGGGCAACAATTTATCGAGCAGGACACCAGCTCCACCCTGGACTGGGACAGCCTGCGCGAGAAAGTGAAAGCCCAGGGTATGCGTAACTCCAACGTAATGGCGATCGCTCCCACCGCGACCATTGCCAATATCACCGGGGTTTCCCAGTCGATCGAACCGACTTACCAAAACCTGTATGTGAAATCGAACCTGTCCGGCGAATTCACCGTGGTGAACCCCTACCTGGTACACGACCTGAAGGATCGCGGCCTGTGGGATCAGGTCATGGTTAACGACCTGAAATACTACGAAGGTTCTGTACAGAAAATCGATCGCGTACCGGAAGACCTGAAAGCGAAATACCGCACCGCATTTGAAGTGGAGCCGCGCTGGATCGTGGACGCCGCCAGTCGCCGCCAGAAGTGGATCGACCAGGCCCAATCCCTGAACCTGTATATCGCCGGCGCCGATGGCAAGAAACTGGACCTGACCTATCGCATGGCCTGGTTCCGCGGCCTGAAGACCACTTACTACCTGCGCGCCCTGGCTGCCACTACCACAGAGAAATCCACTGTGAACAGCGGCACCCTGAACGCGGTAAGCGCACACGGCGCAAGCAACGGTATGGCTGCGGCAGCGCCCGCAGAACAGGCTGCACCGGCTCCGGCAGCAGTGCCCCAGGCCTGCTCCCTGGACGATCCAGACTGCGAAGCCTGTCAGTAAAAATTTGGCCCCGTAAGGGGCCAGCACTCACTCTCGGGGGAGAGCGTCGTAACCGCACGTGCGGGCATGACCATGCGCAACGACCCCGGCTCGCCTGGCAGCCAAAAGCCGGGAAGAATTTTCGGGCCGGGGATCGTCTGCGTCTTTTTCCCAAATGCGTTTTTAAATAACTCGCACAGATATGTGCTGAGTACAAAGACCACACAAAAAAACTTTGCCATAAACCTCACAAACGTGCGGAGAAAACCCGAAATAATATTTGGGAAAAAGCAAAGTAATAATTGATCTGGCACAAAAATTTTGTGCCCCCGCGGGTTGAAAATACCTGCAGTGAATGACCACTGCCGGAGAATTCCGGATACCATCCCTGGCTTCGCTCTGCGAACAAAGCGCCAGGAAGAATACAGAAATGATTATCGAATTTTCGATAGCGAGACCGATTAAAAGGGCCAACTATGCTGAGCTGGGACGATTTCGAAACTAAGCCCCAACAATCCGAAAAAGCTACGGAAGCGCAGGTAGCGCCGAAAACCCAGGCGAAATCCGTGCAAGAACCCAGCGCTTCCTACTCTGCCAAAGCCGCAGCTCCGGCGGCCAGCGCTGCGCCCCGCAACAGCTCCGCTGCCGTTGAAGCCGCCCGCGCAGCCGTTGCCAGCCTGGACCCGGCGCCCGGACTGGAAGAGCTGGAAATGGGCGCGGCCCGTATCCAGGTAGATGAAAAGCGTATTATCAATTGCCGCGCCGACCTCAATCAGTTGGTGCCCTTTAAATACGATTGGGCCTGGCAAAAATACCTGGATGGCTGCGCCAACCACTGGATGCCCCAGGAAATCAACATGAACAAAGACGTGTCCATGTGGAAAGACCCCAACGGTCTGACCGAGGACGAGCGTCGTATCGTGGAATACTCCCTGGGTTATTTCTCCACTGCGGATTCCCTGGTTGCCAATAATCTGGTACTGGCCATCTACCGCCATATCACCAACCCGGAGTGCCGCCAGTACCTGCTGCGCCAGTCTTTCGAAGAAGCGATCCACACCCATGCCTACCAGTACTGTGTAGAATCCCTGGGCATGGACGAAGGCGAAGTCTTCAATATGTACCGCGAAGTGCCCGCCGTTGCCAAAAAGGCGGCCTGGAGCCTGTCCCACACCCAGGCGATCGGTGACCCCAACTTCAAAACCGGCACCGTAGAATCCGACCAGGAATTGCTGCGCAACCTGATCGCCTTCTATGCCGTCACAGAAGGTATCTTCTTCTACTGTGGTTTTAGCCAGATCCTGTCCATGGGCCGCCGCAACAAAATGACCGGTGTTGCCGAGCAGTTCCAGTACATCCTGCGCGACGAGTCCATGCACCTGAACTTCGGCATCGACGTGATCAACCAGATCAAACTGGAAAACCCACACCTGTGGACGGCGGAATTCCAGCAGGAAGTGACCCAGATGATTCTCGAAGGTATGGAACTCGAAGTGGCCTACGCCCGCGACACCATGCCCCGCGGCGTACTCGGTATGAACGCGAATATGATGGAAGAATACCTCCAATTCATCGCCAACCGCCGCCTCAGCCAGCTGGGCCTGAAAGAACAGTTCCCAGGCGCACAGAACCCATTCCCGTGGATGTCTGAGATTATGGACCTGCGCAAAGAGAAAAACTTCTTTGAAACCCGCGTTATCGAATATCAGACCGGCGGCGCACTGCAGTGGTAAGAGAGGCTTCCGGCCAGTGAATTACTACAAAAGGAAAAAGTAGTCGCTCACAGGAAGAGAAGTATTGAAAACGGGCTTTCAGCCCGTTTTTTTTATTGGGGAAACCTCAGTTTGCTCTTCATGCCAATCATAGATTTATATTCCACAAAACCCCTCTAGGCTTCCTATTACTCAGCATCACATCAAATCATTTGGACAGTTCCCTGTATTCGCTCATAATGCCTCGCTTTGACTGGTGTAACCATTACACTACCTATTGGGCAGGTTTCAAATTTCCACCTATCTACTAACCAGCTACTGTGAATTTATATGACCACTCCTGAACTGAATAAAGTAATTAACCTAAGCTGTGAAGACCGCTATGAGTATTTCCTGAGCATGACCGGTGAGGAGCGAGAAATCTGGATATTAGTCGATAGCCAAAACTGCTTTCTCAAAATCCATACCGATGAGGACGGCGGCTTTGAATATTTACCGGTATGGCCCAGCTCGGAGTTTGCAAACACCTATGCAGAAAGTGAAGCCGGACTCACGCCCAAAAGTATTCCCCTGCCGCAATTTTTAAAGAAATGGCTGCCCGGATTGAGTAAGGACAATATTGAAATTGGCGTATTTCCTGCGCCAGATAAAAGTGTATGGATCACCGGCACAGAGGCGCTGGAAAGCGATCTGCGCGACGAGCTAGACAATTTTTAATTTTACCGACGATAATCGGTGACTCTCCAACAACCAGCTTGCACAGAACAAAGGTCGCATTAGCAGTATCAAAAATAAATATCTTCTCGCAACAAAATCACCATGGTGATTTTGTTGCGTCCCCCTGAGAAAAAACCCTTGTCGCATTGACTTCAGTAGGTTCCCCTTATTGGATAATTATTTTCTGGATTGCGAATAAATTCGATCCCCATCAGTAGGGTCTGCAAGTCTGGTCTGGCAAAAGGTGCATTGGAGATATCAACAATCTGCAGTCTACCAGCTTCATTGACCACAAAAATTCCCGGCTCAGCGAAAGGCCTGTCAGTTTCCTGGGGTGACCTGGGGTTGGAAATATAGAGTCCCAGTTGTTGCATTTGCGGAATAGCCAAATCAAACCCAACAGGGAAATCTGGATTGACCTCCCTCATATGCTGCAAAGCTTTATCTGCACTATCAGCAGATACAGCAACAACAAAAACCCCTTCCTTATGATATCTCGGTAATAGCGCATTCAATGCACGCAAATATTTCGTACATAAAGGGCAGTGCTTCCCCCTATAGACCACCACCATTTGCCAGGGAAAACCACCTGCGGGCTTACCCAATTGCATTTGCCCACCTCCCAGTTTTGCTACATCCAGAACCGGGAAATCACTACCCGCTGCCAGTTTGAGATTGCCCATAGTGCCGCCCCTTGAGACTATAGCTTGGATCTACAAGAAGTAATGTGACCACCAAGACTTAAACATTCGTACCATAAGTATAGGGGAGCCAATGAAATCATTTATCAGCACTTTATTCTTTTTCATATTGTTAACTAGTCTGACTGGATGTTACTCAGACTCTCATGAGAGTGAACTTAGTTTCAATCAGGCGCACACACTGGAATTCTTGCCCGCATTAAAGGGAGATTATTTCAAGATGGAATCAAAAAATGTGGGGCGCGCCTATCATATTTATATCCGCTTTCCGGAAGGCTATCATAGTGACCAAAAGACACAGGAAATAAAGAAATCCTACCCCATAATTTACTTACTGGATGGGGACTCTCTGTTTCCAATACTCGCCGCCAATCATCTGTTTTTGAGTTACGATGATCTTGTTCCCGAAGCTATTGTGGTAGGCATTGCCTATGGGTCTTTCGATCCGGAGATTAATAAACGTAGCTATGATTTCTCCTTACCTGCAGCCGACAACGATCCCGAGAGAGGCGGTGCCGAGAAATTTCTCAATTTCCTGGAGGGAGAGCTATTGCCTACCGTGGAGAGTCGCTACCTCGCCGACCCAAATCAACGGGTTCTCTTTGGTCAGAGCAGAGGTGGACATTTCGTGCTCTATACCGCATTTACCAGACCAAATTTATTCAAGGGCTTTATAGCCAGCAACCCAACTTTCTTGCCGCAGAAAGATTTCTTTTATGGAAAACCACACAGTGCAAACAGAGATGATTTGAATTTGGTCATTACCAGTGGTGAAAATGACACCCAAAAGTTGAGGGGAGACGCTCTTACCTGGAATGCTCACTGGAGCAAGCAGGAAGAAATGCCCTGGGAAATAACATTTAAAACCATTCCCGCAGGATCTCACGCAGCAAATAGTACGGATAGTTACCGCTTAGGTTTGAATGTCATTTTCAGAGACGAAATCGCACAGCAACACCATCAAACTGCGGGGGGAGCTCATGAGCAGTATTAGACTTCCCCTACAAAAACAAAGCCCGCTACTAAGAGCGGGCTTCATCCTGTGAGAGCATATCAGGGAGAGACTTAACGCCTGTCCCTGATAAGTTTTTAAAGGCTTAAAACACCTAGAGAAATCACTGTGTACAGGCAGCGATACGGCCGGCACTATTCTTACCAGTACCGCAGTTCAGACCATTGGGGATACCAGTATAATCTGGAGACATAATACCGCCATTACGCTGGGCATCGTGGTCAGTATAGATACTGGCTAGGTTATAGGAGCGCGCGGTACCCTTGTGATCGTTGTCACAGGAGAAGGTAGCGCTGCCATAAGCGATACCCAGAAAGGTTTTATATTCCTTCAGGTTCGAGTAGAGATTACGCTTGGCAGAGCCTGAGCAGTTCATCTGTGAAGCCAAGTTGATGTAGCCATCATCCTCACCACCCAGCAAAAGAGAGCTTGCACTTTCAATTCCGGGGAAGCCCGCATAGCCACCAATGGTATAAACCGGAGCTGCCAGATTGGTACCCACATAGTTACGCACGGCATAAACATCATTGGTTTGCAGGTAGCGCACAGCGGCACACTCGCGACCGATAAACAAGTCATTGATTAGGCTTTCAATCCAGCTACCGTTACACAGACGATCGACCCCCTCCGTGCCAGTAATCGCGCCCCCTGTAGTGAAAATTGCGGCAATACCGGTAATAGCCTTATCGAAATCCACATTGACCGCATAGCGGTCATCCAGCCCGGCGATATTGCGTGTCTTGGTCTCAGTTTTACACTTTTTCCAGAACCACTTACCAGTGCAAACCTTATTGCTCTCGGTAATGGTATTGCTGTCGAATTGATTGTACGCGCGGTTGTAGTAAGGAGAACCTGGCACGGCATTTCCGGCCAGATACATCATCTGAGTTGCACCCTGGCTATGGGCAATTACCCAAAAAGTATCATCGGCTTTACATTGATTTTCGTGTTGGTAGCCATCTCCCTTACCGCTGCGAATATCGATAATCTGCCGCGCAATTTCCCCGGCTGTACCATCATGCCAGTAAGGCATTTCGCCCTCATCGGTGGAATTATAACCTACCACTCCATAGTTACCGCCATTGATACGTAACTGCTCAATAAAGTCACTGCCGCGATACTTATCGAAGTAGGCCTCGCTCCAGTAGTCCAATGCCGGCTGTTCGAGCTGCCCCTGGGAATTAGTGCGCTGCTTGACATGCCCTTCTGTACCGTGGCCATGAACCAGGATATAGCAGTTATCTGCCGCTGCCGAAACGGAAGCAAATAGGCCAGCCAGTGCAAGTGAGAGACTTGCACCTAAACGTTTACAAAGAGTCATTGTTGTTTCCTTATATTTATTTCCCGGCTCTAGGTCACACTTCCCAAAAAATTATTTTTATTGGCCGGAGTCATTTTTGGACACGGAAAGTTATCCGGGGATGCTCAATGGATATAGGACTTAAGGCGCCAAACGAGAACCGGGGGCGACAGGCTTGCGGACTAATCAGTCAAATTGAACGTCTTAAACAAACTATTCGTTTCATTCGTAACTATTTTTACCTTAAGCGTGCAAATTCATAAACTCACTGCAAAAAACATTCACTAGATAAAGCCACTTTTAAAGACTTATTAATTGTTGCTGATCAAATAGTGTACGAATTGTTGGCGCTTACTTTTGAGCCGGACAGGAAAGTAGCTTGGGGAAGCTTAGAAGGCAGGTTAGTTAATATCCTAAAGCCCAAATATGAATAATCTCTAGTTACCGCCCACAACCCCTTTGCCGCAGTCTCCAAATGTAAAAATATTCCTCGAAGGAGAGTCTTGGCCAAGCTTAAGTGGAGGAATACCTCTACTTTCAAGATCCACTCGGGAATTCTCAGGGGCCCTACTTACATCAGATTAGCGATAAATTCACCAGTAGCAGATACCCAAAATACGAAAAAGGAGTATAAAATTTATTCTATTTAAATACCGCCTCCAACCATGAGGTTATTTATGCAGAAATGCTATAGAAAGCTGTAACCTCACAGACAAATAAAAAGCCCAGCAATAATACTGGGCTTTTTATTTGCAATCACTTTTTTAGTTAGGATCTTAGTTGGCACTCTTAGAATGATAAATCATCGCCTGCCATACATTCTGCTGCCCCCCACCATAGTTTTCATAAGTAGGATTCTTGATATAGCTCCAGGCCACCTTGCCATCACCTAAATACATTGGCTCGTCCAAGCCTCCCCAGCCATGATTGGGGAGCTGAACTGGTCCTTCAAGGATGTTGAGATTCGCATCAATTTCCATCACGTAAAAAGCTTTTGGGACCAGCATACGCATAGCGCCCCGACTGGCGTATATACGCTGATAGCTAAGGTTATCGGAAATGCACTGGAACTTGGCATAACCCAATAAATAACGTCCATTTCTCAGGTCAACCAATTGCGGATCACTGATCTGACAATCAGGGTCCTCAACCAACCACTTAAAACTCTGTCCACTGATACTGCCGTTGCCATCAACTTTGGCAATTCCAATACGTGTAAGGGAAGACGTATCCAAAGCATCGCCTGAATACAAACCCTGACGGGAAATCGATGGATAGTTATCGCTATCGGAATTCCAGGAATTATAACTCATATAGGAGAAGAAGCAGTTTGTAGCATCGTAGTCTGCACAATCTTCATCAAACGGACCGATGCCGTTGGGATTTACTCCTACCTCATCCCAGAGAAACCGCTCCATGTCGGCATCTTCAATGTACTTGGGGGAAACAATAACTGATAAATTAGTTTTATCGTCTATCGGGACAACAGTATGTCCGCCCCCATTGGATACCATTGCTGATGTGGAGGGGACGAAATGGTTAAAATAACCTTCAAAAGAATCATTCCACTCCATTTTGATAGCTATGGTACCTAATTGACCGTGGGTACTTTTAATTGAGTTATTCCAATCACTAGTACAGAGGGCTCCAAAACTTTCATTATCTGGATTGTAAAAAGCGCGGATATTTACCACATGTCCATTGCCACAAGCCCAGTCCCATCCGCGGTTATCTGAACCACTCATGTTCATAGACCAGTCATTTCTATTAATCACTGTAAGACCTGCTGAATAATGGGACCCACCTCCCCCATCAAATACACGGCCAGAAGCAGAAAAAGCATAACTGGAGCGTCCTTGGCTATCTGTATCTACATATATCAGCTCTTCAGTACCAACATGGGAACCACCGTGGATTTTACTAACCACATATGCATCTGGTGTTTCATGCAAAGGCTTACTGTCCCACTCCATCAGCCATATCTGATTGTTATATTTCTTTTCTTTATCAGTACCCTCCACCTTATCGAGGTTATCTTCCATTTTCATAAAGGTTGTACCGTATTTTTCTACAAGATCATCCTGAACATCGTAGTTTTCATGTGCTCTGTATCCGGTGTTACACAAGACAGCTACTCGGGAGCAATCCGTACTTACAGCAATACCATGCGATTCATAACACTGTTTTAATAGAGTTGCATTTCCAGTCTGATCGAAGCCGGCAGTTTGTGGGTTGTATTTCAATTCGTAGACGGAGCCATTGGTTGTGTCATCGACATCGGTACCTTCAGCAAGAGTAGTAGAAACAAACATCCGCGGAGTCTCAGTATCTGCTGCACAGGTGGCAACATAACTGCGGATAGGAATATCAATATCTTCCTTATTACCCTCACCATCGGTACGAGCAATATAGTGAGCCATTTGATAAACCTCTTTAGCATTGTTCATTGCCTCAGGCAACGTTACATCCACAGAGGTTAGTGTGGCGAACCCCAACTCCGTCACTTCAACATCGCCCACCATAACGGAAGTACCCACATTATCAGATATCGGAGTATCTCCCTGTCCTGTACCCTGACCACTGCCTTGACCACTACTAGTATCCCCCGAAGATCCCTCACCATCCGAAGAGGAACCCCCACCGCCACTACAAGAAGCCAAAATCACTGTTAGTGAAAGTGCCAAGAGCTTTTTATTAAAGATTATTGCCATGAAACCTGCTCGCTCAGTAAGTCGTTTTAAGATAAATACAATTGGAGATATTTACTGCAATTGAGTTATCCCAGATAAGAACAGCCGCGACCTTATTAGTTCTGCAATCGATTGTCTGTGACCCACCCGAAACAGAAACTGTGGACTACATCAAGAAAGGAGTATTCAAGGTACATGAAGGTTTATTGAGTAAAACAATATAAACGTAAAAATCCGAAGCAAAACGATCAAAAATGAAACGATATATCAGTAAAACATCAATTAATGAAAAATAAAGCTATAAAAAGACATTAAACAAAGCACTAACAATGAAAAAAATAAAAGGCAGGGTGTTTCTTCATACCGACTCATTAATAACCCAAATTATTACTTACAGACAGAAAACAACCAATTACCGTAGCTTTTAACAAAAATTGTCACCCTTTGATCTATTAGGGCCTGAAAGCAAGATATGCATATATAATAAGGACTTCATCCATCATAAAAGTAGTGCCTTTACCAATAACCCTCAATAAAAGGATACTGTAAAATGAAGTGGTTTTTCCTGTTCTTCCCCTTACTATTCTCTACCCTTTGTCTGGCAGCTCCTGAAATCAGGGGAACCCCCCAGGATTTGCGAGGACTGCTCCACCCAGCGGAGAATATCGTTACCATCCATGGCAGTGCGGAAGAAACTGCATATTCGGATAGGGCCATTGTCAGCTTGATTGTAACAACAGAAGAAGAGCTACTTTCTGATGCGATTTCCGCCAACCATAGGCTCCGCTCCAAATTGCATCAGAGCCTGACAGAGGCTGGAATCAAGGGAACAAATATTAAAAGCTCAAAGTTCTCATCCTCACCCCAATATGGCTGGATGGGCAAGAAGCCCAAGAGTTATAAGGTTGTTAACCGCATAACTATTTCAATCAACGAGGAAAACCAACTACATAGTATTGCGCAGCTCACAGACCAAAACAGAGAAGTTGAAATAGCAAACACTGCATTTGAGCATTCAGAAAAGCGTTTGTATAACAAAAAGGTTAAATCCAAGGCTCTGCAAGATATTCTGGAGCAGAAAGAGGATTATGAAAAGGCGCTTGGTGTCCAGCTGACACCTGTTGGTATTCGCGGTGATAACATCCATTACCGAGCTACTGAAGGCGCCATGGCGGTAGAGGAAGTAGTTGTCACCGCTGCACGTATCTCCAGCGCCAGTGCTGAGAGCGATTTTTTTGAATCTGGCCAGGGTAAAACATTTGATGAGGTCATCTATGAGGCGGAACTCTCAGTAGACTTTCGTGTTCGCCCTCAGCCATAGTTGGTCCTAGCTCTAGTATTATTACTTCCTGATTTTCGGAGCCCATTCTTTAAGCTGCTTAAGCAGTGGGCTTCATCTACTTAACCTAACCGGCTAGCCAACAGATAAAGATAATATCTGGCTGATCTCATTTAAGCTGCGGTTCGACTGCCCTTGCCAGGTTTCAATGGCGGCTTGCAGTGCGGCCCAATCTTTTTTTGAAGAGGGGGACTTATCTACCACCCCCTCTCTTACTAGAGCACGAATAGTATCGCTGGCAAAGACTAGTGTATCCACCCCCATACGACGTAGAAAAACCTGAGCCGTTTTGCCTCCGAGTCGATCACCACCCTTCCGTAAATACTGCAGATTTTCTACATAGTTTCCTGTATTCCAGCCAGCAAAATACTCCCCCAAACTGCCATTTTCATTGGATAAATGCCAGAAGAAGTCAGCGTTCCGCGGGATTGAGCGAGTTTTGGTCCAGTGCTTAATCATGCCTTCCTGGCGCATCAAATCATCCAGAGCTTCCTCAGAGAGATATCGGCAAAAGGACAGGTCGAAACCATAAAAAATCTGCTCAATACCAGGCCATTTTTTCTCCACCACTTTCCAGCTGAATCCAGCTTGAAATACAGCCCGTGAAGCCGCAGACAACCATTGATTGTTGGGTATTGCTGAAATTTCTTTAGCGGGTTTGGGCTTTGTGAGTCTGGCAGTAAGCCCTTTCTTTCCGCCAAAGCGGTCAATGACGGGGGCTTCAATATCGAGAAAATTTCGCATTTACGCTTAATATCCTTTTATAGCTAAAGCATGTCGTACGAGTGATGACGTTAGCGGTGAGCACATTTGACAGAATCACAGTGTGTCCAAGCTATCGGAATGAGCCAATCATAGCCTCTACTCCCTCTTCTTTAGGAAGCCGTTAATCAGGAAGGGAGTTCTTACAATTGGCTTGATCACTGCAGGGATGTAAAGTGGCCTCCAGATATCTGCGTATAACAGTCTACGAATTAATAATCTCAGGTGAGCTCATCAATCAAGCGCATCGCATCCTGAGCACCATTGGATTGCCTTCTGGTAGGTTCGCCTTCAGATAACGCTTGGGCCTGGCTCTGTGAATGGTCAGAGGGCTTGGCAACATTCACCACTCGCGCCATCGCTTGGTAGGGGTAACCCGCATTAAACGCCAAGCCACCAATCGGCTTCCAGCCCTCATTCAGCAGCTGGGTAACTTCCTCTTCCAAACTGGAAAAGCCAGACTTCCCGACGGCAATTTTATACTCAGCTTTCTTCACATCTACCTCCTGTACCGCATGTTATTCCGGTTACGCTATTCACACTCTGTAACCGGTACATAACCTTATTAGGCTCAAAGGGGCGGAGTTTAAAACACATACCACCCACTCTAAAGTAATGGATACCAGCCCTAGAGAAACCTGTGAACTTAGCCCGGTAATATCAACCAGCTCATACCCGCAATAATCAACGATGCCGTCACACTGAGTACCGCTCCCTCTCGCACCATATCCTGCATGCGCACTTTACCAGTCCCGTAAGCAATGGCATTCGGAGCCGTGGCAACAGGCAACATAAAGGCACAACTGGCACTCATGGCGGCGGGGATCATCAACACCATAGGCTCAAAGCCCGCAGAAGTCGCCGCTACAGCGAGGATAGGCATGAGTAGAGTCGCAGTGGCTGTATTACTGGTAATCTCTGTAAGAAAGGTGACTCCCAGGCATAAAATCACCAACATCAACCATAGTGGCATAGCGGTAAGGAAGGACAATCCATTGCCGAGCATATCGCTCAGGCCGGAAGTAGAAAACCCCTTGGCCAGGGCAATGCCTCCTGCAAATAACAACAACATGCCCCAGGGTATAGTTTCCGCTGTCTGCCAGTCCAGCAAACGTCCCCCCTTGCCATTGGGGACTAGAAACATTGCCACCACTGCGGCAATAGCTACCGTACTGTCCCCCGCCGCTCCTATACCAAACCAATCGCTCCAACCACCAAATGGAGCGTTTCGGGTTACCCAGAAGAAAATAGCAATGGCGAACACCAGCAAAGTGCGCTTCTCCTCTGCCCGCCAATCACCCACTTGCGGCGGTTCAATCTTATTCTGCAAGTGAACATTGCGGGTAAGCCAGAGGGCCATGATCGGCAATGTCACCAGGGCAACCGGTACCCCAATCTTCATCCAGCCTAGAAAGCTAAACTCCCGGCCGGTTACTTCTTCATATATCCCCATAAAAATGACATTGGGCGGTGTCCCTAGAGGCGTCCCCACCCCTCCAAGACTTGCGCCATAAGCAATTCCCAGCACCAGGGCCACGGTGAGGCGCTGGTTATCTATTCGAGAGAGAATTGCCAAGGCAATGGGTAACATCATCAGGGTTGTGGCGGTATTGGAAATCCACATGCTGAGGAAGCCAGCGGCCAGCATAAAACCGAGTACCAAACGCCTACCGCTGGATACCCCAAATATGCGCAACATATACAGGGCCAAGCGTTCGTGGGCACCGCTCTTTTCCAGAGCTTTCGACAGGATAAAAGCACCCATCAAAAGCAGAATGACATGGCTGCCCAGGGACGCCGCAACGGTCTTGTGATCCGCAACTCCAAATAGGGGTAGAAGCACAATTGGCACCAGGGAGGTAGCGGGAATAGGGAGCGCCTCGGTTACCCACCAGGTCACGGTAAGCAGAGTGATTGCGGCAGTCACTGCAGGAAGATACTGCATCCCAGCCAGGGTCAGAAAAATGTAAAACGCTACGGCCAGTAATGGCCCCAAAACGATAAATTGTTGCCGTGCAATCGACATACCAGCCCCCAATCTCCCCCCTAACCAGAAGGGTTAACATTCTTATTGATTTATTCCCCAGGCAAATTTGATTGGCAGAGGTACCACTCAGTCTCTGGGAGCTGCACAAAATACAAGAAATCGGAAGGCTTTCGCAGCCTTAACCTGAAAAAAATAGTCAGTGCAGAGGGGGTGTTTTTACTCGAGCAGGCTTAGTAAGCATCGTTAAGTAATGTAGCGGCTGTCGCCAAAAGATTAAAACTTCTTTTGTATAGTAGAGGTACGCGAATCCACTCACATTGAGAGAGAAACCTTCTTCCCGCTCAATTGGCACATATGTACAATACGCGCCAATCCCGACTTTACGACACATAGCACCCGGCATTCCCCAAGTGCATGTCGCCTGATTGAATTGAGGTACCCCTTGAAGCAAATTGCTCTCACCGCCCTAATCGCATTAGTAAGTACCGGCGTTTACGCAGAAGAAAAGCCCTTTTACCTAAAAGCCTCACTGGGCTATATGAAATTTGATAGCGAAGACTCCACGGCGGTAAAAGAGGATCTCAACTCAACCGGCTACGCGTTTACTTTTGGTTATCGAGTGAACGACTATATTGCCTTCGAAGGTGGCATGGCGAACCTCGGTGACATCCGCAAAGAGCATGAACGGAGCGTTCGCGGCCTCGAATGGTACTATAGCGATGATGAAATCCTTGTAGAAAACTACGATTACCAGAGTAAGCAAGAAACCAAATACAAATCCTATAACCTGGGATTAGCCCTTTCCACGCAAATCCAACAGAACCTGAATGCCGGCATTCGTTTTGGCGTCCACCAATGGTGTGCAAATGACAGCGGTCGGGCAGAGCATTCCGGTAACCACAACTGGTATAGCCTAGATCGAGAACTCTTGGATGCGGAGTCCTTCGATAGGTCTTACAGCTGGAGCAGTAACAAGAACAGCGGCAGCAACCCATACTATGGTGCTGAAGTAAACTGGACGACCGGTGACTGGGGTATCAATCTGGAACACACCATCTACGAGATTCAAGACGAGAAGGCCAACCTGTCTTCAGTGGGCGTGACTTATAGTTTCTAGTGGTTTCCTGGCCGGCTTCTCATTAAAGCCCTTAAGCTTGAACCTTGTGCGGCGGGTACTCACTAACCGCCTGCACAAGGCCCGTCAAAATCTCCGCATAAAAATTAATCACCCCAATCACAATCTCCCCTGCTCCACCCTGTACATCTCATTTTTATCCGGCAAACTATCGCCCTCAAAAATAACACTAAAGGGGCGGAAGGGATTCATGAGTACAATACCGAATACCGTGGCGGTACTGGACAAACTGCGCTGGAATGCCCACCTGTGCAAGCACAGCCACTTCCGTGCCTCTATGAAAGGGCGCAATCTGCACGTACTCTGCGGTGTGCCGATTGTAGTGGTGAACCTATTTCTCGGCTCCCTGTTCTTTTCCCTAATCAATGCCGAACTCCCCGACTGGACCAAGTGGAGCGGCGCCGCTCTCGCACTATTGGCCGCTTTACTGGGGGGTGTACAAACTTTCTTCAATTTCAAGAAGAACTATGAAGGGCACCGCCAGGTAGGCAATGAATACCTGGCCATTGCCAGGGAGTGTGAGCGGCTGATCGCCCTCTACTTCGATCGCATTCTCGATCTTGAGCACCTATCCAATAAAATCTCCGAGCTGAATACCCGCTACAGTGAAATCAATCAGCGGGCTGAAGAATTTATTGTCTCCGACAAGGTCTACCGTCAAGCCATGCAGATACAAAGCCAAAAATCCAGCAAGGAGCCCTCTTTAGTGGAGCGTATGCGGAATTTGCACAATACTTCTCTCGAGGAAACTAAAATAGGCTCACAGGCATCACCAATAGGGCATAATTAAGAGCCACTTAAAAAATTAGTCGTCATTTCAGCAGTGGTAACCATGCAGAAAGAGCACAGCGATCACTCCCCAAGTAAACACAATTTTTCCCTTTGCTATCTAACCACCGATATTCGCACCCCTAGTAATATCGGTGGGCTCTTTCGCATAGCCGATGCCTTAGGCATAGAGAAAATTTACCTGGCCGGAACGAGCCTGCTACCGCCTAACTCCAAGATCCGTAAGGTATCCCGCTCAACAGAGCAGCATGTTCCCTACCAATACGAGGGTGATGCCCTGGAAGCCGTCCTGAATTTGAAGAGGGAGGGATACCGAATAATCTGCCTGGAGATCACATCTAACAGCGTTGAGCTAAGCCAGGTTCCGATCGTTGAGGGCGATAAAGTCTGCTTGGTTCTGGGATCAGAGAAAGATGGAATTTCCCCGGAACTGCTAAAGGTCGCCGATGCAACTGTACATATTGCTATGCAGGGGGTTAACTCATCGATGAATGTTGTCTCCGCCTGCGCCATTGCCACTTATGAGATCACCAAGAAAATTGGCTCAGACCAGGCGGGATGAATTGTAGGGTCAGCAGAGACTATGCAAACAGACAGGCGAAAAGTTTAGTTAACATAAATCAATCGGGCACTTTTAACGTTATATTTTTCTTGTGTGCATAATCCGGATCACCACCAAGCCGGTTATTACAGTTTAAGTTATTAATCAACTGGATATCCGTGTTGCTAAGATTAAAGTCGCTTAATAAGAAGTTAGTTCTTATATGCTCTAAAGACTCCGACTTAGGCACAACAATACGGTGCTGCTGAACATTCCACTTTAAGATAACTTGTGCCGGCGTAGCCGAATACTTTTCAGCGATCTCAGTAATCACCGGGTCCACAATTGGCTTCTCAGCCAAAGGTACCCCAGACCAGGCCCCTGTGCCCAGAGGGGACCAGCAACTAATTGCAATTTTATGGAATTGACAGTAGTCCACCAGTGGCTGCTGGGTAAAATATGGATGTAACTCTATTTGATTAATAACCGGGCGAATTTCGGCAAAAGACGCTATTTGCTCAATATCTGATTTGCGGAAGTTAGATACCCCTAAGGCTCGAACTTTCTTCTGTTGGTGGAGCGCCTCCATCGCCTCCCAGGTTTCTCTTGTGTAAGCGGGAACAGGCCACTGGATTAAATAAAGATCCAGGTACTCCAGCTTCAAACGCTCCAAACTTCGCGCAAAAGCATCGTGAGTTTTCTTGCCACCCTGCTCGGTATCCCAAACCTTACTGGTAATAAACAACTCTTCCCTTGGGATGCCCGACTCTTTGATCGCCCGACCCAGAGCCCGTTCATTGCCATAGACAGAGGCGGTGTCGAAGTGCCGGTAGCCAATGGCCATAGCTTTTAGGAGAACTTCTGTGACATATCCATTGTCCTGCTGCCAACTTCCTATCGCAGCCATCCCCATTCCGATCTGGGGAATCTCCACGCCATTATTTAATTCGATAAAGTACATACTCGATCCTTTGCCATATACCGCAATTGTCAATCTCAGTAATGAACAGTGGCTTCTGCTCTAGTACCACCCGGCGTTGAATGTAGATGATACAGATTTTGTCACGAAGAATATTTTCAATCAGATTGGATATCACAAAAAATTCTTAAGAAAAGAATACATTGCACTCGAAATCCGATGAGATGCAGGCATCGATTAAGAGCATACAGAGATTTATATACAGCGCATCTCAAGAGCAAAGTATTCCTTATTTCCGACCCTGCAGTAAAAGCTGAGCATACTTTCACTAAAAATGTAGAGAATCCCAGCCATTATTTTTTCTCGAGCCTTTGAGTTTTGTGCTATTTGGGCGGTAGCGACCCGGCGAATTCCACTCCCCGATTTACCCACTCATCAAGGTCCTGCTCCACTGCATCCTCCTCCACATAGACCATACCTTTCAGGGGACGCCCGGTGAAATCCATGGGTCGGGTATAGCGCTCCGCTAGGGCATCCTGGTAATTATCCGGCCCTACCCGCACCATTAGCTCTTCACCAACCACACCGCAAGCCATATTGCCATTTAGCATAAATGCCAGGCCGCCAAACATCTGTTTTTCAGAAAGGCCCTGACTTCCCTGTAACAAGTTGCGCACTTTTTCTGCCAAAGTTTCGTTGTACGCCATGACAATCTCCTTAATCACTTTTGCAAGGTGGGGAAAAGAATTTCAGGTACTGCTGGGATCTGCGCCAGTGGAAACGCGACAAGCGAAAGATCAATCGAAGGGGATTTGTGAGTGCTAGTCCATGCCAAACTCTCTGCATGAAGGCTAAATAACATATTGGTAATCGATACAGATAACTGCACCATAGCGAGAAAAGTTATTTCGAATAATCGTTTAAGTGTAGCAGGAAATATCAATACTGCTTTCAGAGAAGGATTAAGACGTCAAATATCTGCGTCAATAAACGCATAAAGATGTTTTTAACGACAAAGATGCCACTGTAAAACACCTGTCGATGAAATAGGTGAACCAAAGAAGGTTTAAGAAGCGATATTGGCAACCGTGACAGGCAGCATCTTTGTGCCACAGTAAGCCCTTTGCCAATCAAAAAAATAATTGGCACCCCGACGAAATGCCAGGGTGCCGAAGTGCGTGAATTTAGTCGACAAACACTCGCGCGTTGCGGAACAGGCGCATCCAGCCGGAGTCCTCGCTCCACTCATCCGGTTGCCAGCTATTGCTGACCGCACGGGCTACACGCTCAGGGTGCGGCATCATAATAGTGACACGACCATCCTCGGAACACAGAGAGGTAATGCCATTTACCGAGCCGTTGGGGTTGGCCGGGTAAGTTTGGGTAATTTCTCCTTTGTTATTCAGGTAGCGCATCGCGATGGTGCCGGAAGCTTCGCATTTCTCCAGTGCCTGCTGGTCGGCAAATTCCACACGACCTTCACCGTGGGCAACGGCAACCGGCATATAAGTGCCCGCCATATCTTTGAACAGGACGGAAGGGGAATCCTCGACACCCACCAGGGCAAAGCGCGCTTCATACTGCTCGGACAGGTTGCGCACAAAGCGCGGCCAGTGGTCGGCACCGGGAATCAACTCTTTAATCACAGAGAACATCTGGCAACCATTACACACCCCCAGACCGAAGGTGTCTTTACGGTTGAAGAAGCCTTCAAACTGATCGCGGGCACGTTCGTTGAACAGGATGGTCTTGGCCCACCCCTCACCGGCGCCGAGTACGTCACCGTAAGAGAAGCCACCACAGCCCACCAGGCCTTTGAACTCATCCAAGGCCACACGACCGGAAAGGATATCGCTCATATGTACGTCGACAGCGTTAAAGCCGGCGCGATGGAAGGAGTGCGCCATCTCCACCTGGCTATTAACACCCTGCTCGCGCAGCACAGCCACTTTCGGGCGAATACCTTTGGCGATATAAGGAGCACTGATATCTTCGTTGATATCGAAGGTGAGATTCACCGATAGGCCCGGATCTTCCTGGGCAATCGCGGCAAATTCCTGCTCGGCACACTCGGCATTATCCCGTAGGGACTGAATGCGGAAACTGGTTTCCGACCAGATCTGCTGCAGTTCAGCACGGGAGCGCTTGAAAATTTCAACACCGTTATTGGTGATGCACAGGTGTTCGTTGTTGTTCAGGTAGCCGATCTGATGCGCCGGCACACCGACAGCGGCAAAGCGCTGTACCAACATATCCGCCTCACAGGCGGGAACCTGCAGTACTGCACCCAGCTCTTCACTGAACAGTGCGGCAACGGGGTCATCACCCAATTCGTAGATTTCCACATCCATACCCACACGGCCGGCAAAGCCCATTTCCGCGAGGGTAGTGAAAAGACCGCCATCGGCGCGGTCGTGGTAGGCCATGATCAGGTCTTCATTCAGCGCTTGCTGCACCACCTCGAAGAAACCTTTGAGTTTCTTGGCATCGTCCAGATCGGCTGGCTTATCACCCAGCGCGTTGTAGACCTGCGCCAGGCAGGAACCACCGAGGCGGTTTTTGCCGGCACCCAGGTCGATCAGCAGCAGCTCGCTCTCACCTTTATCGGTGCACAATTGCGGGGTAACAGTTTTGCGCACATCGGTGACGGGGGTAAAGGCGGAAATAACCAAAGACAGCGGTGCGGTAACCGCCTTCTGCTCGCCCTCTTCCTCCCAGGCAGTGCGCATAGACATGGAGTCCTTGCCCACCGGGATGGTAATCCCCAGCTCAGGGCACAGCTCCATACCTACCGCCTCGACAGTGCGATAGAGTTTTTCCTCTTCACCCGGATGGCCCGCGGCACACATCCAGTTGGCGGAGAGTTTGATATCGGAGAGTTGCTTCACCGGGGTACAGGCGATATTGGTAATTGCCTCGCCCACCGCCAAACGGCCGGAAGCCGGCGCATCCAGCAGGGCTACCGGAGTGCGTTCACCCATGGACATGGCCTCACCGGCGTAGCTGTCATAGGCAACCGTTGTCACGGCGCAGTCCGCCACCGGCACCTGCCAGGGACCGACCATCTGATCGCGGGATACCTGGCCGGTTACAGTGCGGTCACCGATGGTAATTAGGAAGCTCTTGCTGGCCACAGTGGGCAGGCGCAGTACGCGCTCAGCAGCTTCATTCAAGTCGATATCCGCGGTGGAAAATGCTTCGGTTTCAACTTGGCGAGTTTCCGCCTCGCGGTGCATACGCGGCGGTTTGCCGAACAGCACAGACATGGGCAAGTCCACAGGCTTGGACTCGAACTTGGTGTCGTTCAGAAGTAGGTGCTTGTCTTCGGTGGCCTCACCGACAACGGCGAAAGGCGCACGCTCGCGTTCACAAATTTGCTCGAAACGCTGCAGGTCTTCCGGCATGACTGCCAGTACGTAGCGCTCCTGGGATTCGTTACACCAGATTTCCAGCGGGCTCATGCCCGGCTCATCGCAGGGCACATTGCGCAACTCGAAGTTACCGCCGGTGCCGCCGTCTTTAACCAGTTCGGGGAAAGCGTTGGACAAACCGCCCGCTCCCACATCGTGGATAAAGGCGATGGGGTTTTTCTCGCCCAGCTGCCAGCACTGATCGATGACTTCCTGACAGCGACGCTCGATTTCCGGGTTCTGGCGCTGTACAGAAGCGAAATCCAGATCCTCGGAACTGGAACCACTGGCCATACTGGAAGCCGCGCCACCGCCGAGACCAATCAGCATGGCCGGGCCACCCAGCACTATCAGCTTGGCGCCAGGAGAAAACTCGGGCTTCTCAACATGCTCTTCGCGAATATTGCCATAGCCGCCGGCCAGCATAATCGGCTTGTGATAGCCGCGACGCTCACCATCGAAGTTCTCTTCAAAGGTACGGAAGTAACCGCAAATATTTGGGCGGCCAAATTCGTTATTAAATGCGGCGCCACCGATAGGTCCCTCGATCATAATATCCAGGGCGGTAACGATACGCTCAGGCTTGCCGTAGTTGGATTCCCAGGGCTGTTCCCAACCGGGGATCTGCAGGTTAGAGACAGTAAAACCAGTCAGGCCCACTTTCGGCTTGGAACCGCGGCCAACTGCACCTTCGTCGCGAATTTCGCCACCGGCGCCAGTACCGGCACCAGAGAAGGGAGCGATTGCCGTGGGATGGTTATGGGTCTCCACCTTCATCAGCAGATGGATAGCTTCGTTGCTAAAGCCATATTCCTTGCTTTCTGGATCGGGGTAAAAACGCCCAGCCACATTGCCCACAACAACTGCAGCATTGTCGGCATAGGCGGACAGTACATTGTCTCCACCCTTGCGATAGGTATTCTTGATCATGCCGAACAGGGAGTGCGGCATTTCTTCGCCATCAATCGTCCAGGAGGCATTAAAGATCTTGTGGCGACAGTGCTCAGAGTTCGCCTGGGCGAACATCATCAGCTCTACGTCGGTGGGATTGCGATCCAATTCCTGGAAGCTGGTGAGCAGGTAATCAATTTCATCTTCGGCCAGGGCCAGGCCCAGCGTCACATTGGCAACTTCCAGTGCCTCGCGGCCACCCTCGAGGATATCCACACCACGCAGCGGGCGAGGCTCCTCTTCAACGAATAACTGCTCTGCCTGTTCGAGTTCGGCAAAGGCTACCTCAACCATGCGATCGTGCAGCTGGGAGGCCAATGCCTCGCGCTCGGCTTCACTCAACTCGACACCACTCAGGTAGTAGGCGACACCGCGCTCAAGCCGATGTATCTGGGTGAGACCAGCGTTGTGGGCAATATCGGTGGCCTTGGAAGACCAGGGAGAAATAGTGCCCGGGCGCGGTACCACCAGGATTAGCTCACCTTTCGGTTGGTGCTTCTCTTCGGTGGGGCCGTACTGGAGTAGTCGCTCAAGCAGCGCCATCTCCTTGTTATCCAATGCATCGCTGTCGGCAAAATGTACGAACTCGGCGTAGAGATCGTCGATAGTCGGTTGCAGCGCGCGCAGTTGGTTGAGTAGTTTTTTATGGCGGAATTTCGACAGTGCGGGAGCACCACGCAGAACTAACATTGCGGGAGATAGCCTCTTGTCTAAATGAGAAAGATTGCGCGAAAGAAGGATCGCACAAGGCCCCGGAAATTTGAGAGGCGCAATTGTACCCGAAGCGCCGCAACTCCAACACACCTACCCATCACTTGAGTACACATGAACTAATTAGCAATCAATATGTTCAAAAGGCGAACAAAACTGATCGTAAATTCGCTGATTTCACTAGACGCCAAAAATCTCTTACAAAAGTCTCAACAGCATTTCAAGCGCCCATGTCACAGTGCCCAAAAGCCAAATTGGGCAGATTGTCGTCAAATAATGTAAAATTGGCGGACTGTGCCAGCATTGGCGAGAAAAGCCCTGGCGGAGGTGCCCGTACCAGGCCTTAGGCATAACAGCGATAAAACCAACGGACGAGCTAGAGGGGACAGCCTATGATGATGAGAAGCCGAGCGCTGCGCTATGTCCGCCGCGTGTGCAAAGGTATCGCCCTGTCCTGCTGTGCCTCCTTATTAGTTGCCAGCAAGGCACCGAATACCCTGGAGCGAATTAAAGCTTCCGGCGAACTGGTTGTCCTCTCGCAAAACGGCCCCACCACCTATTACGAAGACGCCTCCGGCAATCCCACCGGCTTTGAGTACGGCATGCTGCACGCCTTTGCCGAAGAGCTCGGGGTTAAACTGGTCATTCGCGATGTGCACAGCCTGGACGACATGTTCGCGCGCCTGCGCGACCCCGAAGAAGGTGCCCACTTCGCCGCCGCGGGTCTCACCGTCACCCCGGAACGCCGCGAACAGGTGCGTTTCTCTCCCTCCTATTTTGAAGTCCGCCAACAGATCATCTACCGCCTTGGGGAAAAACGCCCGCGTAAAACCAGTGATCTGGAAGGCGAAACCATCGCGGTTATCGCCGGCAGCGCTCACGCCGAAGAATTAAAAAAACTCTCCCAGCGCTATCCCAATTTGCGCTGGGAGGAGGTTTCCGATGTCGACGCCATGGAATTGGTGGAGATGGTACATCAGGGCCAATATAGCTATGCGGTGGTGGACTCCAACGCCTACGCCGTGCATCGTGGGCTCTACCCCAAAACTGGAGTGGCTTTTAATCTCAGCCAGTTCCAACCGGTTTCCTGGGCTTTTCCCAAGAGTGACGACGATAGCCTCTACCAGCGAGCGCGACTGTTTATGTTGCGCGCCAATACCAACGGCATGATTGCGCAACTGCGAGAAGAATTCTTTGGCCACGTCAGCGACCTGAATGCAGGGGGCGCTCAGGCTTTCGCCAAGCGCAGCCGCGAACGACTGCCCAAGTGGCGCGGGGTTATGCAAAAAGTGGCCGACCAGTACGAATTGGATTGGCATTTGCTGGCGGCACTCAGTTACCAGGAATCTCACTGGAACCCCCGCGCTCGCTCACGCACCGGGGTGCGCGGCCTAATGATGCTCACCTTAGGTACCGCCAGGGAGTTAGGTGTAAACCGACTTAATCCGGAAGAGAGTATTGAGGGCGGCGCTCGCTATATTGTGCAGATCCGCAACAAGCTGCCGAAGCGTATCCGCGAACCAGACAGAACCTGGATGGCCCTGGCCGCCTACAATGTGGGCTATGGCCACCTGGAAGACGCCCGCGTACTCACAGAGCGCATGGGCGGCAACCCGGATCTGTGGCCCGATGTGCGCGACCACCTGCCACTACTGGCCAAACGCCAGTACTACAAGTCTACCAAGCACGGCTATGCGCGCGGCTGGGAACCTGTCACCTATGTGCAAAATATTCGCCACTACCAGGCCCTGCTGAGCTGGAGCAGCCGTATCGAAGAGCAGCGCTTGGCAGCCAACGATGAAAACGGCGGAGCTCTTGTCGAGAACAGCCCTGTAGAAGCCGAGGGCAGTGCCGCCCCCGCCCTCTAAGTTTTTTATCGACCCTAAGGCTGTCTCAGCTGAAGCTAGAAGCCAGGCTGGCAGTACCGATTCATTAGCAACATCTTGTATCCATTATCTTAACTTGGCCCAAATCAAGAGACGCTTGAGAGATGGAAGAAAAAGACACTGCCAAAGAAATCGAGGCGTTTATCGATTACCTAGTGCAGGCAGGAGTCCACTATCGAGTCGATGAGCTGGAAAGTGTCTATCACAGGGATATGCAGGTTTATATGCTGGATGAATCAGACCAGCTGACGGTAGCCGACAAGACCGCTTTTATCGATCTATTTAAGCAAAAGCGGGATGCCGGTGAATTACCGCTTAACGGCTGGACCAAAATCCACCATGTGGCCGCTAACAATAACAGCGCCCTGGTGATTTTTTCCCGAAGGAATAACCTATCTGGCCAGGAAAGAAAATTAAGGCTGGGGATTGATTTAATTTATGAGGATGGGCGCTGGCAGGTCATACGGGAGATCATTTTTCTGGAGCCACCCGCCCCTGATTCAGCCCGTCAAAATTAATAAGTAGAGACCTTCAATTCTCTTCTTGAGATAGCGCCCAGTCTCGGGGCAAAAACTGCAAGTCCTCAGGCTCATCAATATCGTGCAAGATTTCCAGGCGCCGGCAAGACATATCACACTCCTGTAAGCGCTCCAGGGTTTGCCGGGCAACCACTTCTGTGCTCCAACAAATATCTTCAAACAACCTAAAGTGCAGCCGTTTGAGCCCTAACAAAGTGTAGCCACCATCATTTGCCGGATGCATAACCGCATCGGCACTCATTAACGCCGTAGCCGCCTCACGGAGGCGCGAGGCAGTTAAGGCTGGACAGTCTGTGCCCAACAAAAAAAGACCCTGACCCGCTACATGGTGAGTGTTAGCAGCCTCCCACAAACGCTGACCAAGGCTACCTTGCGACTGATTATGAAGAGTTACCCCATCGGGTAAGGCGAATGTTCGCCAAAAAGGATGTTCGCAATCTGGTGCAACATGCAACTCTACCGGCCCGAGCTCTGCCATTACAGCCTCCTGCAAAGTTTGCTGTAACAGCTTTTCCGCTAGAAAGGCTGCACCTTGTTCCCCCAGAGCTGGAATCAAGCGGGTTTTGGCATAGCCAGGCAAAGGCGCCTTGGCCATCACCACTAGGCGTAAAGAGGGAAAAGAAGCATTACTCATAGCGTTTTGCCAGGCACTCCGCGGAGATGCCACGCCAGTAATCGAAGCGCAAGCGCCACATCAATAACACCGTGCGCCAAATACCGAATTTTTGCCAGCGGCGCCCGGAGGTGGTGGCTCTCTGGCGCAGGCAGTGCGGTCGGGCCGTTTTCAGCAGCTGACGGCTCAGCTCTATGTCTTCCATCAAGGGCTGCGGCGCATAGCCCCCCACCTCATTAAAAAGGGCACGGCGGACAAAAATCGCCTGATCACCTGTGGCGATACCGCTCAGGCGAGAGCGCCAATTAATCATGGTGGAAATCAGGGGAAACCAGGCGCTGCCGCCGCTGATACGAATATTAAAACGGCCCCATTGCGCCCCCCGAACCGAGGCAGAGGCAATCGCACTCAGGGCGCCTTGGGGCAGGCGTGTATCCGCATGCAAAAACAACAACCAATTACCGCGGGCAACCGAAGCACCGGCATTCATTTGGAGAGCGCGTCCGCGCTGGGAATGAATGACCTTCAATCCGGCGGCACTGGCCATTTCTGCACTACCGTCACTGCTGCCGCCATCGACCAGAATGACTTCGCAGCTGCTATAAGCGACCAGCTCTTTCAGCTGCGCTACCAACTCTGGTAACTGCTCCCGTTCATTTAACAGGGGCACAATAACACTGTATTGCACTGTCTTGCCTCAACTCTGCCTCGCCTTTTCTCACGCTCGTCTTATCCCCGCCTCCAGCGGTGGAACTTCTCCAGCCATCGAAGCAGGCTCTTGGGTGCATGGGCACGCTTCCAATTTCCTGCCACATATTTATTCGCTTCAGCCATAGTGGGATAGATATGAATTGTGGATAAAATCTTGTTCAACCCAAATCCCTGTTTCATCGCAAACACAAACTCAGCAATCAGCTCCGCCGCATTTTCACCAACGATACAAACCCCCAGGATTTTATCCCTACCCGGTGCCGTTAATACCTTAACAAACCCAGTTGCGGCACCATCGACAATCGCGCGGTCCAGGTCATCAATACCATAGCGGGTTACCTCATAGGCCACCCCTTGCGCAATTGCCTGGTGTTCATTTAACCCAACACTGGCCACTTGTGGGTCAATAAAAATTGCGCTGGGTATCAAGCTATAATCCACCGCAAACTTTTTTATATCCCCAAAAAGCCCATTGACCGCGGCATACCAGGCCTGATGGGCAGCAATATGCGTAAACTGATAGGGCCCGGCGAGATCCCCCGCAGCGAGAATATGAGGGTATCGGGTGCGCAGGTAGTCATCCACTTGGCATTTACCGTCCTGCACAATACCTAACTCCTCCAGACCTAGCCCCTCGGTTCTGGGGCGTCTACCTAGAGCCAGAATAACCTCATCAAATGTCACCTGTATTTCACCTTGAGCGTTTCGCAAGGTGACCACTCCCCCCTGCCCACTGTGATTTCCGGCAAATGCAGTAGCCTCGTGCGCGGTAAGCAATCGCACCCCCTCCGATTCCAGCGCCTGGGTTACAGCAGCGGAGACTTCGTGATCTTCGAGGGGCAACAGACGCTCGGCGCGTTCGATTAAGGTGACCTCTGAACCCAGCCGCGTAAATGCCTGGGCCAGCTCACAGCCAATTGCCCCGCCACCAAGTAACAATAATCGAGAGGGCACCTTATCTAGCTGAGCCAATTTGTCCCACAGAGTTTCACTGGTCAGATAATTGACCTCTTCCAATCCTGGAAAACGTGGTACTGCGGGCTCGGCCCCCGTAGCGAGGATGATCGCTCGTGCAGTAAGTGTCTGTTCTGTACCATTTTCTTTAGAAATATTTACAGTCCAGGGGTCGACAAGGCGCCCCCGCCCACGAACAACTTCCACTCCCAGATCGTTGTAGCGCTCGACACTGTCGTGAGGCTCAATCTGTTGGATCGAATTGCGCACATGCGCCATGACTGCGGGAAAATCAATTTCGGGCTCAGGCAAAACCACACCGAATCTCTTCGCCACGCGGGCAGAGTGCGCAACCCTGGCACATTGAATCAGTGCCTTACTGGGTACACAGCCGGTATTCAGGCAATCTCCACCCATATTTCCCGATTCCACCAGGGTAACCCTGGCTTTTACCGTCGCAGAGATATATGCACTGACCAGCCCTGCAGCTCCAGCACCGATCACAATAATATTACGGTCAAATTTTTTGGGTTTACTCATTGCAATCATTCACTGAGCCGCGCGGCGTCGCTTAAGCCAATTGAGAAAGTATTTAGCCAGTAGAGGGAAGATTCCCAACAAGGCAAAAGACAGCAGCAATTGTGGGGAGGCGATGTCCCCTAAATTTTCAATACGCGCAAGCTGAGTGCCCGCATTCACATAGACGATTGTACCTGCCAGCATACCCAGCTGGCTGACCCAATAAAATGTCCACACGCGCAAGTGCGTCAGGCCCATTAATAAATTGATAAGGAAAAAAGGGAAAATAGGCACTAATCGTAAGGCAAACAAGTAAAACGCCCCCTCCCGATCAACACCATTGTTCAGCACTTGCAAACGTGTTGAAAAACGCTCTTGTACATAATCGCGAAATAAATAGCGAGCCATTAGAAAAGCCAATGTGGCACCAATACTGGAAGCAAAGGAAACGATCAGTGTTCCCCACAGCAAACCAAAGATGGCACCGGCGGCTAATGTGAGAATCGCAGCCCCAGGCAATGAGAGCCCGGTTATCAGGATATAAAAAAACAGAAAAAGAAAACTAACCAGTATTGGCGAGGTGGTTTTCCACTGCTGAAATTGGTCCCCGCCTTCTTTTAGTCTTTCCAGGTTTAACCATTGATTTAGGTCAAACCAATAAAAGGCGGCAATTAAAAGTACAATAAGCAACAGCAGCGCAATTCTTTTCCTCATATCGGCCTAATCCTATACTTTCACGATTCCGTTAGAGCGCCCCACCGCAACTACTCCCCTGCCCTGCCGTACAGCCATAGCAGTGGTCCGCTACCGCAATCGCCCCCCCTTGCAGGTCCCGGTTGAGTAAATCGCGCAAATGTGGCCGACCCGGAATAGGAATATTGAGTTGCTGATTAAAGTCACAGTCAAATAAATTTCCCTGCCAGTCCACACTCACCATAGTGCGACACATAACACCTTCGAGATTTGCATCGCTGTAATTATCCCGCAGCAGAGCCATATAATCTTTAAACTGCCCCTTGGAAATCAGCATGGAACCAAAGCGTTTTATCGGCATATTGGCGAGCGCAAATAAATGATTGAACTCGATATTAAACTGCTTTCTCAACTCCCGGCGATAGTCTGCCTCCAGGGCAGTTTGCTCTGGGGGTAAGAATGCCCCCTGGGGGTTGTACACTAAATTTAAGCGCAACCCACTTTCTGGCCTGCCATAACCAAGCTCATTGAGCTTTTGCAGCCCGGCAATACTCTTGTCAAAAACGCCTTTGCCCCGCTGTTTATCGACGTTATCCATGGAATAACAGGGAAGAGAGGCGATCACTTCCACATGATTTCGAGCGAGAAACTCTGCTGTATCCTCCTGGTTGGGCTCGAACAACACGGTGAGATTACAGCGATCAATGACCTGAACTCCCAATGCTCTTGCAGCCTTGACCAGGTCTCGAAACCCCCAATGTAATTCCGGGGCACCGCCGGTGATATCCAGAACTCGAATATTGCGCTTCTCGATCACCTCCAGCAGCAACGCTAAATTTTCATCCGACATCATCTCTGTACGGTTGGGACCCGCATTGACATGACAGTGCACACAGGATTGATTACAGCGGTAGCCAATATTGAGTTGCAGGGTTTCAATGCTGCTGCGGCGTATTGCCGGGAAATCAGATACTTCTAGTAATGGCAGTGTTTCATGCATAGGTCTCAGTGCTCCACTTCTTCAAGCACTGGATTAGACGGTTCGAGCAGTGGTTTTATTACAGCAAGCTGATCTTCTGACATGTCTTCCACGGGGGTGACTAAACCACTGGCCAAGGCTGTATGGGCGATGGAGTCGGGTTTCTCCGTTCCCAGTAAACGAATTGCCTCTGCCGCCACCTGTTGGGCGCGCACCGCATTTTGCTGCAAATTGGCGATAGCCACTTCTGCCGTCACAGCTTCCTCGCGGGGATGCCAACAGTCGTAATCGGTGGCCATCGCCAGAGTGGCATAGGCAATCTGTGCTTCTCGTGCCAATTTGGCTTCCGGCATATTGGTCATACCGATGACCGATGCACCCATACTGCGATACCAGTGGGATTCCGACCGCGTTGAGAACTGCGGGCCCTCAATGCACAGATAAGTGCCACCCCGATGTAACTGCATCTCTTGTCCAGCCTGGGTGGATTCAAAGGCTCGCGCCAGGCAATCCGCCACTGCGGAACAGACTGGGTCTGCCATAGAGACATGGGCGACCGCGCCACGACCAAAAAAGGTGCTGTCGCGTTTACGCGTCATGTCGATAAACTGGTCGGGAATCATCATATCCAGCGGCCTAACCTTTTCTTGTAGAGATCCAACCGCAGAGAGAGAGAGGAGGTAGCGCACGCCCAGCTGGCGCAGCCCATGGATATTTGCCTTGTAGGGCACTTCGGAGGGGATCAATCTATGACCGCGCCCGTGGCGGGAGAGAAAAGCAACCGGAATGCCCTGCAGCTTGCCGCATACAATAGGGTCTGAGGTAGGTCCAAACGGGGTCTCCAGCTGAACCTCCTGCACCTCTGTCAGCCCTTGCATTTCATACAGGCCACTGCCCCCAATTACGCCGATCAGTGCTCTAGCCATATTCTCTCCTGGATAGTTAGTTTTTTCGCAGTATAGGAGTGGGAACAGATCGTGTATATCGCCAGCTTGAGGACAAAATACTCCTAATAAACAAACTAGAAGGCAAAATAAATGCCAAACCGCCTAGCGCATTGCTATTGATCGTGAGTCACTGAGGTCCCCCGCGCATACCCAGAGCCTACCTCGAAAGTATTTTCTGTACACAAGCCGAGCGACAACCTATATTTACCCGGGTAATAATATTTTACCCAGGTAAATTTATAGGAGGTCCTAATGACGCCAGAATATATAGCCATTGACCGACAAAACGTGATTGCACGGGGCACACTGGAAGCAGTTGTCCAACAGGTAAAATCCCTTGAGCCTCAACGAGAGCCCATGGTCTTTTCAACCGACAACTGCCAACGAGTCGAGATTGATTGGCAAGGCGATTTTGAGACGGTACTGACCAGATTGAAATCCAGCACAGCCCCCAGTAACGCAAAGCGGGGACGCCCCAAGCTTGGAGTCACCTCCAAGGAGGTCACATTACTCCCCCGCCATTGGGAATGGCTAAAACAACAGCCGGGCGGAGCCTCTGTTACCCTGCGCAAGCTGGTGGAGCAGGCACAAAAACAAGTCTCTGTCGAAGAGCATATTTCAACTCAACAACAGCAACTGGATAGGTTTATGCTGCAGGTTGTTGGTGATGTTCCAGGCTTTGAAGATGCCAGTCGCGCCCTCTATCGAAATAGTAAAGTGAGCTTTGAAAAAGCCGTCAGTGACTGGCCAGATGACATCAAACACTTTGTCTTGGCCAAATTTAACAATATCGCAGAGATGCATAAGGGTAATCAGTAAAAGGGATTTTGTATGACCCAACAGCAAGACAATATCTTTCTCAATGGTGCGCTTTTACCAGTTTTCTTCAAAACTGCAGCACCTATCATTTTTATAATGCTGGTAAACGGCTCTTTTACCCTGCTGGACGCTTACTTCCTGGGAGAGTATGTAGGCCCCGATGCACTGGCTGCTGTCACCCTGACATTTCCGATGTTTATGTTGTTGGTCGCACTGTCTTCCTTAATCTCTGGAGGCTACTCCAGTGTTCAGGCCAGACTCTTGGGTGCGGGGAAAACGGATAAAGCAAGGCAGGCATTTTCCCAGGCAATTACCTTGGCACTGATCGTTTGTGGTCTTCTTATGGTGTTGTTTACTCTAGGAGGCAAACAACTGACACTGTTGGTAGCCAATGGCTCCCAGCCTTTGGCAGAAATGGGTTACACCTATTTAACGATTCTTGTTTTTCTATCTCCTGCCCTATTTGTCGGTGCCGTTAACTCTGACACTTTGCGCTGTGAAGGGAAATTACCCTTGATGGCTAGTGTTTCGCTAACCTCCGTACTTCTCAATATCGTCTTCAACTATGTTTTTATTGCCCACTTGCAAATGGGGGTCGCAGGTTCCGCTTATGGAACAGCATTGGCTCAATCAATCGCCCTTGCGATAGTAGCTGGCTATCGTTATTACGGAAAAACAGTAATCGCTACACAGGTGATTCGATTTTCCAGCCAGAAACAATACTGGTGGGAGTTTCTATCCCTGGGGTTGCCATCCAGCCTGAGCTATATCGGCGTATCCCTCACTTCCATGGCGGTTATATTCAGCCTGCAAGCTTGGGGAGGAGAACACTATGATTCTACCGTTAGTGCCTATGGCATTACCACACGAATCATGACTTTTATTTTTCTCCCGCTACTCGGCTTAAGCCAGGCCTTTCAGACGGTAGTTGGCAATAATGCCGGCGCAAAAATATGGACACGCATGGACAGCAGTATCAATATCGCCCTAACCGTGGCATTCAGCTACTGCCTACTGCTTCAGCTTGCCGTTATTATTTTTAAGGACACCCTGGGAGCCTTGTTTATCAGCGATCCACAAATTGTTGCAGAAGTAGCGCGTATTCTGCCGATGATGACTCTGGTTTATTTCCTGGCGGGGCCACTGATGATGGTCAATATCTTCTTTCAAGCAATTGGCGACGCCAAGCGTGCCACCATACTCGGACTGGCAAAAACATATATTTTTCTGCTGCCTTTGATATTAATTCTGCCCCTAGCTATTGGTGAGGTCGGCATCTGGTATGCAGGGCCTATAGCAGAATTATTGTTACTCACATTAACGGTGTTTATTTTATATCAGCGCAGCCGAGCACACGGCCAAAAATACGGCTTGTACAGCACCTAGCCACATTGAAGAGATTAGTGCTGCGGACAAAAAAAGGGAGTCATCGACTCCCTTTTTTCAGCCACCTTAACCGCGTTGAACCTGCTCTACATGATTGGCCTTGCAAAAGATCTTGGCAGTGTCAGACGCCTGCCATCATATAAATAGGAAAGCATATCCAGATCACCCGCGCTGGGATGCCAGCTGGCGTTATTCACCTGATTGGGAGTGATTTTACAACCACCAGTCCTGGTATTTTCCCTGACACCCAGAGCCTGCGCCTGATTGTCATACATCATGATAGATTGAGCATCGAATGTGGAACCGTGTGTCATAAAGCGGGCCATAGTCTGGGTGCGGGTTTGCACTTGCAAAGAGTCCAGCGTGTTCTGTACCGCTAGAGGCGCATCCGAGCGCATATGCTCATGGGCCAAACCCAGGGTATGACCAATTTCATGTGGTAGCGAGGCAATAGCGGCTCTATTACCCCTCCAGTTCACACCGCAATACTGGTCTGTTTTATTGGTGTATCCCACAGTCGCACTACTATCGTTGTCCCTAATAGTAATTACCCCCTGCCCAGCGGTCCCCACCTGAATAAACTTGATGGCCGCAAATCGAAACGCCCGATATATACACAGCTCCCAACGGGACATTGCTTTTTTAACAGCGGTCACATAGCCCGCATCCAAATTGCGCGGCATATAATATTTCACTATTCCGTTGGGCCAGACACCACCAACACTTTCATTTCTATCTAAAGAAAAACCACTAAAAACCAACTTATAAGAAACATTTCGAATATTTTTATCTATTGACAACCCCATGCCGCAGACCTCCATCATTATCAGATTATTATTTTGAGGACTATTAAGTGCTTTATTTAATTTATAACTGGACCCAGAAAAAATCGACATCCAAGTTTTATCTCAGCATGAAATTTATACCTTAACAACTCGCAAACACCTAGGAAAAACTTTAACAACCCTCACAAGATTCCAGCTATTAATAAACGATGAGATAGCTTCTCAAACAGCAATAAAAATCATTCAACAAAATTAATTACAACAACACACCTTAAACCGGTGAAGCAGCCCAAAATAAAACCAGCAAAATAGAGAAAAATAAAAGCCACGTGTTTGAGCAGGGAAAGGGAGGGGCGAGAAGAAAGAAGAGAAAAAAGCGCAATTAAACGGCAATTTAAGGCAAACCCAGGCTGGGCAAAAATAAAAAACCAGTCTTCCAAACAAAAAAGGCCACCCAGAGGGTAGCCTTTTCTAGAGTTAACTATCTAGTAACAACTTACCAGCCAGTTACTTCCTTCAGCGCGTCACCGATCTGAGCCAGGGAGCGCACGGTTTTAACACCAGCGTCTTCCAGAGCCGCGAACTTCTCGTCAGCGGTACCTTTACCACCAGAGATGATCGCGCCCGCATGGCCCATACGCTTGCCGGGAGGAGCCGTTACACCAGCGATGTAGGAAACGACCGGCTTGGTAACATTTTCCTTGATGTAAGCCGCCGCTTCTTCTTCAGCAGTACCGCCGATCTCACCGATCATTACGATCGCTTCGGTCTGCGGGTCGTTCTGGAACATTTCCAGAATATCGATGAAGTTGGAGCCCGGGATGGGGTCGCCACCGATGCCCACACAGGTGGACTGGCCGAAGCCGTGGTCGGTAGTTTGCTTAACCGCTTCATAGGTCAGGGTACCGGAACGGGAAACAATGCCCACTTTACCCGGCTTGTGGATATGACCCGGCATAATACCGATCTTGCACTCACCGGGAGTGATCACACCCGGGCAGTTCGGGCCAATCAGGCGTACGCCCAGCTCGTCGCACTTCACTTTAGCGTCAAGCATATCCAGAGTCGGGATACCTTCGGTGATACAAACGATCAGTTTGATACCAGCGTTGGCCGCTTCCAGGATGGAGTCCTTACAGAAAGGCGCAGGTACGTAGATTACGGAAGCTTCTGCACCGGTTTCTTCTACCGCCTCTTTCACGGTGTTGAATACCGGCAGACCCAGGTGAGTCTGGCCGCCTTTACCCGGAGTTACACCACCAACCATCTTGGTGCCGTAAGCAATCGCTTGCTCAGAGTGGAAAGTACCCTGGGAGCCGGTGAAGCCCTGACAGATGACTTTGGTGTCTTTGTTAATCAGTACTGACATGATTATTTACCCTCCGCAGCTTTAACCACTTGCTCAGCAGCATCGGTCAGGCTGGTAGCCGCGATAATGTTCAGGCCGCTGTCGCTCAGAACTTTAGCGCCCAGGTCTGCGTTGTTACCTTCCAGACGCACAACAACCGGTACTTTAACGCCCACTTCTTTTACTGCGCCCACAACGCCTTCGGCGATCATGTCACAGCGAACGATACCACCGAAGATGTTGATCAATACGGCTTTAACATTCTCGTCAGACAGGATGATCTTGAACGCTTCAACAACACGCTCTTTGGTCGCGCCGCCACCAACGTCCAGGAAGTTAGCCGGCTTACCGCCGTGCAGGTTGACGATATCCATGGTACCCATGGCCAGGCCAGCGCCGTTTACCATGCAGCCGATGTTGCCATCCAGTGCTACGTAGTTCAGATCGAACTTGGCAGCGTGCGCTTCACGTGCGTCATCCTGAGAAGGATCGTGCATTTCGCGCAGGTCAGCGTGGCGGTACAGGGCGTTGCTGTCGATTACCACTTTGGCATCCAGGCAGTGCAGGTTGCCCTCAGTGGTGATTACCAGCGGGTTGATTTCCAGCAGGGCCAGATCTTTTTCCTCGAACATTTTCGCCAGGCCGAGGAAGATCTTGGTGAACTGCTTAACCTGGGTCGGGTTCAGGCCCAGTTTGAAAGCCAGCTCGCGCGCTTGGTATGGCTGAGCGCCTACCAGCGGGTCGATGGTAGCCTTGAGGATTTTTTCCGGGGTCTCTTCCGCTACTTTCTCGATCTCAACGCCGCCTTCGGTGGAGGCCATGAAAACGATACGACGGGTGGAGCGGTCAACAACGGCACCGAGGTACAGTTCTTGATCGATATCGGTGCAGCTTTCAACCAGGATACGGGAAACCGGCTGACCATTTTCGTCTGTTTGATAAGTTACCAGGCGCTCGCCCAGCCACTTTTTGGCAAACTCTTCAATTTCTGCCTTGGAATCTACCAGCTTTACACCGCCAGCCTTACCGCGGCCACCGGCGTGTACCTGGGCTTTTACTACCCACTTATCACCGCCAATTTCGTCAGCCGCTGCTACTGCCGCTGCCGGGGTTTCCGCTGCAATGCCTTTGGAAACCGGCAATCCGTATGCCGCAAACAGTTGTTTGCCCTGATACTCATGCAAGTTCATAGTCAATACCAATTCACATGTGAAATGTGTTTATTAATTGCAGATCACTCTGCACCTGAGACACAGAATTCAAAATTTCCGTCGTTGCAAATTTTGAATTCTGCAAATGAAACCGGGGCAGCTAATTAATGAATAATTAGTGCCCCGACATCGAAAAAACTTCTTACTTACGCTTCTTGCGATTTACGGTATGGATCGCATGGCCGTTTACACCCAGCGCCGCTTCCTTCACGGTCTCGGACAGGGTTGGGTGCGCAAATACAGTCATACCGATATCTTCGGCGCTGGAGCCGAATTCCATCGCGATCGCCACCTGCTGCACCAGGTCTGCCGCAGATGGGCCAACAATGTGAGCGCCCAGTACGCGGTCAGTTTCCGCGTGAGCGATGATTTTCACAAAGCCCTGGGTATCGTTGGCAGCCATGGCGCGACCGTTGATCGCAAACGGGAAGCTGCCTACGTTGTAGGGCTCGCCGTCGGCTTTTACCTGCTCTTCGGTGCGGCCAACCGCAGCGATCTCTGGATGGGTGTAGATCACGTTGGGGATCACATCGTAGTTCATCATCGGCTTCTGGCCGGCGATGCGCTCGGCAACCACAACACCCTCTTCAGAGGCCTTGTGTGCCAGCATCGGGCCGCGTACTACGTCGCCGACCGCCCATACGCCCGGTGCGGAAGTCATGCACAGGTCGTTGACGTAGATAAATCCACGTTCGTCCATCTTCACACCGGCATCTTCGGACAACAGACCTTCGGTGTAAGGGCGACGGCCCACACAGACGATCAACTTGTCGAAGGTTTCCTGGTGTTCCTTACCATCTTTGTCCTGGTAAGTGACGACCACTTCGTCGCCCTTCACTTCAGAGCCGGTTACACGGCAGGAAAGGCGGATATCCAGGCCCTGCTTCTTGAGAATTTTTTGGGATTCTTTGGCGACCTGCTGATCCATCACCGACAGGAACTTGTCCAGGGCTTCCAGAACCACAACCTCGGAACCCAGGCGGTTCCACACGGAGCCCAGCTCCAGGCCGATAACACCGGCACCGATCACGCCCAGACGCTTGGGTACTTTGGTGAATTCCAACGCACCGGTGGAATCGACAATAATTTTGTCATCTACTGGAGCGGGCGGAATATTTACCGGTACAGAACCGGAGGCCAAAATCACGTTTTCGGCTTCGTAAACGGTGCTGTTGCCTTCGTCGTCAGTCACTTCCACTTTCTTGTTGGCCAGCAGTCTGCCGGTGCCAAAAATGGAGGTCACCTTATTGGCGGTGAACAGGCCGGCTACACCGCCGGTCAGTTTGTTGACGATCTCGCCCTTGCGCTCGATCATCTTGCTCACATCCATCTTGACCTTGCCGACTTCAATGCCGTGCACGTCGAGCGCGTCTTTGGCCTCGTGGTACTTCCAGGAGCTGTCCAGCAGAGCCTTAGAGGGAATACAACCTACGTTCAGGCAAGTACCGCCGTTTACGTATTTGCCTTCCTTGTTTTTCCACTTTTCGATACAAGCGGTTTTCAGGCCCAGCTGAGCGGCACGGATGGCAGCGACATAACCACCAGGACCAGAGCCAATTACGATTACGTCAAATTTTTCCGACATGATCAGTTCCAGATATTTCTAATGCAGTGTGATCGAGGGGGCCCGCAGGCCCCTGGACTTATTTCTTAAACTTCGAGCAGGATACGCGCTGGGTCTTCGATCATTTCCTTGATCGCTACCAGGAAGCCAACCGCTTCTTTACCGTCGATCAGACGGTGGTCATAGGACAGCGCCAGGTACATCATCGGCAGGATTTCCACCTTGCCATTTACCGCCATCGGGCGCTCCTGAATCTTGTGCATACCCAGAATTGCGGTTTGCGGCGGGTTCAGGATCGGGGTGGACAGCAGGGAACCGAAGACACCGCCGTTGGTGATAGTGAAGGTACCGCCAGTCATTTCTTCGATAGACAGCTTGCCATCGCGGGCACGTACGCCCAGATCGCGGATATTGTTTTCCATATCCGCCAGACCCATGTTCTCGGCGTTGCGCAGAATCGGCACAACCAAGCCTTTCGGCGAGGAAACCGCTACACCGATATCCTGGTAGCCGTGGTAAACGATATCGTTACCATCGATAGACGCGTTCACCGCTGGGTAGCGTTTCAGTGCTTCTACCGCTGCCTTTACAAAGAAGCCCATAAAGCCCAGGCGGGTGCCGTTGTGGGTCTTTTCGAACAGGTCTTTGTAGTTCTTGCGCAGATCCATCACCGGCTTCATGTTCACCTCGTTAAAGGTGGTGAGCATGGCGGTGGACTGGGAGGCATCCAGCAGGCGCTCAGCAATACGCTTGCGCATGCGGGTCATAGGTACACGCTTCTCTACGCGCTCACCCGGAGCCACTGCCACTTCGGCAACAGCGGCAGGCGCGGTAGCTGCGGGCGCAGTACCGGCTTTCATTACGTCTTCTTTGAGAACGCGACCGCCCTTGCCTGAGCCTTCAACACCGGCCAGGTCAACGCCCTTCTCCGCCGCCATTTTCTTGGCGGACGGCATGGCAATTTTGTCACCGGCAGCGGGCGCTGCAGCTTCAGCGGCAGGCGCTTCGGCTTTTTCTTCCGCCGGGGCGGCACCGGCACCGGCGCCCTCTTCGAACTTGGCGATCACCTCATTGGAGAGAACGGTATCGCCCTCGTCCTTGATGATTTCGGAAAGAGCGCCGTCTGCCGGCGCAACCACTTCCAGTACCACTTTGTCAGTTTCGATATCCACGATCAGTTCATCGCGGGACACGGCTTCGCCGGGTTTCTTGTGCCAGGTGGCGACAGTACCGTCCTGAACGGATTCCGGGAAAGTTGGCGCTTTAATCTCGATCGTCATTTTTCCTGTTTCCTGAGATTGACTCTGCTTTATTTACTGCCGCCCGTTACTTGACGGTCAGCGCCTCGTTGATGAACTTATTCTGTTCTTCTAAGTGTGTGGACATGTAGCCCGCCGCAGGTGCCGCCGATGCCGCACGACCCACGTATTCCAATTCCAGCTTCGGATGGGTTTCCGACAGCAGGCGACGCAGGTGATGCTGGCTGGAGTACCAGGCGCCCTGGTTCATGGGCTCTTCCTGACACCAGCCGACACTCTTGATGTTTTTAAATGCGGACACCGCTTCCACGAACTCTTCGTCGGGGAAGGGGTACAGCTGTTCGATACGCACGAAAGCCACATCTTCCTGCTCGCGCTCCATACGCGCTTCCAGCAGGTGGTAGTACACCTTGCCGGAACACAGGATCAGGCGCTTGACCTTGGCCGGGTCCACACCCTGGTCCTGAATCACATTGTGGAAGCGGCCTTCGGCCAGCTCTTCCAAGCTGGAAGTCGCCAGCTTGTGACGCAGAATCCATTTCGGGCTCATAATCACCAGCGGGCGACGCATCGGGCGTACCGCCTGGCGGCGCAGCAGGTGGAAAATCTGCGCCGGCGTGGTCGCGTTGCACACCTGGATATTGTGCTCGGCACACAGCTGCATAAAGCGTTCGAGGCGCGCGGAGGAGTGCTCCGGGCCCTGGCCTTCGTAACCGTGTGGCAACAACATCACCAGGCCACACATACGGCCCCACTTGTGCTCACCGGAAGTGATGAACTGGTCGATGACTACCTGGGCGCCATTGGCGAAGTCGCCGAACTGGGCCTCCCAAACCACCAGGGACTTGGGCGTAGTGGTCGCATAGCCGTATTCGAAAGCCAGCACGGCCTCCTCGGACAGCAGCGAGTCGTAGATATAAAACGGTGGCTGGTCCTCGAACATGTGCTGCAAAGGCACATAGCTCTGGCCATCTTTCTGGCTGTGAATCACCGCGTGGCGGTGGGAGAAGGTTCCGCGACCCACATCCTCACCGGTGAAGCGGACCATAAAGCCCTCTTCCAGCAAAGTGCCATAAGCCAGGGTTTCCGCCATGCCCCAGTTCAAGGGCAGTGCGCCACCGGCCATCTTGCGGCGGTCATCGTAGATCTTGGAAACCTGACGCTGCATCACTACGCCATCGGGCACAGCGGTCATGCGGTTGGCCACATCCTGCAGCTTCGGCAGCGCATAGCCGGTATCCGCAGGCACCTGCCAATCGTGGCCCAGGTAGGGACTCCAGTCCACAAACATGGAAGAGTCCGGCTGTTTCACCAAACCGGTAGCTACGTCTTCACCCGCATCCAGTTTGTCGCGGTAGTCGTTGGCCAGCTTGTCCGCGGCAGCCTTGTCGAGGATGCCATCTTTCACCAGCTTCTCGGAATAGAGAGTGCGGGTGGTTTTATGCTTGCGGATGGTCTGGTACATCAGCGGCTGGGTACCAGAGGGGTCATCGGTCTCGTTGTGGCCGCGGCGACGGTAGCACACCAGGTCGATAACGATGTCTTTCTTAAATTCGTAGCGGTAGTCCACCGCCAGCAGCGCAGCCAGCACAACCATTTCGGGGTCGTCGCCGTTTACGTGCAGCACCGGAGCATCGATCATCTTGGCAGGATCGGTGGAGTACTCGGTGGAGCGGGCGTCTTCGCGCTTGCTGGTGGTAAAGCCCACCTGGTTGTTCAGTACGATATGCACAGTACCGCCGGTGTAGTAACCGCGGGTCTGGGACATCTGCAGGGTTTCCTGCACAACACCCTGGCCGGCAAAAGCTGCGTCGCCGTGGATGTTGATCGGCATTACTTTCTCACCAGTCGCATCTTTACGGCGATCCTGACGGGCGCGCACGGAGCCGACCACTACCGGCGCACTGATTTCCAGGTGCGACGGGTTAAAGGCCAACGCCAGGTGCACTTCACCACCGGGGGTCATTACGTTGGAGGAGAAGCCTTGGTGGTATTTCACATCACCGGAGGTATCCAGGGTTTTCTTACCCTCGAACTCTTCAAACAGATCCGATGGGTTTTTGCCGAGGATATTCACCAGGGTATTCAGGCGGCCACGGTGGGCCATGCCAATTACGATTTCCTTCACCCCGTAGGTACCGGAGCGGCGGATCAGAGCGTCCATCATCGGGATCAGACTCTCACCACCTTCCACACCGAAGCGCTTGGTGCCCGGGTATTTGGAGTCCAGGTGACGCTCCAGCCCCTCTGCCGCAGACAGGCGCTGCAGGATTTCAATCTGGATATCGGTGCCGAAGTTGGCCTTGGACTGGCTGCGCTCCAGGCGCTGCTGGAACCACTGCTGCTCTTCCAGGTTGGAGAGGTGCATGATTTCCGCACCCAGATTACCGCAGTAGGTGCGCTCCAGACCCTCTACGATCTCGCGCAGGGTGGCCTCTTCTTTACCGAGGAACAGGCTACCGGTATTGAAGGTGGTATCGAAGTCGCCTTCAGTCAGACCGTGGTAGCTCAACTGCAGGTCGGGCACCTGTTCGCGGGCCATCAGGCCGAGCGGATCGAGGGTGGCCTTTTTGTGACCGCGATGGCGATAGGAATCGATCAGTTGCAGAACTTTAATCTGCTTGCGCTCGTGTTCGATATTGACGGAGCCGGAGCCCGGCGCCACTACCGGGCGCGCGCGGTGTTTGCTGAGCAGCTCGAAGTGCTGGCGCACTGCGGCGTGTGAGACATCACTGCTGCCTTCAACGCGGGGGAGGCTGTCGAAGTAATTGCGCCACTCCTCCGGTACACCGTTGGGGTCGTGCAGATAGGTCTCGTAAAGCTCCTCCACATAGGCGGCATTGCCCCCGGAGATATGGGAGCTACGCCACAGCTGCTCCATGGTACTTTCGTGCATTTTGATGCCTACCTCGATTGCAGTGGACTCTCATCGCTCTGGCCACTGCGCTTTCCTTCACTCACAAAAGGGGAGGCGCATAAAGCCACCTCCCCTTTTTAATTTAATACCGGCCGGAGCCGGTTTATGTCATTCGATCAGCGCCCTACCTGGCACCGGGCCCACCCGAGGCGGGCCCTGATGAAAGTCATCTCGTGACTTTCAACAATCCCTATACCGCGCGTGTCAGCAGCATATTGCGAATATGGCCAATGGCGCGGGTCGGGTTCAAACCCTTCGGACATACGTTGACACAGTTTTGAATGCCATGGCAACGGAACACACTGAAGGGGTCGTCCAGGTTGGACAGGCGCTCATCAGTGGCCAGGTCGCGGCTGTCCGCCAGGAAGCGGTAGGCCTGTAGCAGGCCGGCCGGGCCGATAAACTTATCCGGGTTCCACCAGAAAGAAGGACAAGCGGTGGAGCAGCAGGCGCACAGAATACACTCGTACAGGCCGTCGAGCTTCTCGCGATCCTCTGGGGTCTGCAGGCGCTCAATCGCCGGTGCCGGAGTGTCATTCTGCAGGTACGGCTCGATCTTCTTGTACTGCTCGTAGAACTGTTCCATATCCACAACCAGGTCGCGGATCACCGGCAGGCCCGGCAGCGGACGCAGAATCAGTTTACCCTTGGGGGCAGCTTCAGACAGTGGCGTAGTACACGCCAGGCCGTTGCGGCCGGAAATATTCATACCATCGGAACCACACACACCTTCACGGCAGGAGCGGCGGAAGGACAGGGTCGGGTCCTGCGCCTTGAGCAACTCCAACACGTCCAACACCATCAGGTCCTTGCCCTGGGTGTCGAGCTGGTAGTCCTGCATGTAAGGCGCTTTGTCGGTTTCCGGGTTGTAACGGTAAATGCTTACTTTCAACATACTCTATTCCGCTCCCGAATCAGTAGGTCCGAGCTTTCGGTTCAAAGGCTTCCATGGTAGTCGGCGCGAAGTTTACCGCACGCTTGCCAAAGCGTTTCTCTGCCGGGAAGTACATGGAGTGACACAGCCAGTTTTCATCGTCGCGCTCCTGGAAGTCTTCGCGGGCGTGGGCGCCGCGGCTTTCAGTGCGGGTCTCTGCGGCAATCGCAGTGGCCTCGGCAACTTCCAACAGGTTTTGCAATTCCAGCGCCTCAATACGGGCGGTGTTAAAGGCGCGGCTTCTGTCGTCCAGGCGTACGTTCTCGATGCGCTCACGCAGGTCAGCCAACTTCTTCACGCCTTCCGCCATGTAATCGCCGCGGCGGAATACACCGAAGTGATTCTGCATCACGCCCTGCAGCTCTTTGCGCAAGTCGGCAGCTTTCTCGCCGGTTTCGTTGGTTTCCAGACGGTTCAGGCGCGCCATCGCCGCTTCGAGATCGGACTCGGAAGCTTCGCGGTGCTCGATACCTTCACGCAGGGCCTTCTCGATAAACAGGCCGGAAGCGCGTCCGAATACCACCAGATCCAGCAGTGAGTTGCCGCCCAGTCGGTTAGCGCCGTGTACAGATACACAGGCAACCTCACCACAGGCGAAGAAGCCGTCGATGATCTGATCGTTGCCGGCAGCATCCTGGGTCAGGGCCTGGCCGTGAACGTTGGTTGGGATACCGCCCATCATGTAGTGGCAGGTAGGCACAACCGGGATCGGTGCCTTAACCGGGTCGACGTGGGCAAAGGTTTTGGACAGTTCACAGATACCGGGTAGGCGGCTGTTGAGCAGCTCTTCACCCAGGTGATCGAGCTTCAGGAATACGTGATCGCCTTCAGGGCCACAGCCGCGGCCGTCGAGCATCTCGAGCACCATAGAGCGGGCCACAACATCGCGGGAAGCGAGGTCTTTGGCATTGGGCGCGTAGCGCTCCATAAAACGCTCGCCGTCTTTATTGATCAGGTAGCCACCCTCACCGCGACAACCTTCGGTCACGAGTACACCGGCACCGTAAATACCGGTCGGGTGGAACTGCCACATCTCAATGTCCTGCACAGGCATGCCTGCGCGCAGGGCCATACCCACACCATCGCCGGTGTTGATGTGTGCGTTGGTGGTGGAGGCGAAGATACGGCCGGCACCACCGGTGGCGAATACGGTCGCCTTGGATTTGATAAAGACCACTTCGCCATCTTCGATGCACATGGCGATCACACCCACCACGGCACCGTCTTGGTTCTTCACCAGGTCAATGGCAAACCATTCGTTTAGGAATTCGGTTTGGTGCTTAACGTTGTTCTGATAAAGAGTGTGCAGCAGCGCGTGGCCGGTACGGTCGGCGGCAGCACAGGTACGGGCAGCCTGGCCACCGCGGCCAAAATCTTTGGACTGACCACCGAAAGGACGCTGGTAAATACGGCCCTCTTCAGTACGAGAGAAAGGCAGACCCATGTGCTCCAGTTCGAATACGGCCTCAGGGCCTACGGAACACATGTATTCGATCGCTTCCTGGTCGCCGATATAGTCGGAACCTTTAACGGTGTCATACATGTGCCAGCGCCAATCATCATTGGGGTCGGAGCTGGCAATCGCACAGGTAATACCACCCTGGGCAGATACCGTGTGAGAACGGGTTGGGAATACCTTGGTGATTACCGCAGTCTTGTAGCCGGACTGGGCCATCTGCAGGGCCGCGCGCATACCCGCGCCGCCGCCGCCAATCACAATCCCGTCAAAAGAAATAGTTCGCATGTTCGCCATTGCTTATACACCCCAAAGAATTTCAATGCCCCACACCGTGTAAAGCACGGCAATCGCAGCCAGGATCACTTCCACGAACAGGCGCAGAACAGTGGCCTTACCGCCCATCACCCGGTTGGTGATGTAATCGGTAACCACGGACCAGAGACCAATCCAGGCGTGAATCACGGTGGACAGCAGGGCGACCAAGCTGAATACACGCATCCAGCGCTGGGCGAACAACTCAGACCAGGCCTGGTAGCCAAAGTCTTTGGTGAAAAAGATAAAGCCCACTATAAAGAGGACGTAAGCGAGCAGTATCACTGCGGTGACGCGCTGGTAGAGCCAGTCGAAAGTACCGCTACGGCCGAAGCTAGTTACTGTTCTTACCACAACCATACTCCCACTAAAAGAATAAGGATTACACTCACCACCAGCACGGCAATAGCGCTGCGGCGACCACCTTCGAAGCTCTCACCCATTCCCATATCCATAAACAGGTGACGCACACCGGCCAACAGATGGTAAATAAGAGCTGCCAGGGAGGCCCACAAAATGAGCTTGGCAGGAATACTGTTAAATGCCGCCGCCATATCGGCGAAGCCCTGTTCGGATTCCAGGCTGGCATCGAGCATGCAGAGCAACAGCGCCACAACGGCGAAGAGCACTACACCAGATACACGGTGCAAAATGGAAACCAAAGCGGCAGCGGGAAGCTTTATAGTGGAAATGTCTAAATTGACAGGTCTGTTTTTGTTCACAGGAAAAACACCTTGTTGCCCTGAACGACCGGGCGCCCGTTAGCTTTTCAAATTGGGAGGGACGAGCTGCTTGCTGATCACTTTGCACTCGACCTGATGAAGCCTTGTACAAAGTAGCCGTACCATGGCGCAAGCCGCGCGGATTATAGGCATTCAATAGTCAAAACACAACGAACGCCTTGTAATACGCCAGCTCGGTGGGCCACGTAGGCACAGAATTTGGCCCTGCGGAATTTCCACAAATTTTTTGTGTCCACCACCAGGCAAAAGCTCTACCAGTCAACGTTGTCGCCGGATATCCTGTTGCTGACAGACTGGGCGTCCACTCCTTTTGGTTTGACAATTTGCGGCGCGGCACTTAAGTTTGGCCCCGCTCAAAAGGCCGCCAGCACCCGAAAACACTTGGAAAAGGCCGCCATAAGAACAGTTTTAGGAGTCCGCAATGTCCGATAAAAAAGCGCAACTCACGGTCGACGGTATCGACGGCGCTATTGAAATGCCCGTACGCTCCGGCACCCTCGGCCCCGATGTTGTCGATGTCGGTAACCTGACCGGCAAAGGCTTATTCACCTACGACCCGGGCTTCGTATCCACTGCCGCATGTGAATCCAAGATCACTTTTATCGATGGCGCCAAAGGTCAACTTCTGCACCGCGGCTACCCCATTGAGCAGCTGGCAGAGAAGTCTGACTACCTCGAGACCTGCTACCTGCTAATGAACGGCGAACTGCCCAACGCCGAGCAGAAAAAAGATTACGTGGACACCATCATGTCCCACACCATGGTGCATGAAGCCCTGGTGAACTTCTTTAAAGGTTTCCATTACGACGCTCACCCGATGGCAATGCTTTGCGGCGTGGTTGGCGCTCTCGCCTCCTTCTACCACGACTCTCTGGATATCACCAATCCAGAGCACCGCGAGATCTCCGCACACCGCCTGATCGCCAAGATGCCGACTTTGGCTGCCATGTGCTACAAGCACTCCAAAGGCCAGCCCTTCATGTATCCGGACAATAGCCGCAGCTACTCCGAGAACTTCCTGCACATGATGTTCGGCAACCCCTGTGAGCCCAGCAAGATCGATCCGATTGTCGCCAAGGCAATGGATATCATCTTCCTGCTGCACGCCGACCACGAGCAGAATGCTTCAACCTCTACCGTGCGTCTGGCCGGCTCCTCCGGCGCCAACCCCTTCGCTTGCATCTCTTCCGGTATTGCCGCCCTGTGGGGACCGGCACACGGCGGTGCTAACGAAGCAGTACTGAATATGCTGCAGGAAATCGGCGACGAGAGCCGCATCGACGAGTTTGTGAAGCGCGCTAAAGACAAGAACGACCCCTTCCGCCTGATGGGTTTCGGACACCGCGTTTACAAGAATTTTGACCCGCGCTCCCGCGTAATGCAGGGCATTTGTGACGAAGTTCTGGGTGCTATGGGTGCCGAGAACGATCCACTGCTGAAGATTGCCAAGCGCCTGGAAAAAATCGCCCTCGAAGACGAGTACTTCGTCGAGAAGAAACTCTACCCGAACGTCGACTTCTACTCCGGTATTATCATGAAAGCGATCGGCATCCCCACCGATATGTTTACCGTGATTTTTGCCACCGGCCGCACCTCCGGCTGGATTGCACACTGGAATGAGATGATTTCCAACCCACATAAAATTGGCCGTCCGCGTCAGCTTTATACCGGCTATACCCAGCGCGATTACCTGCCGCTGGAACAGCGCTAATAGAGCCAAAAATAAAAAACCCGGCAATGCCGGGTTTTTTTATTGCCTGAAAAAATAGCCACCTCCAGATTAATACCCAACAAATTTCAGATAGCGCAACAATCAACACCACACTCAGTTGTGACAGGTATCACAATTTTAAAATAATCATCCCGTTGCAACTCCCGCCATACAGTAAAAACCCTGTCATGCAATGTAAAATCCGCGCCTCCCAGAGCGGGTGAGTTTGCACTGTAGTTCCCATACCACAGCAGCCACCTGCCCGCGGTTTTCCTTACTCGCACAACTCACAAAATTAAAACTATCAAGGGCACAGCATATGCTTAGCTTCATCTCCGGTATGTTCCGAGGTAGCAAGTCTTCCGACAGCGTCGACCTGGAAGAGAAATACACTCGCAGCAACTATGCCAGCGCCAAGGGCAGCCGAACCATTTCTTACGATCCAACACTGATCAAGGCGCTGGAAGATGACCATCGAACCCTGATTGGCATTTTCCAACGTATGTGGTCCGAGGGTTATGAAAAACAAAACTATCGCCAGCTCTCTCAGCTACTGACTCAATTCAAGTCCGGCTTTCAGGCACACCTGATCAAGGAAAATGTGCGCTTTTATGTCTACCTGGAGCAGGCTCTTGCCGGTGATGCGCACACTCTGCAAGTCGTAAAAGACTTCCGCACGGATATGAATGAAATCGCCAATGCCGTTGTGCAATTCTGTAAGCGCTACAACCACGAAGCCTTCACCCCAGAAATGGTTCGCGACTTCAAAATGGATTACCAAAAAATAGGTGAGGCATTGACTCGTCGCACCGCGCTGGAAGAAAAAGAACTTTACGTTCTCTACCAGCCATCCTAAGAAATTATTTTAAATAGAGGAGCCAGTTTCGTTACTCGACTTTTATAGGAATTGGGCACAAGCCAATAAGTGAGTAACAACTTATCTGGCAAACACTCTGTAAAAATATCTGCGACCCACAGGGACGGGGCGCATATTTTTTTAGCTATCTTTAAGCCTACACCCCATGGCTAATCAAACTTACCCACCTAGTAGGTATTGACAGCAGGCTGCCTAATAAAAAAGGTTTTCTCAATATAAAAAATAAAGCACGCATAATCGGGCCGACCGCTACTGCGCAGCGACAACGCTCAAAAAAAAGCGAGCGATAACAACAGCTTAAAAAACTTTCCAGCCAGACCTCCCTTAACTCCCCCTTATCTACCACCATTTCTATTCAAGACTAGACGTTTATTTAATTTTGTTTAAACATATGGAAACTAGAATTTAAAAAAACTTACAACGGTGGAATATTGGTCTAGAAAATTCTGAAAGCTTTGTGGCTTAAAAAAAAGAATGACAAACAGGCCAGTTTTAAAAGCCGGGGGATTCGGGGGAAATATGACTGAACTAAAAAGTTCAGCTGCTCGTCAATGTTCGCCAGGTAGCGCTCGCACCAGCGACAGCGGCTATCCAATATATGTGATTGTAGGCACTGGCCCAGTCGGAGTTCGCTGTGCACAAAAACTGCTTGAATTCTGTGACGAAGCGCAAATTGTCATCTATGGTGCCGAAACAGAATCGCCTTACAATCGGGTAAAACTATCTCAGTATCTATCCCGCCATGTGGAGCGAGAGGAACTCGATAATCCCATTCTCGGTAAGAGTGATCATCGGCTCGCAGAATATATCGATCGAAAAATCCTCTCTATCGATCGCGTCAAAAAAACGGTAACAGATGCTGCCGGTAATATTCAGCCCTACACCAAGCTGATCCTGGCCACTGGCTCCAACCCGAAGATCCCCGCAGTCCCCGGTGCGGATCTGCCCGGCGTTTATCCGTTTCGCAGCCTACGCAACACCAATGACCTGATTGCACTGCGGGAGCGACACGCCGATATATGTGTCATCGGCGCCGGCGCCTTGGGACTGGAGGCGGCAACCGCATTAAAAACACCGAAAAATACTGTCACGCTACAATCTCGCGGCAAATTACTGAGCGGCCTATTGGGTGAAGAAGGTGAGGAGTTTTTGAAATCCTCCCTTGCCGCCCTTGGTGTGGAATTGAAAGTTGGCTCAAACCTGAAATCCATTGAACGGCAAGGGGAAAAATCCACCCTGCAGTTCGCCGATAGTGAGAGCCTCTGTGTCGATGCTATTGTTCTCTGCACTGGCATCCAGCCAGAAGTCTCCCTCGCCCAACAGGCTGGGCTCGAAATTGACAGAGGGGTAGTTGTCAACGAATGGATGCAGACTTCCGACCCGGATGTCTACGCCATTGGGGAGTGCGCCGAGTTTGACCAGAAAGTTTATCAGCTGGTTCGCCCCGGCTACGAGCAAGCGGAAAGCTGCTGCTCGCATATTCGTCGCGACCATGGCGGCGAGATTTTGGAACGCCCTTACTCCGGCAGCTATACAGATATTCAACTCAAAATCGCCCATATTCCCTGTGCCATTATGGGGGATGTTGCCTCCGACAACCTTCAGCAGCAGGAAGGTTTGCAGAGCCATGTTTTCCGCAACCGTTTCAAGGGTATCTATCGCCGACTATTTGTTAAAGATGGACGCATTCTCGGTGCTATTTATATCGGAAGTTGGGACGAGGCAAACAGCCTGCGCCAAGCCGTGGCGCAGGAGGAAAAAGTCAGTACGCGAGCACTGAAGCAATTTGCGGACGAAGGCCGACTTTTCGGCCAACAGACTTCAAACAGTATTAAGAGCTTCCCCGACAGCTACCTGGTGTGCCAGTGCAATTCCGTCAGCAAAGGCGAATTGTGCAAGGCGATTTCCGAGGGCAAACGCACACTAAACGAACTGCAGCAGGCCACCACCGCAGGCTCTGTCTGCGGCAGCTGTCGCCCCTTAATGGCCGAGCTACTCGATGCGCCTGTGCCCAACCTGGTCATGCGCCATGCCAAGGGCATACTGATTACTTCGATCATTTCCCTTCTTTTGATCACCTTGTCATTCCTAATGCCGCCCCCACCGATATCCCACTCTGTGCAGAGCGGCCAGTTTTGGGAAAAACTCTGGTATGACAATTTCTGGAAACAGGTAACCGGCTACACCATTCTCGCACTTTGCTTGTTTACTGCCGCGCTGAGTCTGCGCAAACGCTGGAAAAAACTTTCCTACGGACATGTGGATCACTGGCGATACGCCCACAGTATCACCGGTGTGATTGCCGTGGCTGCCCTTGCTGTCCACACCGGCTTCCGCATGGGGCAAAACCTCAATCTTGCACTCATGCTCGTCTTCCTTGGCGTTACCGCTACCGGTTCCCTTGTCGGCGTCTTTATGGCCCGCAACCATCACTGGACCGACCTCAGGTTACGTGAACACCGCAAATGGTGGTCATACGTTCATTACGCCTTGCTTTGGGCACTGCCGGTACTCCTCGCCTATCACATTCTTGCGGTTTATTACTTCTAAATGAAATCTTATCAATTTAAATTTTGGCACTACGGCCTGCTGTTGACCCTGATAGTGGGCGCTTATGCTTCGTATAACCTGACTGCAGATGACAAGTCCCTGTTTATCACCGGTGAACCCACCCATGGCCACCACCAGATAGAGCTCGCTTGCACCTCCTGTCATACCGATGGTTTTGCCGGTGAAGAATCTATTCAACAGTCTTGCCTGAACTGCCACGCAGAGGAACTGGAACTGGCCGATGACTCCCATCCCCGCAAAAAATTCCTCGACCCCCGCAATGCTCAATTGCTGGAAACCCTGGATGCACGCCAATGCATCAGCTGCCATACGGAACACAAGCAGCAGATTACCCGCGAAATGGGCGTCAGCCTGGCCGGAGATTTCTGCTTTCACTGTCACAGCGAAATTGCCGAAGAGCGTAGCAGCCACCAAGGCATGGGATTTGAAACCTGCGCCAGCGCCGGCTGCCACAACTACCACGATAACGGCACCCTCTACGAGGATTTCCTAATCGCCCATGTAGGGCAACCGGATCTACTTGAGGATGCAAAATTACCGGCGCGTACCGCCATGCAGTCCTGGTTGCAGGAACACCCGAATAGCAAACCATTAAAGTTGCAGCAGGCAGATATCCATGAAGAAACTGCAACTGCAGAAATCGCTGCGGCCTGGGCACAGAGCCCCCACGCACAGGCTGAGGTGAACTGCAGTAGTTGCCACGCCGATGGGCAGATGCAATTTACTAGCGCGGAAGTGGTAGAGCAGTGCGCAAGCTGCCATAGCGACCAGCGGGAATCCTTTACGCAGGGAAAACACGGCATGCGACTTTCTTCCAAGCTACCGCAAGAGTTTGTCCAGCAGGTCGGGGCCATGACGCCGAACCAGGCCTGGATACCCATGCAGTCTGACGCCTCAGGGGAGTTGAGCTGTACCAGCTGTCACAGCCCGCACGATGTCGATTTACAGTTCGCCGCAGTGGAAGCCTGCCTCAGTTGCCACAGCGATGAACACAGCCTGGCTTACAAAGAGTCACCGCACTTCGACACTTGGCAGGCAAACTCGGATAACGGCGTCAGCTGTGCCAGCTGCCACTTGCCGAGGGAAACCCATGGTGAGCAAGTCGTTGTTAACCACAACCAGAATCACAATCTCCGCCCCAACGAAAAAATGTTACCCGTCTGCCTGAACTGCCATGGGGCGGAGTTTTCCCTGGCGGCTCTCGCAGACAAAAAATTGATCTCACAGAATTTCAAGCATAAGCCCGCGGACAAACACGAAACGTTTGACTTAATTCGCGACCGCATTGCGAGAATTTCCAATAGCAAAAAAAATGAAACTAAATCCCAATAGGAGGGGAACACTATGCGTATTGCCGCTTGTTTTATCGCCGGACTGGCTCTACTTACTGGTTGTGAAAAAAACCAGGGAGTTGCACCTGAGCGAATGGCGGATGCCATCTTTGCCGTTATTGAGGCAGACAGGGCAAACTACACCAACAAGGTTGTTAACCGTTTACAAAATGAGGAAAAAGTCCTGGATGCCGATGAGCATTGGCAGGATAAAAAACTGCTGCCGCTGCCCGCACAAATGATGCGCATGGGCGCTGAGCGAGTTGCAGAAAAGGGTTCTGGCTTCAGTTATGCACTGCTGTCTCTATGGCCGGTGAACAAACAAAACAAGCCTCGCACCGATATGGAAAAGCAGGGCCTGCAGTATGTAATCGACAACCCAGGTGAAAACTTTTACGGCCGTGAAACATTGGGTGATACCGAATACTTCACCGCGGTTTATGCCGATGTGGGCGTATCCCCCGCTTGTGTCAGCTGCCACAATGACCATGCCGACAGCCCGCGCGATAATTTCGAACTCGGCGAAACCATGGGTGGCGTGGTTATCCGTATACCACTCTAATTTACCACTTGTAATCACTTAGAAACCTGAACCCCGGCAACTGAGTTGCCGGGGTTCTTTCCAATGCCCTCCCAAACTCGCAGCCCATCAAACATCTACTTCTTCTCCCTAAGAATTTTCAATGCTCAAGAATATGTAATTCTTGCGAAATCAGCAGGAAAAAACTCTTAAATAAGAAGGCAAAGAGAAATATGAGGAATGTGAGAGGAAAAATTGGAAGAAAAATTGAAAAATACAATTAATTAGCGGCCGAATTCATTTCGACCGCTCCCTCTTTAACATGACTGGCTCTACTCCCGCTGCAACCTCGCTGAAATCATTTCAGACCAGTGGTCACCCGCTGTGGGCCTATTTCCGGGTAAGTCCAGTCTCCATTACGGACCGCTTCTTGTTAACGCTTCGCTCCGCAAAGCTCACCTAGGCACTTATATAATAGACTCACATTAAAGAAGATCAAAGTGAACGCCTTGGCATAACACTATGCCTGGAAGTCTAAAAAATTAACTTTGCGAGAGGTTTATACAGCGGAAAAGATAAACTGAACCGCTGAGTTATTTTAACGGCGTAATCAATCCCTCAAGGCCTTCGATCTTGATCTCCAAAGTCAGGGCCATCAGCTGCCCCAACTTCCCCTCAGGAAAGCCCTCTTTGGCAAACCAAAGCAGATACTCCTCGGGGAGATCAATCAACGGCCTGCCCGCATATTTACCGAAGGGCATTGGGGTTCGTGCAATATCAACCAACTGCTGCTTTTCAAACATCGCAAACTCCTTCAACCCTCTTATTTTGTACTATACGCGGCTAACAACTTAGATATTTGTTGCTGACCTACCCCCACCTTACACTGGCTGCGGAATAATTCGGTCAGCTTTGCCGAATTTTTATACCTCAAGCATCACTGAAAGAGGTGACTATGCGTATCAAAGCCATTAAATATCTCTGCCTCACCGCAGTGTTGACTGCGGGCCTTGGCGGCCAGGGCTGCGCCAATATGAGTGATACTGACCGCCGCATAGGAACCGGCATCGGTGTTGGTGCCGTAACCGGCGCCCTGATCAGTGGTGGCCGCCCCGGTGGCACCGCGGCAGGTGCAGTTCTCGGTGCGGGTGCCGGCTACCTTTATGATAGAGACAGAAAGCGCAGAGACTACTATCGCTATCGCGGTCGCTACTATCGCTATTAATTCTTAGTGGAGAATAGATAGGCTAGGAGCAGTTGCCTGGCTTATCCCGCGGTGCGGCTAGCCACACCGCGGGATATCCATGAAGAACTGGGAATTGACCACAAAATATCTCAGCCTAGGAATTAGCCCCTTTCCAGGCAAACCAAACTAGAGCAACTTGGTCTTGGTTTTTCCGCAGCGCTCACAAGAGTATTCGGTAACGAGTTTACCCTGCTTCACATCAAATTTACGCTCGGTGACCACTTTCCATTTGTGGAAACCTTCCCGGCAAAGAGTGCTGCCCTTATGCTTCTGCCAAGCAGTTTTTCTTTTAAAAGGAATTACATCTCCCATATGTTCTCGCACAATAAAGTTTGAACACTAATTTTATTTTGGAACAATAAAGTTTGAACACTAATCACTTCAAGAGCCTAAATGTACCTTTGGGGTATCAAACAGGTGAGATAAATGAAGAGGTAAGTTGCTTCAAATTACACACACATACCGACAATTTTATCCTAAAAAAAGAAAAAATTAGATATAGCATACCAAAAAAATCTTTATTAAAAAAATTCTTTCTATTTATTTGCTTATTGGTTGGTTACAAATCTAGCGCTCATACCTCATCATTACAAGTGAACCACCCGATCTTTGATGGAATCCATCTAGATTTGTAGCAACGCAGCCACTAATCCTCGGCAATGGAGCGCTCAGTCAGAAAGGTCAGAAATAAAAGAGTTATCTAGGTGGTAAAGACACGTCTAACGCCGCCCCCAGCTGCATTTCCCTACTTAACCAGGGAAATTAATAAACCCCAGCCCCCATAGCCTCTGAAATTCCCTATCAGATAGCAGGAATACACCTTTCGATAATCACAGATACTCAAGGTTCATATCTCTATCCAGAGATGGCTAATTCTGCGCTCTTGCAAGAGCGATCAATCGAGAATTACTCTCCTCCCAGTTTGCCTATGATAATTAGTAAGTGCCGGGAGGGTGCGCGTGCATTTTGAATTCAGAAGTAAAGTTTCAGCACACTATCCGCAACACAAACCAGGCGACCTGAACCTTCAACCTCTACCTCAATATGATTGATCATTTCCACACTACGCTTCGATGGCACCAGGGACTTTAAAGTCGTACGAGCTCGGATACGATTGCCAGTCTTAACTGGATAAGGAAAACGCACCTGTTCAAGGCCGCAGTTTATAATCATTCTAGCTTCAGGGTAAGGCGGTTTTTCCGGATTGACAGCATCGGTGAGCTCGGGAATTAGCGATAGGACCAAAAAGCCGTGGGCAATTGTGCCTCCAAACGGCGATTCAGCCCTTGCTCGTTCTGGATCAATATGAATCCACTGGCGGTCTCCAGTTACTTCGGCAAAACTGTCAATGCGCGACTGGTCAACTACAATCCAGCGCCCAATATATATCTGCTGACCAATACGTGCTTGCCAGTCTTGGTAGAAAGCGATGGCCTTAGGGTTCTTAATGACTTGTAATTCACGATTGGTAGCAGGATCAACAACCGGCCCAGCTTTCGAAGTCCATGAATTTTTAAGCAAGTTACTGATGTAATAGGACAACTGATGCAGGTGATTATCATGGGTGCTTTTGAGGTCCAAATTGTTAATCCGAGCCCTAAGCAACCTTTCCTTTTCCCTGATGTACTCGAGCACGTCCATCATCTCATCCTGTATTAATGACATTGAAGCAGCGTAACTGGACCTAAAATTAATTTTGTGCGGCAGCTACTTCCAACTCCACGTCTTGTTTCTAAAACGCCTTGCGGCTGAGTAGGTTAAAATGGTTTGTTTCCAATCGACCCAAAGGCGACAACGCCGGCGACTCCATCGCTACACAAAGCCAATAGCGTTGCGCCAACGTGCAAAGGTTAAACCAAAAGCTCCCCATTTCTCTTACCTTACACTCAAGCCACGTGGCTGGTTGCGAGTTAAGCAAAGATACAAGATCAAACTCGATCGTAGAAAAAGGCAGTCGAAGCCCCAAACCACACACTTTGGACACAGACTCTTTAATGCACCAAACCCTTGTTAACAATTCACAGTGAGCAGTGCTTGGGATAGTCATTACCTGGTCATATTGCTCTGGACTAAGTAAATGCCTGAAATTTAGACCTGAGCCCAGTTCACGAGCAAGGGGCTCCAGATCTATACCTGGATCAACGGTAGAGCTAAGCGCAATCGCGACCACACCACTAGCATGAGAAATACTAAATTTTATTGGGGCCACACTTTGGTTTAAAACTCTAGGCCTGCCTTGCTCATCAGGGAAAATTTCCCAATCTGCCGGCAAAATACTTACGCCACTTTTAGCGGATAAAACATAACGCAATAGGTAACGACCAAGCAGAAAATGTAGGCCCGCCGCTCGATTAACAATCCCACTATATCTTTTCTGCTCAGCCTCGCTAACTGTGGTGAAGACAGTTTGCGGATCATGCTCGATTAGAGTTTCAAACTCCTTCACGGTAGCAATCCAAAGACCTATATCCCTGTTAACTCCAGTCTTCATAGGGTCCGCTCAAAAAGAATAATGCAACTTAAACTCGATAAAATCCTCATCCCGTACTGGATACAGCCAAGTATCACTGCGGCCCACATTGAGGAATAAAAACGCCCGAGTTTCGATTCTAAAATAATCGCTCAGACGGTGTTCTAAGCCTAAGTCGAGGTAGTTGCCATGACTATCGAAGTCATAACTTATGACCCCTCGAAATTCGCTGTCACCGGTATCACCGAAGCTAGCTCTAAGGCCGACAAAGAGATCGTTCTGACCTAATGTTTCAGCTTGCTCATCCCTATCGTCGATTAGATATTCGGCGATCAAGGACAGATCTTGCATACTATCCGGTAGCGAATAAATCGGGTGCTCAAGGCCAACGTTTGCAGCAAAGAAACCTTGCTCCAGTTCGCGACCAGTTTTCGCTTCCAACTTCAAGGTCGTGTCGCCGAGGAGATAAAGTGTGTCCAGTAAAAAATTCTCGGTTTCGATGTAAAAGGGAGTCAACATCGTCGCTGAAGGGCTAGGCCTTACCAGTAGTGGCGCCCGCCTAGTGCCTCTGAAGTAACCGATCCCTGTTTCTAAATCACCAGCGTAAAAATGGCCTCGCAGAGCAACATCTCCACCTCTATTCGAGCTTTCAAAAAGTGCCCGGTCCGAAATCGGTAGTCCGAATGACGGGCGCTCTGGAAATTCTCGCTCACGAAAAGTTGGCAGATAGAATATCGATAGTTCGCCGTTATCAAAACGCAGACCTAAAGATGCGAAGGTCTGCCCCATCTTTTCCTTTCCGTCGATAGCTTGGCGCAAGTCAGCCTGATTAAGTACATTGACTATATTCAGAGATTCAGAAACGCCCCAAAAGAAAGTGCTAACACCAAGATTCAGCGATAACTGATCACGGCGCCAGTGAAGGCTGGCTTGGCGGATATCGGCATAACGACGCTCCCCATCCTGCTTATCCCAGCTACCAAACAACCGCAGCTTATAGCCAGTATCACCAATATCCCCCTCAGCATTTGCTTCAATTTCCAGCCCCGGTCCGAAGCGGTAGCTATCATCAATGGCCAGCGACTCCTCTTCTGCAAATATACGAGCCGTGGCCGCGATATCAACAGAATACTTGTCAACCTTGACCTCTGCGAGGACCGGCATAATGGTAAGGCTTAGACACAGCTGCACCCAAAACGCTAAACGCAAGACCCCCATACCCTTAATCCCGGAGTGTATTGCGATGGAAATTCGCAACTGAGAGACCGGTACCAAACTCGATGCGGCTATAGCTTAAGATCGTTACGTTTCCACTCTGCTGATTATGCATAACCACCTCCATGGGCCTCCAATAACGATCGTCGTAGAGGCGAAAATCCCTTGCGGAAAAAGTCTTGAGCAGCGTTTCCTTACGGTCGAAATAGTCTATACGGAAGATACGTCGAGCACTCTGATCAACCCAGACCCGCTGCCGGCTATATGCAGAGTGAGAGTCTTCTGGCACTCGGTCAATTACGTCACAAACCAGGGCACCATCTTCGCATGATTCCTCTCTCACGTAGGTATAGCGGAAATCGTCGACCGCCTTATCAGACAAGTCCTCGAACGAAAACTCACTACCGACGAACGCACCACTCTTATTGCGAGATGAGATCCTCTTAATACGGGAATAGGCAGGCAAATATAACCACTGCTTATCGGTATCCTCTAACTGCGGATGCGTTAGAAGCGCCGTGCCCCGGATATCGGCAGGAAAATTGAAGCGGATTAACGATTTGTCTCCACCCTCGTGACTCTCAAGTGAGCTGATCTGCAGTTCACGTCGAGTTTCATCTCCGGCCCTGTTGCGTAGAATCATCGTCAATTCGGCAACACTGTCGCCGTAACCAAGATCACGGTTATCCACTGCCACTGCGACCTCCCGCCCCTTTCTAACATCGCTAGCAGCGCCTTGAACCGGCAAACCGATTAGGCCACAAAGTATTGTCACTGGAAGGAGGAGACGGTAATCAGTTCGCATTATTTAGTTCCTTGTCGGTACGAAATTGCAGGTTCGACGTACGTGTCCTGCGCATAAAGGTTAGAACCAAGGCCGGTAGTAATATCAAGTCAAACACCAATGCCAACACAATAGACATCCCCGTGAGCATACCCATCTGGGCATTTTTCTCGAACGCCGAGGTCGACAATAGAAGGAAGCCTATCACTAGCAGCATTGAGCTAATCACGATCCCACCCATAGTCTTACTAATGGTTTCGCTTACGCTATCTTCAGGACTGAGCCCCCGCTTTAGACCGTTGACATACTGATAGAGGAAGTGAACTGTATCATCGACGATTATGCCGATCGCCATTGCCGACACCCCAGCCAGCCCCATTGAGATTTGACCATTAACGAGATACCAAAATCCAAATGCTGCCGCGACTGGAAGCAGGTTTGGAACCAAGCTCAATAGACCAATATCGAGTGAGCGGAATACCAGCATCAACGTCAATGAAATCACCACAAACGCTAGCGAGGCACCTTCAAGGAGACTTACAATATTTGATTGACCAATGTGGGAAAAAATCACTGCGGGACTGCTGTGATAGATATCAATGGAGCGAGGTTGGTTTTGCAATAACCACTCTTCGACCCGTTTTTCAAAAGCAATTAAGCCCACCGAGCTTAGATTCTTTAATCGTGCAGTCAGTTTCACCGAGGATTTATTCAAATTCACCTGATGGGTCACATCACGACCAAACGGCAACGACATCTCGTATAGCAGGAACTGCTGTGCAGCGGTAATTGTATCGCCAGGTAACCGGTAAGAGTCCTCATCACCACCATTCATCAAACGGTTAAGATCCTTGATTCGGTGCAGGGGGCTTGCAGTTGTAAAAACTTCTGGCTGCTCATGTAGCCAGTCATCGAATGTATCAAGAAACTGTAAAAACTCTGGCTGAAACATACCGTTCTGCTCTGGTACCGAGAGCGAGTAATCGATTGTATAAATACCAGAAAAGTGGCGATCGATACGTTCAGAATCAGCACGGAAGGGCTGCGACTCATCAAAATAGCGGATTAAATCATCGTTTAATTGATTCAATGGACTGAGTGCAGCGACGCATAGGGACAAAGGTAGCATTAGCCACAATATCCGCTGGCGGTAAGCGATAACCCAGCCTGACAACAAAGCCATGCGATTAATCAGTCGGTTGGCACCTGTTTCCCGCGTTGAAAAACGAATACGCAGCAGAAGCTGTGGTAGAACCGTCAACGACAAAAGTAGCGAGAAGAGCACACCTAAGGCAACTATATTGCCAAGATCTCGAAACGGCGGTGAGTCACTGAAATTCATCGCCAGAAAACCGATAATAGTAGTGACATGGCTCACCGCAATCGGCTTGAGATTGCGCCGGTAGGATTGCAAGACTGCTTCTTCACGAGAAACACCACTGCGTATCTGGCGCTGAATATAGCTGAGGATGTGGATGGCCGACGCTACTATCACCGTGAACATGATGATTGGAGCCGATACTGATGGCGCAGACAATTGAATACCGAGCCAACCAGCTAGACCCAAAGACCCTAGCAGTGCCAACACTACTACCGTCAAAATAGCGCCACCTGCAGCAGGTGATCCGAGAATTAGAGCAGCGCTGACCAGCACAAAAAGGATCATCAACGGTATCAGCGTGATGAAGTCTTTTTTTGCCGCCTGGAAAAAGGCACCGTTCATCTCCACCACACCGGTGACAAAAAAACGATGATCCGGATATTCCATCTTGAATGACTTAATCAATTCATCGACAGCACCGGTAACGGCTAGCACTTCGGCCTTATGGTCTAACCCTGGCAACCGAATGGTCGCATTGATCGCGGTAAATCGTCCGTTCTTACTAACCAAATTGCCAACCAAGTCCCTCTCACTACTAGCGGCAGTTTCAATAAAGGCGATCCTTTGCGGCGTCAATTCGTCAAGCTCGTAGACGAACTCCTCAATCAAAATATCATCGTCTTCAGCAGAGCTATAGGGGAAGTTCGTTAGCGAATCTACTCGAGAGACATGGGCCGTCCGCCACAACGCGCGTGTCATTTCATGTATAAGGCTCAGAGTACGCTGGTTGTAGATGTTGTCATCCACCGGTTCAATCATGATGAACACGTTATCAGTCGTGCTATAAGTATCTTGCATCTGCTCCAAGCGCAGTAGGTCACGATCGTTATCATCGAAGAAAACGCGATAATCACTGGCCAGCCCCATCCGTTTTAGGCCAACAGCCGACATCAATGTGAGCAACAGCACCAGCGCTAATAGCCACTTACTGGCGCCAGAGCGAATGATCCAATCGGTCTTTATATTTTTGTTCAAGGTATTTCTTTCCTTTCGGATAAAAAGGCTCGCAGCGGCACCATTACTCGCTCTACATCCTTCTCAACCCCCATTACCAGCTCCGACGCTCGACAACTAAGCCATTTACGTCCCACTAAGAAAAGCCCAGGCTCTGGAGTCCTTCCATAGTTTTCAATGAAGCCCCTCTCATCGACACAGTGCGGCAACTTTAGCCAGCTCGTTCGGTCGCAATAGCCTGTTGCCCAAATCACTGTATCTATGTCATGCCAACCGACGGAGTCGAAACGGATTTGACGGCCAGAGCACTCCAAAGCACGGCCAACAATCTTTACGCCTTTAGCCTTCAGCCGTCTATTGTTGTATTCACCACAGGGGACAGGGTTACGCTTTTTTAATATCTTCGCGATGAGGCTGTTCTTATCGGCGGAAAGGATACGCAAGCGATCAAGCCACCAAAAAATATCACGTCCGAACAAACGGTTGGGAGGCAGGCCACGTGGGGAACCCGTGGCCAAAAACACATTGCAACGTCCCGCTAGCCGGTCCACGATCTGACGCCCAGTAGCACCATCCCCAATAACGGCAACAGTGTGGCCATCAGAAATGACATCGGTTGAGGCGAGACTACCGTCTAGTTGCTGCACCTCTCCAGCAAGTTGGGAACTTATCGCCGGCACCTGGGGTATCTGATTAGCACCAGTTGCATTGACGATACTGGTGGCGAGCAGAGACGTGCCGTCGGCAAGGTCGACCTGAAAACTGCCGTTCGAAAGGCGATCGAGACCAACAACTTCACAGCCTTCTCGAACCTGAAGATCAAAGTGGCCTGCATAGCTGACCAAATAATCAGCTATTTCTACTGTAGTCGGGAAGCCCTCAGGATCGCCCGGAAAGGCTAGTCCTGGCAGGGCACAGAATTGACGTGAAGTGAATAGCTTCATACCTTCGAGCCGGTTACGCCAAACGTCGCCAATACTATCCCGTTCAAGCAGAAGGTAGTTGAGATCAGCCTGCTGCAGCATTCGTGCGGTGTGAAGACCGAACTGGCCTCCACCGATAACTATGCAATCAAGTCGCGACATCAACTGCGCTCCAAAGCTGTTCTTGAAAAATTCTTTTCGAGATGTGCCACAAGAGCGTTAATCGTTGGGTAGTCGAAGGCTAGCGTCGGATCGATGTCAACAGAGAGGTGGTCCTCCACCATAGTCGATAGCTGGACATGGTCTGCCGAGTCTAGACCTAGACTTGAGAAAGAGGTGTCACTGTGCTTATCAATCGAAAATTCTGGTGTCTTAGCAGCGATAAAATCTGTGATCTGTTCCACCAGGTTTTTCATTCTAAATTCATTCGTCATCTTATATTTCCTATCAACGGTTCATGCGAGCTGCGCCTCTTCGGCTGCAATCAGATCCCTGCAGGCAGTCCTACGAACTTTGCCGCTGGTGGTTTTCGGAATACCGCCAGGCTTGACCAGCAAAAGCTGGTCGAGGGCGACATCATGTGCCAACATCACTGCCTCACGCAGCTCCTGTCGGAGTTCATCGTGGTTTCGGTTAAGAAAGGCGTGGCGGCGAATCTCAACAATGGCTGCCAGTCGGTTTTGGCCATTGCTATCCACAGTGAAAACCGAGGCTCCGTTATTGCCTGCCGCATCAGGATGGTCACTACAGGTACGTTCAATATCGTATGGATAAAGGTTGCGGCCGCGCAGGATTAACATTTCCTTAATCCGCCCGGTGATATACAACTTATTGTCACGGACGAAGCCCATGTCCCCGGTTTTGAGGTAATAATGACCGTCGCAGGGCGATATACGAGCACCGAATTGCTGCTTACTAATCTCAAGGTTGTTAAGATAACCTTGTGCTATTGAGGCACCACTAATCCATATCTCACCAATACAACCCTCATCTGCTAGCCGGCCACTCTCCGGATCAACAACCTTCAAAATCATCCTTGGCGTGATACGACCGCAGCTAACCACTTGACGCCCCTCACCAGTAGATTGCAGTCGACCAGAGTCAAATGCTGCGGGATCGAAAGCCAGGGTTTCAATGCCTACGCCTTTCGGTCCTCCAGAGACAAACAAAGTGGTTTCAGCCATGCCGTAGCAGGGAAAGAAAGCAGTAGAGGAAAAACCGTAAGGCTGGAAACGTTCAGCAAATATCCTCATAGTGTCGGCGCTGACAGGCTCAGAGCCATTCAAAGCCACCTTCCAGCAACTCAGGTCTAATCCCGATAAGTCCTCTCGCTCACCTATGAACTTGATGCAGTGCTCATAGCCAAAATTAGGTGCAGCAGAGCTATGAATTCGATAGTGAGATATCAATTCTAACCACCGGCGTGGACGCTGAACGAACTTCATCGGTGGCATGAAGACGTAGGTACCACCAAGGAACAATGGCTGCAGCATATGGCCTATCAGTCCCATATCGTGGAACTGTGGCAGCCAGCCGCCAGCAATTACACCTTCGCGGTGGCCACACGCCTGCTGGATAGCCAATTGGTTATCGATAATGTTGGCGTGACTTACCATCACACCTTTGGGTAGATCAGTAGAGCCTGAGGTGTACTGAACAAACGCCAACTCATCTGGAGCCGGAAGAGGTAACTCTACATCTTTAGCAGCACCAACCTGCTGCTCATCAATCCAGGCCTGGTCGCCCAAATTAATCGCCGGTAATTCTGCTAATTGCTCAAATAGCTGTTCACGAGTCTCAGCGGTCGTCAGAATGGCTTTGGTCTTTGCATCACCAAGAATACGAACAGTGCGCTCTAATTGCTGAGCATTGCGACTCAGGTTCAGGGGTACAGCAATGACGCCAGCCGCGAGGCAGGCGAGGAAGTTGACCACAAAATCAAGACCAGCAGGGAAAAGCAGAGCAAGCGGCTGGCCTCTATATCCGCGCTCGACTAACAGTCGGGCCCGTTCCAGTACCTGCTGATTCAGTTCACCGTAACTCAGCGATAGAGCACTATCAGGCCCATGAGGCTGGAATACGCAGGCGGTACGGCTAGGCTCATTAACCACGTGTCGGGCGAACTGATCCATGAAGCGCTGAGCTGGAAAAATCTTATCCGTCATGAGCCCAACTCCTCACCCTTTAAAGCTCATGCTTTTGAGCTGTGCCACGCACCGCTGCAATGAATCAACAAAACGATCTATATCATCAAGGCTGGTAAAGCGGCCGAAGCTAATCCTGATCGCACTTTGTATTTCTTCATCACTTAGCCCCATTCCTTGTAATACAGGCGATAGTTGACGGGTCTTGTTGTTACTGCATGCAGAGCCAATCGACACCACAATCCCATCTTTCTTTTCCATTAACAGAGCAAGCGCCTCACCCCGAATGCCTGGAATCGATAGGTTTAAGGTATTGGAAATCGCCCCCTCATAATGACTAGCACCATTGATATGTGTTTCGATAGAGGATTTGCCAAGCTGTTCGATCAAGTGCTGTTTGCACTTCAGACAGTGATGATCCCAGTACTCAAGCTCCCTGCGACATTCGTCAGCAGCCTCACCGAGTCCGGCGATAGCGACCAAATTCTCGGTACCAGAGCGCATTGCCATCTCTTGTCCACCACCATGAATCAAGGGAGATATGCGATCTATATTCTGGATATATAGGCCGCCAATACCCTTGGGACCATAGAATTTGTGTGCGGAAAAAGAAACAAAATCAGCACCTAATGCCTCGACATCAAGAGGCCGCTTACCTACTGCTTGCACTGCGTCGACATGGAACGGAATGCCTCGGGAGCGGGTCAGCCTTGCCACCTGATCCACAGGTTGAATAACGCCGGTTTCATTGTTCGCATACATCATGGAAATCAATCTGGTGTCAGGCCGGATAGCTTCAGCGACAGCCTCAAAACTGACGGCGCCACTCGGTCCCGGCTTCAAGCAGGTGACTTCGAATCCGAATTGGTGGGCGCAGTATCGGATAGTTTCTAGAACTGAAGGGTGCTCAATCGCCGTGGTTAGGATATGGCCGGCCCTACCCAGGTCGTTCATCAGGCTTCCTTTAATAGCCCAGTTATTGGCTTCAGAACCGCCGGAGGTAAAGAAAACTTTTTCCGGCGCGGTACCCAGTAGGCTAGCGACATGGGTCTTTGCTCGCTGGATTAGCTCACGATTACTGGTCGAAGGAAGCGTACGCCCCGATGGATTAGCAAAGAGCCGAAGCGCAGAGGACATAGCCGTAGCTACAGCCTCCGACACCGGGGTTGTGGCGTTGTAGTCGAAGTAACCCTCAATCGAGTGAGCATTTGTCATGGCATCACCTCCCGACAATCTTTGCCAACTAAGCTCAGCAACCTATGATGAAGCTGCTGCAAAATCTCAACACAATGGTGTTGTGATGGCTCTAGTTCACCAAGCATGCCTTCTATTTCGCTACTTGTTCTCCCGGCAAGCTGTTCCGGTGCCAACCCCTCAAGCGAGGCACAGAAAATGTTGGCCGTCGCCACCGAAGTAGCGCAGCCCCAAGCTCTAAAGCGAGCACTGTCAATCAGTCCATTGGTGATGTTGATCTGAACGCGAATCCGATCTCCACATACTGGATTGCCAATTTCATATTCGTAATTGGGTTCGTTGATATCACCGACATGAGCCGGGTCGGAAAAGTTGTCAATGATGATGTCGTTGTACATGTTGTAGCTCCATCTTGGACAGCTGTAATTAGGCGACGACTGGACAACTGCCGCTAGCAGCCTGCTCTGCGTCCAAATCTTCAAGCCGCTTATCTAAATTAACCGCACAGCAACCAAATTCTTTTGACTCAGGTAGGCGCATTACATACTGCATGCGTTGACCACTTCTTCCCGAACGACTCGCTTCAGGCAACAGTCGCACCAAGTCCTCAGTAAGCATGAAACCAGGCGTCGAACGTGCGAGAGGGTCAAGAATTGCCAATTGGCCGGTCTGGCCCGGTTCGACCTCTCGATCTAGTTGTTTGGGGTCTCTTACCGAGAAATGAACGAAGGGGGAGACATGCTTGATTCCATACTCATCGTCAATAGCAATGACATTGGATTCAACCAAGGCGTAGATGTCACGGATCTGGCTCTCTTCAACGCCCAAGTACTCGATACATTCACTGTTGAATTCTGCACGTGACAACATCTGGCCTGAGAAGCGCTTCCACCCCCCAAGAGTGATGATGTAACTACTCTTATCGAGTTTAATTCGGGTGTTGGTAGCTTTGAGGTAGCTGATAAAACGATTGATCAGGAATGGAGGACCAATCAAATGGCGACTGAATTTATCATTCCAATCCTCAAGCTGTTCTAAGGCCTCTTCGGGCTTAAAAGATTCTTGCCGAACCATGAATCTATGAGTGTCCAGCAGACCTGCGAGCATATTGAGGGCCTTGATCATGCCCATTTCAGGAATTTCCTCGGTTGAGGGGCAAAGATAAAGGCCGGCACCTTTGGAGATCTTTAGGAATTCGCGATACATCGAGTAAATCCCCAGCACCGCATTGTCAACGGTGTCCGCGCAGCGGCGCGAAACGCTGGGAATACCAGAGGTACCTGTGCTTCGCATTTCTAGCTCTACATCACGTAGGCTGACTGAAAGTAACTTATGGCTATCGTTTGATTTAAAAAGCTCAATGGGAATCAGAGGTATTTTGATCAGGTCAGCTGGAGTTGAGATCATATCCGGTGTCACTCCTTTGCTATCGCAAGCGGAGCGGAAAAAAGCATTGTTCTCATAGTGATAAGCGAATGCCTCATGGATCAAGCCTGTCTTGAAATCCAGTAAGTTATCCTCTGTCATCGAATAGAGTTCCGCCACAGATGACAGTGCCACCTTTAAAGGGTCTAACCCGTTTTCCTTGAGTATGTTTTGTAACTGTATCGACATTTCAATCTCCATTTTTAAAGTCAAATAAGACACGGCCTCAATCGTCTATGCGGAGGCATTTAGGCTATTTTTTTACTGTTTTAATCAAGCTGATATATATCAAAAAACTTAACAAAAACCTCAAAGCTTGAATTAAGAATGGTTTAAACATCAGAGAATTTAGAACTCGACTGAAAGACCCATCCGGGAATCATGCCGGGTAAACCTGCCGGGTAAATCTGCCGGGTAAATCTGCCGGGTAAATCTGCCGGGTAAATCTGCCGGGTAAATCTGCCGGGTAAATCTTTGACCACCATCAAGAGTCTCTACTTATCGATTCTATTTATTATTTTCCGAGAGAAATATTAAACACATTAGAAATTTTAACAATCACTTCAAAGTAATTTTCTTTATTTTTTTATTTTTCTTGCCGCGTAGTATGGTTTTTTTTTGCTACATGACCAGCCCCTCTCACTTACACCCACTTACAATCTTACCCCTTCAAATTACCTCTAAAAATTAGCCAGAACAATCGGTCCGCCAATCACATAAAAATCATCTTGCGATCATGAACTCACAACAAAACGAACAGGCTTTATACATATTTTTTTTACTATTGAAGCTTGCACTCACACCTGAACTCCGACTCCCAACGGGAAACCCAAGAAAGCACCTTGCCGCCAATTACAGCAAATTACAGCTTATATTTTGGTAACATATTGTGACCAGCCAATTAACAAATATAAACTATTTGATGACAAGCTTAATAGAATTAATTCAATCTTAGGGGTAGAGTAAATTCGCACAAATATTCAAGCTTACATTGTCGTTTTTCCTCAATCTTTAATCTCCCTGCTATTTTTCAGCAGAAAATTCGTATTTTTAAGTAAAGATTGATACATCACATTCATATAAACCACACCACAATTAACAACACGCCCCGCAACACCAAGTAATTTATTGGATATTTTTTTATTACAACGATCTACTTTAAGGAGAATAGTACCAAGTAAGGCGCAACTGTACTTCCACCTCCTTTTCTTTTACCTACACCAACTAAACGCCATTAATTCTCATGACTAAAATAGAAAACTCAGTCTCATTTATGACAACCATCCATAATAATCTATTTATTACTCTTTATTTTTTAACTATCAATAAAAAATTATCCACATTATCTTTGCGAGATTCCCTATTGCACAATTAAAACCACAGAAACAATGGCCATTTTCAACACACAAAAAACCAGAATACCGCTTTAGACATCCCTCAGAAATACCCAATCGTGCTTACACATTTTATTACCATGGGAAAATATCTATTCAGCAGGCACTTTAGAAGCATCCACCAAACTAAAAATGCTGAAAGCTGAGCACCAGGGATAGATTTACCTACATCCGCCGATGAACTGAAAAACATTATCTTTGCCGGCCAGCTTAAAGAAGCACTACAAAATCGGCTTCAATTATAAAGCGCATACCAAACCTCGTAGATGTGGCTGAAGATAAGATCTGATTTCTAGCTAACTTTAGGAGTACTTTGCAAAATGAGAGAGCATACGGCACACGCAATCTACGTAACATTTTCTTATTTCATCTAGCAATGGCGATATTTAGTATCAAAAGAAACAGAACACCTTCCTAGTACCTCCGAGCCACCTCCCAATTAAGCCCCATACTTCACCCTAACTTAGTGTTAAATTATTAAACTCAACTTTCCCACCAAAAGTATCCACTAGACCGGAAGTTATGAAGAGTATAAATTTTTACAGGCACAGAACCACACACTTAATTGAAAATCGTTATCATTACCAATATTACCTATAGAATATGAGCGACAGAGAACTTTCTGAAACATCTAACTCGATGAAACAGCTGCTCGACAATTATTTGCCATACGGCTTTAAGACTGAAGAGATATAGATCAAATCACCGATCTAAAGCATTGCACCATACTTTGCCATGAAGCTCACCTAGTAGACATTAATGTCGCGGCTCAATATTCTTTTCAACAGAAGGTACGTATCAATTTTTAGTTACAGTCGGCTAAAAATTTAGAGCTATAAAAAAAACACTTGAGGACTTCTTAGGCTTTTATGCCCCAATGAAAGATATTCAACACCTAACAATACTTCGACTAGATCCTTTGGAGGCTGTAAGGGAATATTCGGCAGCATATAATAATAAAATTTCTGCCTAGACCATCTAGGTCAAAGGTGAAAAAAGTGCGTCATGTCATAACGCATTAAAATGGATGCACAAAACTGCTCTATGAGAGAAAAGCACTCATAAGTTCGCCAACTCAAACCTTAAGGGATCATTGCATCTTTTGCTCTCAGAAATTAGTGACAAGCATCTTCAGGTAAGACTCCCATTGATCTACAAACTATTTTAGACAAGCCACTAAGAAGTTGATATTACTCATACTATTAAAACCTTAAGGTCACTTAGGATATTTTGGCTTTTCGAGTGGACTCCCTCGCCTCTTTAAGAATCAAAAAACCACCTCGAGTGACAACAGCCGAAATTATTAAGCCTATAGCAAGATCAGGAAAACGACTATCGATTACCGCCACTAGTAGTCCTGACACAATCACTCCTAAATTTGCGACAACATCATTGGCTGAAAAAATCCAAGCGGCTCTCATATGTACACCCCCTTCCCTATACTTTGATATTATTAGGAGGCAAACAACATTTGCTAACAAGGCAGAGGCCCCTATTGATATCATTAGTATACTTTCTGGCTCGCTTCCAAAAAGTGATCTCCTACAAACCTCATACAACACCCACAATCCCAATATAATTTGAATTATTCCACTGACATTAGCTGCCTTAGCTTGATATATAACCCCTCTACCTACAACAAATAAAGAGATCCCATACACAGCAGCATCAGCCAACATATCTAGAGAGTCAGCAATCAGTCCTGTTGACTGAGCAAACCATCCAAGAATTAATTCAAACACAAACATAATTGCGTTGATCACTAGCAGCACCATTAAAGTGCTTCTCTCTAATTTATCTGCTTGCTCTACACCGCAACCACATTCAGACATATTCATGCCCTCTCTAAACAGAACTCCACTTAGGGATATTTATGTTTTAAACATCAACAATTACTTACTTCAAATTCTCTCTCGAGGCTAGATCCTGTCTTTCTTTAAAAATTCAGATCATATTTATTAGTCAACCTCATGAGAAGTCAAATTACAATTCACTAAAATCAGAGATCAAGGGCACCAGCACTTCCGCCCACTCAATTTAGGACCTATAAAGGTTGGCATTGAACTAGAATAAAAATCTGCAAGCAGTAAACTCATACTAAACCTACACACTAAAAACCCGTCACTCCATTGAGGCAATAGAAACATCTATTATTTTCTATTTATCTTATATAAATATCAAGCGCATCCATTTCTTTCATGCTCAAAAATGAACCAACAAACACTTAAATATTTTCATTAAAATTTTGCTCACCCCTACCTAAATATAAGCAAAGGTGAGCATCATAAATTATGTTTATATTTTCAATATACCTTCTCTTCCATGCACTATCCGATAAAGCAATGGCAGTACAAACAAGGTTAGGAGAGTAGAAGAAATTATGCCTCCAATTACCACCGTAGCTAGTGGTCTTTGAACCTCTGCTCCAGTACCTACATTCAAAGCCATAGGAACAAAACCGAGACTTGCAACCAACGCAGTCATCAATACTGGACGCAGGCGGATCATAGCACCATCGATAATGGATGTGAGCAACTCACCACCTTGCTGACGAAGTTGTCGGATGAAGGAGAGCATTACCAAACCGTTTAACACCGCCACACCAGATAGTGCAATAAATCCTACTCCAGCAGAAATAGATAAAGGCATATCGCGCAACCATAGGGACAAGACACCTCCAGTAAGCGCCAGGGGTACTCCACTGAAAATAATTAAGGCATCCTTGAATGAACCAAAGGCCATCACCAGAAGTCCCAGAATTACCAATAGTGTCAGTGGAACCACTATTGAGAGGCGAGTACTGGCGGATTCCAATTGCTCGAAAGTGCCGCCGTATACTAGCCAGTAACCTGCAGGCAAAGAGACCTGCTGATCAATACGGCTCTTCGCCTCTTCAACAAAGGACCCCAAATCACGGTCGCGGACGTTGGCAGTTACCACAACACGGCGCTTACCATTTTCCCGGCTGATCTGGTTGGGGGCAGGGGTCATTTCCAAGTTAGCAACTTCTGACAAGGGCACATAGCTACCCAATGGGCTACCAGTAGGTAACGGAACAGGTAAATCCCCAAGGTTCTCATAGTCTCGTCGCAAGCCTTCCGGCAGACGCACTACCAGATGAAAACGGCGATCGCCTTCGTAAATCAATCCAGCCTCTTCACCTCCAATAGCCGCTGAAACCAAATCTTGCAAGGTTTGCAGATCTATTCCATAGCGGGCGAGTGCGATTCGATTCGGCACTATTGATAGAATCGGTAGACCCTCCACTTGTTCTACACGAGCATCAGCAACACCCTCAATTCCATTTAGCACACCGAGAATTTCATTTGAAGAAGCCACCAGCTGATCCAGATCATCACCGAATACTTTAATACCCAGGTCTGCACGTACGCCGGAAATTAGTTCATTAAAGCGCATTTGGATTGGTTGGGTGAACTCGTAGTTATTTCCCGGTAACTGACGCACAGCTTCTTCGATTTCAGCAACCAATTGTTCCTGGGGCAGTTTCGGATCGGGCCATTGGTCACGGGGCTTCAGGATCACAAAATTGTCGGCTACATTTGGCGGCATTGGGTCTGTTGCTACTTCTGGTGTACCAATTTTTGCGAATACTTTATCTACTTGAGGAAACTCCTTAATACGCTGCTCCAACAAGCTTTGCATTTCTACAGATTGCTCTAAACCGGTACCAGGAATACGCAGGGCGTGTAAAGCGATATCACCCTCATTGAGCTGAGGAATAAATTCAGAACCCAGTGTTGTTGCAAGCCAGCTGCAGAACAGTACTAATGCAAGAGCCCCAGAAAGTACTAACCAGCGCACTTTCATTGCAGCAATCAACAGTGGTTTATATAAAGATTTGGTCGCAACAATAACTTTGTTTTCATTTTCACTGATTTTACCTGTCAGGAAAACAGCAACTGCTGCAGGCACAACGGTCAATGAAAGCACCAGTGCAGCGAGTAAAGCCATCACTACAGTGGCAGCCATGGGGTGGAACATCTTCCCTTCCACACCTGTAAGCGAAAATAGAGGGATATACACCACGGTAATGATCAAAACACCAAACAAACTTGGGCGAATCACTTCGTTGGTAGCTTGGAATACTAGCTCCAAACGCTCTTGTAGGGGCAGCTTGCCTCCGTTGCGATGCTGGGCTTCGGCAAGTCGGCGAATCGCGTTCTCCACAATTATCACGGCCCCATCGACAATCAGGCCAAAGTCAAGGGCTCCGAGACTCATCAGATTGGCGGAAACACCCGTTTGCACCATGCCGAAAATGGTGGCAAGCATGGAAAGCGGGATTACCGCTGCAGTAATAAAGGCGGCTCGAATATTTCCCAGCAACAAGAACAATACCACGATAACCAGCAGCGCACCCTCAACAAGGTTTTTTTGCACTGTAGCGATAGCTTTATCTACCAGAGTGGTCCGATCATAAACCGCCTCTACCTTAATACCTTCAGGTACGGTTGATTTTATTCGCTTTAAGGCTTCCGCTACACTTCGAGCTACCTCCCGGGAGTTTTCCCCTACCAGCATCATAGCTGTGCCCAATACGGTCTCTTCACCATCGCGAGTGGCAGCACCGGTGCGAAGCTCTTTTCCAATAGCTACTTCGGCTACATCCGAAATTTTAACCGGCACCCCGGCGCGACTGGTAATTACCACATCCTCAATTTCGGCAATATTTCGCAACTGCCCTGGTGAACGCACCAGAAGTTGCCGTCCATTCCCCTCCAAGTAACCAGCGCCGCGACTTTCGTTATTGCGGCTCAGCGCTAGAGCGATATCTTCCATGGATACGCCAAAGTTAAGCATCTGTCGAGGTTCGGGTGTTACGTGATACTGCTTGTTATAGCCACCGATGGTATTAACTTCAGTAACTCCGGGGACTAAGGATAATTGCGGTTTTATAATCCAATCTTGAATTTCCCTCAGTGAAGTGGCGTCGTAAGGCTGCCCATTGGGCTGGGTGGCGCCAGGCAGAGCCTCCACTGTGTACATAAAAATCTCACCGAGTCCGGTAGCAATGGGACCCATTTCAGGCTCTAACTCCGGAGGCAAATGACTTTTAATACTACTGAGACGGCTATTAATTAAGTTCCGAGCAAAATAGAGATCTGTACCCTCTTTAAAAACAACAGTGACCTGGGACAAACCGTAGCGAGAGAGCGAACGGGTATATTCTAAATTAGGCAAGCCGGCGAGTGCCGCCTCCACAGTGTAAGTAATCCGCTGCTCCGCCTCTAAAGGTGAATAACCAGGAGCCTCGGTATTAATCTGTACCTGAACATTGGTGATATCGGGAACCGCATCAATTGGAAGTCTCTGATAACTCCAAACCCCCAGGCCCACCAATACAAAGATCAGGGACAGTACGAAGTAGCGCCGCTCAATTGAGAAGCGCAGTATACTTTCAATCATCTTCTGGCCTCATTTAATGGCTATGTGCAGCGCCGGACTTTTCAATATCCGCTTTGATCAGGTAGCTGTTCTCGGTGACATAGCGATCACCCTCATTGAGGCCACTCAGCACTTCGGTTACAGTGCCGTCGCTACGGCCGAGTTTTAGTGGACGAATTTCATAGGTTTCTCCCACTTTGATAAATACCACCGTCCAATCGCGGAAAGGTTGTAGTGCACGATTCTCGACCACTAAAGGCACAGATTTTTCATTGGTTACTACTTGGCCTTGGACCATTAGATCGGTAGTCCAGAGCTCATTGGGGTTTTCAATCACCGCTCTTGCAATCGCGAAGGGCTGACCATTACTGCTCGGAGCAAGGCTGCTGATAGTTGACTCAAAAGAACGCTCACCAGCTGTAATTGAAACCTGTTGCCCTAATTTGATCTGATCGCGACGCATCGGAAATACTTGCAACTCAGCCCACAGCTGGTCGTAGTTAGCTATGGTAAACAGCACCCGTTCGCCACTGAATTCACCTTGGCTGGCTTGCTTATCAATTATCTGACCGCTAATAGGAGCGACCAATGGATAAATTTGCAAGCTGTCATTGGATTCGATAGAAGCAAGCTCTTCCCCTTTCGCTACCAAATCGCCAAGCGTTTTTTTAACAGTGATTACGGTTCCTGGGTAACGTGCACGCACATGACTGAGGTTACGATGATCTATCGCAGTTTTACCATATAAGGTAACGCTTTCTTTAATTATACCTGGAGCAGCAATTGCAGTTTTAATGCCTGCCTTTTTTGCCATTTGTTCAGAGATCTGCACTCGACCTTCATGGGACTCATAATCCCAACTTGTGCGCTCGCCGTTGTAAAAAACAGAAACGGCAACATCAAAAGAGTGAGGTTCCTTTACTACGCCTTCACCGCGGTAATACCCAACACTATCCTCCCAGGCAAAGGGTATTTGATCCACTTTTCCACCAAGTCTTTCAAGCTCTACGGAAACACGAGCATTCTCTAAAGGTTTACCATTAAGAGAAATCCAGGCTCGAAACTCTGGCTTTACACCACTTTCATAAATAAGCAACTCGGCCGTTAGATCCCCCTCAGTCAGTAAACGGCCACCATTGGGGCCCTTTTCCTCCTGATGCTCATCATGTCCGCCATGGTTATCACTATGTCCATGACTAGAGAATTGTTTCCCTTCCTGTTCATCATGCTCATCATGGCTATCATTGGAGCCCAGCTCTTCATCTTGCTTAACATGTTCATCATGACCACCATTTGCATGACCCAGGCTTGCAATCCAAAATCCAGAGAAAATGAGGAGTATGGATAATATTGCCAGGCGAATTACTTTACTTAATCTGCTCATATCTAAATCCAAAATTATTTTCCGCTTCCTACACTCTCGGAACCTAAAGGCCCTGCTGTAAGCTGCTCAATCTCAGCGCCGAAAAGAAGTACAGACCGCGCTGCTTCGATTCGTGCACGTTCAGCATCGAGCAACTCTTCCCGAGCAACAATTAAGTCAAGATAAGAACTCCGGCCACGACGATAGGCACGATCTACTTCAGTCAATGCCTCGCGAAGCTTAGGGATTACAGAATCCTGCAAACTGGAGACAGTAGCCAGGGCCTGTTCGCGACCGGTTACGGCAAGAAATAGCTGAGGATAAAGTTGTAGTAATGCCGCCTCACGACGGAGCATAACCTCATCCAATTCAGTCATTGCTGTTAGCTCGGCACCACGATTGCGTTTTGCGGTAAAGAGTGGAACTTCGAAACCAGCTAAAGCTGTAGTTTCGTCAACAGCCCGATTCACGAGAAGACCTGCAAACCATCCAACATCAGGCTTTGAGTTGGACTGGGTGAGACGAAGCTGTGAAGCACTCAGTCGCTCTTCGGAAGCAAAGCGCGCTATAGCTGGGTTTTCCTGCGCACGCGCATAAAGTTCCTCAAAACTAGCGCCGGGCTCAAAACGATAGAGCTCACTGGAGTCTACTCGATAATCTATACTCGGCTGTCCCCACAGAGCCGATAGGGCATGCCTGTAGTACACTAGCATGCTCTCATCCGTCTGCTTAGCGAGGCTTGCTTTTGTCAGGGCGGACTCCGCTCGTAGGCGTTCAGAAACCGGGCTAGCAGCAGCGCTGACTCTGGCGCTGACAGCGCTTAGCGTTTCACGTGCGAGTAATACCTTCTCCCTAGCCAATACAGCTAATTCCTGGGCAGCAAGAACCTGAGCATAGCGACGGATAACTTCTGCCAGAAGATCTAGCGCCTTAGCTTGCTCATCCGCGATCAGTAAATTACGCTGGGCATTGACTACATCTATTCGAGCTCTACGTTTATCTCCTAGCTCAATTACGGAGGATAAAGTTACCGTCAACTCAAGCTCATTGTCGGCATCATCCTCGGGATCTGGCGCATTATTGGAGCCACCATCACCAAAGTTCTTGTATTGAGCCTCACCTCCTAGGCTTAACGCAGGCCGCAGTGCTGCAGTCTCTTCAGCACCATCTAGACCTCTTCTCTGTAATGGGAATACCGCAAGCTCCGGATTCTGTGCGAGCGTCAGCTCAATCGCATCTGGTAATGTCAGTAAATCCCCCTCCTGCGCGGATACTGATTGCGCAGCTAAATACATTATCGCCACCATCAACTGGAATATGGCACGACGACGAATCACACTCTCAGTGAGCGTGCAGTAAAAATCCATGGGTATCTCCCAAGTCAGTTTTTAATTGCGCAAGGGGGCCTTGTAGCTCTCCTTACTCGCGCGGCATTAGAGCAATCAGACTTGGGTTATAGGTGGGCGGAGTAGAGGGGTAAAATAACCACTGGGAACACGTGTATTGCCGAATTCTCGATAATTAACGATTCCGCTCAGAATAGAGAGTAATGATTGACCTACCAGGGCGGTAAAGGTACTTCCATGGCAATGACAGCAGTGATTACATAAATCCAGAAGAAACGAAGATTGATCAGCCTCATCCCCGCTGGAGGGGATCTGTAAGCTTAAATCAGAAGGGGAGCTGTCCGGTTGAAACGGTAAATTGCCGGGCAGATCTTCATCATGATGTAGAGACAGGTGATTCGTTACCTCCTGAACTTCTTCATGGCTATCATAGAATGCACCTGCGGTCTGAAAGACCATAAGCACAATTAATAGAAATGATAGTCGAACTACATTCATAAAAGTTACAAAGAGACCAGAATCTACTGAATGGGATTCTAGCAAGTAAATTCAGACACCTCAACTTAACTCACTGCCCTAAAGTTATCATTAACCCCAAAGTGGCTATTTGGTCACACCTTCTCTCCAAGTGAGGAGTCAGCCTCTAGAAGAGGTCAATTTACAGTTAACGACACTTACACTAGTAAGGAGTCTATCGGTCCCATAGTCCACGGAATTTGGGTTGGAAAGGTAGAGCTTTAAAAGGGCTATATTCTTCAAGTAATCGGGATGCGAGATCATAATACTAATGTTAAATTCATTAAGTAGATTAAAATTCTTTCAGGAACCGTTAACCTTGCATGAAAGTGGGGGATTAACTTTGAATAAGCAGCCCAAATAAAAGTCTATGCGACATTCATTTAGGAATGATTTTGATAAGAGAGCTTTCGTGAAGTCTTAGGAGGTTTATTCAATTATACGAGAGGGCAGAGTTTAAATAAGCCCACATTATAACTTACCTTGGAGAACAAATGAATGAAGACACTTACTCGTGAATACTTATCAGAAACCCCTATGCTTGACTTTGAGAATAAAACCATTCAGATGTTAATTGAAAATAAGAAATGGCGTAAGCTATCTCAGTATGACGCCATTGGTGCCATCTATAAGTTTGTTCGTGATGATATTTTATTTGGTTACAATAGTGATGATCGTATTCCGGCTAGCAGGGTACTGAAAGACGGGTACGGACAATGTAACACTAAAGGAACATTGCTAATGGCTTTGCTTCGCGCTGTTGGCATTCCTACACGCATTCATGGATTTACTATTTTTAAAGACCTTCAGAAAGGTGCCATACCTAGTTATCTATTCTATATCGTACCTGAACGAATTATCCACAGCTGGGTTGAAGTATATTCAAATGATAGGTGGATCAACCTTGAAGGATATATTATCGACCGCCCATACCTGAACAAAGTCCAAGAAGGGTTCCGTAATCAATGCTCTGAGTTTAAAGGCTATGGTATTGCCACAAAATGCCTACAAAACCCACCCATTGACTGGGAGGATAAAGATACATTTATACAGAAAGAAGGTATCGCAGACGATTTCGGAGTTTATACGCAACCTGATGATTTTTATCTGCTCTATGGAAGTAATTTAACTGGCATTAAGAAATTACTATTTCGCTTCGTGATCCGTCATTTAATAAATATCAATGTTAAACGGATTCGAGCAAAGGGCTTAGGTAAATGTAATACCTTAGAATTAAGCTGATAAAGTATAGCGATACCACCTCTAGCGAGGGTGTTCAAAACTCTGCCTAATTACCACCTATACTAAGCCAATTTTCAGCAGTCTTTCCGGCATTGGAGGTGTCCGAAGAGAGAAAAAAAAAGTCTTGGAATGAGTGCTGATAAGTCGAACCGTCGATTAAATCGATATTGAAATTCTGCCAAATATCGCTGCGCATATTTCGGCCTAATCGCATGGTAGGTACTACGCAGTGCACTTTTTAGATTGCCGAGTACCGTATTCACCCAATAGAACTCAGGCTCTTCAACAGAAGCTCGACCACCACCACAAACAATCTTGTCATGTACACAATTAGCCTCTGTGACAGCATTGAAGCATGCAAGGCCATCTGAGATAACCATGCTACCGCTGCAAAGATGCTTTTTGCTCCAGGTAGAAATCTCACTGCTCCTGAAGCCCTTGATAATAGAGAGCTTGATACGAGTAGGACGTCTATCTTTGGTAGTTTCAACGGCAGCCACAAAGGGAGTTTTACCCTTAGCTCCGCGCCCCGGCTTGCATCCAGTATGTTCACCACCGAGATAGGCATCATCCAATTCAATAAAACCGGATAGCTTGTACTGTTGGTCCCGCTCCATCATCACCTGCATGAGTTTCTGCTTCATACGCCAGGCAGCGTTGTAAGAGAGACCCAGATGACGAGCCAGCTCCATAGAGGAAATACCCTTCTTATCCTGGGTAATCAGAAAGATACCGAGAAACCAAGTAGTAAGGGGCAGTTTGGTGGAGTCAAATATCGTACGAGAAGTAATCGATGTCTGACGTCGACACCGGTTACATTGCTTGAGCTTGCGGTAAGCGAGGTTGCAATGTTTGTCATGTCCGCAGTGAGGGCAACAGAAGCCATTTGGCCAACGCCATTGACAGAGAGCATCGAAGCACTGCTCTTCTGTACCATAAGCTTTAAGGAATTGGGTCAAACTAATACCCTTCTGGAACTGTACCTTGTTGCGAGCCATGGTGTATTCCCTTACAGATCAACATGATAGCTGTATTTATATACAGTTACATGTGACTTAGCAAGGGTGGTAATTAGGAAACTCTGTGTCAGCCAAATAGCCTCATAGGCTGATGTATTTCTCCAGTCGATCTGGGAAGTGGATCGTCAGCTGTGATAGTGTCAGATTCCAATTTTGAATTGGGTGCGTCCAGCGTTCGGAGGCTTTTAGTATACCGGCATAGAGAAGCTTCAGTAAGCTATTCTCATTGGCGAAGCCGCCCTTGGTCTTGGTCAACTTGCGGAACTGCCTGTGTACAGCCTCCACCGCATTCGTAGTGTAGATCGGTGTGCGGACGTATTCCGGGTATTTAAAGTAGGCCGAGAGAGTCGGCCATTTACCCCGCCAGGACTTAATCACCATTGGATATTTGTCACCCCACTTGGTCTCCAGCTCGTCCAAAGCGTGCTCGGCGGCATTGAGCGTTGCCGCCTTGTAGATGCATTTGAGATCGGCCATAAAGGCCTATTGATTCTTTGAAGCTACATACTTTAGTGAGTTGCGGATCTGATGGATGATGCAGTGCTGGATCTCGGTCTTAGGGTAGATGCTCTCTATGGCCTCAGGGAAACCCTGCAGGCCATCAACACAAGCAATGAGGATATCTTTGACCCCACGGTTGTGGAGATCGGTCAGAACACTCAGCCAATGATGTGCGCCTTCTTGATCGGATAGGTAGAGCCCCAATAACTCCTTCTTGCCTTCGATATTGAGGCCAAGAATCGTGTAAATGGCCTTGCTGGCATAACGACCGTTTTCCTTGATTTTGTAATGGATAGCATCGAGCCAGACAATAGGATAGACAGCCTCCAGGTCGCGCTCACGCCAAGCTTGTAGTTCAGGCAGCAGCTTGTCAGTAACGGCATTGATGGTGCCGTTGGAAAGCTCCATTCCGTAGATATCGGCAATATGTGTGCGGATGTCCTGATAGCTGTTACCCAGGGCAAACAGGGCGGTAATCTTGCGTTCCAGTTCGTCGGTAAGCTGAGTTTGATGCTTCTTGACGATTTGAGGCTCGAAGGTGCCGGCACGATCCCGCGGCGCCTGCAGCTCGAAGCTGCCAGCGGGGCTTTTCATAGTTTTTGAGGTGGTGCCATTCTTGCGGTTGGGCTTATCCTCGCTGGCGAGGTGCTCTTCCAGCTCCGCTTTCATGGCAGCTTCAGTGAGTTGTTTGATCAGAGGGGTGAGGATGCCATCTTTGCCATTGAGGTCTTTACCCTCGCATAAGGCTTTGACGGCGGCATCCATATCGAAAGTAGGTTTGGTCATGGGTCATCTCTTTTTTGCTAATAGTAAAGAAATGACACAGAATTCTGAACACTACCCCTCTAGCTCTAGTCTGAGATCTAAATATGTAACTTAACTGCCACTATAGGAGATATGGTGGGTATCATTTCCTTTAGATACGATATCTATAATGAGTCCCAGAAAATATAAAACAATCTTTTTGAACAAACCCAGGATTACATAATCATATAAAATAATTTAACTTTCATATCAACAACCAATCAAAGCGGAGTATCTAAACAATATTAAATCGAGTACTCTTGATCTTCCCGCAATAAAAGATTAAGAGTCATAAAATACAATAGCCATCTATGAATAAATGAGACAAATTTCTATGACATGAAAGGCAGAGGTTAAGCCTCTCATACAATCAAAATTATATTTATAATAAGTACATCACCTATTCGCATCAAACCAACGATACATTTTTTAAATAGTCAAGTAAGGAAGTATTCTCGAAATATTACGTGCATCATCCACACCGCGATGCTGCTGACCTTCAAAGACAATACCGAGAGACTGTAGAGCAGATCCAAGTCCTGAACGACGCTTCTTACCTGTCTTTTCTTGCCATACTGCTTTCAGGTTGATATGCGGTTTAGCAAAAAAATCTGGCGCGCAACCGTGCCGTATCAGCTCTACTTTGATCTGCTTCCAATCGTATTCCCCCCAGCTAGCCCAGGCTTGATACTCATAATGAGATAACCATAAGTTAAGGAGACTCGTGCTTTCTCTGAAATCAGGCGCACTAGCCACCATGCTATTTTTGATACCTGTAAGTTCACTGCAAAACTTACTAAGTTTCGGATTAATCATTGGTCTAACAAATTGACTATGACTAGCTAAGATTTCACCATCCAAAGTAGTCAGTACAAGTCCGAATTCAATGACCTCCATTACCCCAACAGATAGTGGGCGATCATTCCAACAAGTTGCCTCAAGATCTACAATCAGCAGGTGCTTAATACCATTGAAGCAATTCTGAAAAACCATGCTAAACCCTATAGTATTTTTTAAAAATGAAAAAAATCCCATTAGTATACGAAAATTATAATATACATATAAACAGAGTGAGATATTTAGAACGAGCCCGTCATCAATTGACATGGCTCAATAGAGTATTGTAAATTTTTCAAGGGATATACTATATGGAAACAATAACATGTCCTTTAAGTACTTTTAATTATTAAATATTAGATTTCTTGGTATATCATTAGGTATTCATAAAAAATAATAAGCCATTTCAAAATATATGTGTGTATATTTATGAAGCTCTATAGCTCTCAGAACAAACTTATCAGCAAGCTAGATAGAGAAACTACAAACCACACAATATTTCTATCTTTACAATATGGTATAACTATGTTTAGAGCACTGCAACAGCCGGGTGAATCCATCCATTCCTTTATATTAAGAGTTTTTATAAAAGCTGGGTTTCGGAATATAAATAGCTTAATAGCTGGCGGGGGTGGATGGAGAGAGTACCCTTCAATTCCGGATACAGCCAAAAAATATTTCACTTTTTATCCCGAGAAAGTACTGATTGACATTTTTGACTCTACTTACTCTATCGGAACAGAGGACACTTTTAGCAGAAATAGATTTACACATTTTAAAGGCTTCCCGCAAATTCTTAACTACTCTCATGGACAATTTACTGGAAAACGAATACCTATTAAGTTTTGTAAAAGGTGTATTGAAGAAAAACTTGCAAATCAGGGCCATGCGTTTTTCGAAAGCAAGTGGTTATATATATCATATTGCGAAAAGCATAACTGTCCGTTATGGCAAATCAAAAGAACCCCTTCAGTAAAAAACAAAATTAAAAGCGTGATTTTAGGTGTTTTATCGGCTAACTGGGAGAAAGTATCCAGCTCAATAAAACATTTAACTTCAGAAGTTTACAATAATAAACATTATGAGGACCCCATAAGTAAGTGGAAACTTTACTTTTCTCCCTGTGCAAAACTAACCTACATAGAATATTTTGTTCAGACTTTATCCTATCAGAAAAATTACATTGGGAAATTTTCTGATAGGAGATCAGCAGAACCCACGAAGAGCGACCTGAACCTCTTAAGAGCAAGATTGAAGAGATATTGTCATATGAGTTTTTATGATGTGTACAGTAAAGAATTGCAATCAAACTATAAAATCATTAAAAACTTCGAAAAAGAAAATTTTGAAACTATAAAAGTTAAACGATGGGGAATGGAGTTCCCTATACTTAAAGATAAAAAGGGAGCCTGCGCATCTTGTTCCCGATGGAATATAGATTCTTTCACTGACTGTTCAATTTCTGGTGTTATAGCTAGCTCTCGTGAAAGCGATTATTCAAGAATGGAAATTAACAGCAATAATTATATTGACTTTACAAAAAGATGTGCTATTACTTGGCTAAACATACAGAGATATGAGTTTCGCAAGAAGTATGGTTATAAACATCCCTTAGGCCTTCCTGCACCTCTCAATCAATAAATATGTTCTCTATTTTTTAGGATACCTCCCCTTAGCCTTTAGAGGTTTAGGTAGAGCAACCTCTAGCCATTCACGATCATATAAATACAACCAATAAAAGGCTTTATTACAGTGTAACTTAATATCTTTACGAATTGCTTTAGGGTGGGATTTGTAATATTTAAGGATTTTTAGCCTATAGCGACGTCGCATTGACTCCATATGGCATCGTTTACGATAAGTTACTAGTTCAGGATGAGTTGAGATAACTTGTTCTACTGATCCTACACCAATTTTACAAATTGTAGCTATTCGATGCCGGTTCATTCTTGTATACCCAAGGTGAATAATTTCATCTCTACAAGCCTTAGATAATTTCTTTGGCTTAAGATTCAAGGGGATATCGTGGAGCGCTGCAAGTCTTTTCAGATAAGTTCTACTTTTCCCTGTAATTTTAGAGGTTTCATTAAGCGACCTGCTTCGTAGAATATCAATACATTTCCTCTCTTTCCTTTTCGTCCTCATAGCAAAATCCTTTTTACGGGTTTGGAATTCAAACTCTACACTATTATGATCCTCTAATAATTGCTGGAAGGTAGAAAAAAGCCAACTTGAGAAAAAAATGTGCTGGAAGGGATTATGGCTTGCTCCTTGAACTAAAAGTTGAGAAACATATCTGAAGTCTTCAGAAGATTTTGGGAGCGAGCTATTATAAAATGGCCGATACTGCTGTGAATATACATAAAAATTTTGCATTAATTTTAGACGCCTAATACGGCCACTATTCGTTACCAAGCCCATATTATTTAATTTAAGGCGATATTTTGAAGTAACATCTATTAACGGAATAGGCCATTTGATCTTTCTTAAAAAATCATATCCAAACTTACCTACCTTATATTCAACACTAGATGCTTCTTTAGCACAGCAGGTCACTGATGGTAACAATCCAAGGTTAATTCGTTGACGATTAAGTAAGTCAATTCTCTCTAAGAGTACTGGATGTATACCACAAGAAGAGACCCCAGGGATTTGATGCGACCTATGCCAATAAGCAACTCCATATTGATTTATATCGCTACAGGCGCACTCTTGACACCATTTCAAGCATAGCGAAGAACCTGCACCAAATGATGGGAGCTGACTTTCCCTTATTGATCTCGCGCTATCATTACTCAACATAAATTTTATTATGTTATTTGAATACTTAGGCAAATAAAATATATATATTGGAGCCAATGTCTGACCAAATAAAATTTCGTACGCTTCATCATCTGTCAGGGCTGAAAGTTTTTTTAGATTCGATGTCAAAAAGGGGTGTATGGAGGCCCTCTCCTCAGCAAGATATATTTTATTAAACTCTTTACCCTTTAATCCAGAAATAGTAGCAAAGCGAATAATTCGACTAAAGAAAAGTTCATCAGGAAAAGCTTTGGGCAGGAGCATATTGTCAAATATGGGGTGAAACTTACTTTGAGGATAGATGCTTGATCGGATTTTTAAATAAAATTTCCATTTTTTTTAACTCAGCTTCAGGATTCTCTGCAATAGATGCTCGCCTTATCAAGTCTGGATCTTTAATAAGTTCATTTAAGTCACCAATAGATTGCAAGTAAGATAGCTTCTGATGAAATTCATGGTGCTGGGGGCGATTTAAATCTCCGGGGATAATCATAACTTCTGATTTCGAAGTATCTATAGATTTAACGGAAATTTCACTAGTTTCGACCTTAGACCTATTATTACTCTTTTCCCTTCTGATACGCCGAAATTTTTCAAGCCTATTTATCCTTGCTTCATCTACAGATTTTTTGGAGAAATTTATAGCTTTTTTTGCTGCATACTCCAGGACATATTCTGTTATAGACTCGTTATCTGAACCAATTACTAAACGCTGAGACTCCCTATAAATTCTTACAGCCAGATCCATATTACCAATAGATAGATCATATAATTTGTCACTAAGAGATTTAGTTAAAGGAGTTTTTTCCTTTGTCCATTGCAACACCCAAAGTTCTTCAACAAACATGGTCCACTCCTCATCATTTTTCATCAAGTCCATAGTAAAAGAAGCTTGACTTTCTGCACGTCTTGCTGTCTTTAGAGTTTTCCCTAATAATTTGTCAAAAGGAGGGTTTGCACACAGAAGAATGGGAACTCCCAATTCATTCATAAGATTATGAAGAAACCCCAGAAATTTATCTTCGCCTCCAGCTTTTGCCAAATTTAAATGCTGCATTTCATCTATTATTATGACACCTAAAAAGCTAGACTTTATTTTAGCTTCAATTTGCTTAACAAGTAGATCACTCGTTTTTTCTGGCTTAGTCTCTTCTCCTCCAAGCTTTCTATCAATTTCCGATAAAATCTTAAGACAAAGGGCTCTGATACTTGAGTTTTCTGGGCAATCTACTTTAGCCCATACTACTTGCTTAATATATAAAGGCTCACCTTGGTATTTACGATGCTCAATAACTTCTGGAAAACAATTTAAAATCTGCTCTAGCATACAACTTTTTCCGACACCGCTTTCCCCAAGTAAAGTTATACCACTCCCGTTAGATTTGAAATAACCTGTTCTAGGAGCAACTTTAGATCGTTGGTCTACAGGGTAGTGTAAATAGTTCATGGTTGTCGGCGACAGGGGATTCTTGCTTGAATAACCTTTCTTAATCGCAATTTCAATTGCTCTAAAGCATTCTAGATATACTGGAAGAGGCTGCCTTAACTCTTCGATTCTTGTAAGGTATTCAATACGCTCGAAAGCACTCAACTTTCTCTCGTTTTCAGAAAATGAAGGATAGCTACTTAATTTTTCTACCAAATCCTCATCTTTCAATTTTTTTGGTAATGCTTCGATCAAGGGGTTCCCCCGATGCTCCGGGAGTATTGCAATGTTATACTCTGCATAATTTACACCTCTCACTGGTTCCGCCTCTTCCTTTTTATTAATGAGACAGCTTCATTTTTCCTTTTTGACTCTAAGTTCTCATCATCGGGATATAGTTCTGATTTCTCTTCTCTAATGGATTCACCGTATTCAATTCGTCTATCAAGAACCGCCTCTTTTCTTCGTGTTCTCATTCCCTTTATTCGCTCAGTCTTACTCTTATCTTGTACATCTTTTTTTGTTTCACTTTTTGCTACTTGGCTAACTAATTTACGTCTATTATGTCTTTCTATAGACTTTTTACCTGGTTTATTTTTACATTTTTCTTTCTTTTTCCAATCTTTAAAATACAATATATCAGCTTGATGCTTATCACTAAGGCTTGCAGAAAACTTCATCAAGTTGCATTTAGTGAACCCTTCGCGCTCCTTAAGGCGAACATATATGAATGAAGAGTTATCTTGATCGATACGAGCTTCCATTTTCCAGCACTTGGTAGACCTGGCAAGCACTTTCCATTCTTGAAATTCTTCCCGGTCACATTCATAGTACATATCCTCATTTAAGCGGATACCTTTACTCGTCATAGATACTTCTACCGCAGGTAGAAGTTTAGCCCTTACTTCGGACTCCTCTGATCTACTTAAAGCATGCCGATGCTTTTTTAGATGGATATTCCAATAATTAAGCGGTGTAGGGGGCAATCCATTTTGCACTAACAAGACGGATTGTGCAGCTAAACCGTCAAATAGAGAATTATTATGCTCCATAACCTCATCAATAAGTAATTTTGTTACTTCATCTAATGTATATGTTGCATCGAGACGTGGATCACGATCACCTCGAATATAATGATGTCCTCTAGTTGTCCCTAATAATTCATGGACTAGATTTTTATTCAATATTTCGAATCTTCGTTCCACAATGCCTTTAAGATCGGCGCGATAAGGTGGAGCTATACTCAGGTGACCGATTAATGGAACGGCTAATTTTTCAGCGCTCTTACATATAAACTCCCCTCGATCGCAAAGCAAACGCTGGGGGATATGATGGCAAGGCCATTCATGATCTTCGATTTCGATACCGAACCTAGAACAATAACTTTTCTTATCCGTAAAGCTATTGACAAGAGCTTGACGACCCGCACGCCAAGAAGCATATTCCATAGAAACGTGAAGCCCAACAATCATCCTGCTTTCTTTATCTACCACACAATAAACAGTAGGCCTACCTAGAACATGAGAGCGCCTAAATTCAGAGACAATATGAACATCCAGTACTGTTGAATCCAATTCAAAGCAACTTCCAGGAACTTCGGTATGATCTGTCGCAGCTCCTCTTAACCCACGCTTGTTTCTTTCAAAGTCACCCACTGTAGTTTGCTTTCGGATTATTTCATTTTTTGGGATTAATTTTTTAACCCAATATATAAAAGTACGATATGATGGAACATTCGGCGACCTAGATTCACTCTCTGCCAGTATTAGTTCTTGTGAGTATAGCTCCTTCAACATTTTTTCATAAACTTGACTAAATGGAACTCGACGCCCTTTCAAGCCATACTTCTTCATCGCTAAAATAAAATTATTCTTATCATTTTCCGAAGTGTTAACCCCTTGATGTATTTCCATGCTCGGTGTAAGCATTCTTATTGGAGCTCCACGTTTAAGACCTCCTGAGACCCTAACTCTTCCAGCTCCTCCAGAATTCTTGTAAGCAGGCAGGAGGGCATTTCTTTCTTGCCCACCCCTCCAATATTGATTTAATAACCTATATATTCTCTGAGCCCTTACCCCTTTACTTTTCGCCTGATTTACCAGAACTTTGCTTCTTTCTTCAGTAGAAATCTCAAGGAGAAAATCTGGATTTTCTATTAGCTCACTTATCAGCTCAATATTTCTATCACGTTTTTTAATATGAGCTTCAGGTATCAACCCCTCATCAGCTAGCTGATAGTAGGGAAGAGGACTAAAGTTTCTTTTCACAGCTCCTCCTTTAATCGCACACAAAAATCTGGAGCTATCAATCTTAATAGGCCTTCTTAAACCTCCAGATTCTTCAAGATTAAAAAGAACCAGAATATTTATATCATAAAAAAGTTCAAGAACACGATACACACCACTATCAACCCCATCAATATCAGTTATACTCCAAACACTGTTTCGTTCAACTCGCATGCTTACCTACCGATTGATGAAAGAATATTTGTTATATCTATAACTCCAGACTCTGCTATCGGTTTACTTAAGTCTACCTCAACTTTCTTAATAGCGATTAAATGCTTCAAAAGTACTAAAGCTTCATCGTTCTTAACATCTACATTTTTACAGAATCCATTGCATATATCTTCGATCAAATTGATCCCGACATGTAATGTCTTTATGGCTTGCTTTTCTATACTTTCCTTAAATCTACGTCCTTGTCTATATGCAGAGGTAAACCACTGAATATTTTTAGATTGAATAACCGATATTTCATTCATAGTATATATATGGAAATTTACCCCCAGAAGCTCCCACCAAATACGTTCAATTTCTAATTTTTCAGCTGTACGCTTTATTGATAGTTCTTGGGCTGATTTAACAGAGATAGCCTCATACCAAAAGTCGTGTTTATCTGTGCAAGTCAAAACAAAGTCTGTAGTCATGACATTGTATGATCCAGAACCAGGCACTTTTGGATGATTTATATCTAGATTCTTTGCAATCTTGATAGAAAAGTCTAGGGGGAGAAGGGGAAACTGTTCCCTTATATCGATTACTGAATCACAGTTTTCAACCAGATAGAAGAGACAGCTTTCGTTTTCTGAGAGGGTATGATGCTCTCTATTAACTTTAATACCCTGAATTTTTCCACTATTTCCCTTAGATTTAACATCCTGAACTCTCAGCCAGGGTTTGTATTCTTCTCCAGCTCCCAGCCCATACTTGTTTTTCAGAGCTCTTTGAAAATCAGTTAGCCTCTCTAACCTTCTGTGTCGCGCCAAAACTTTTCACCCCAATCTGATTTATGACTAAAGCATTAACATCTTAGGTCTGTAAGATTTATTAATCCGGTATCTATAGTATACATACTGAGGTCATATTTAAGTGGTTGTGTTCATCCTTATTCAAACATTATGAAATTTAGCAGATCTTACAAATTCGTAGGACCGCTACGCCTAAACCGTAGAGTGTTTCTACCTATTATAAATCTGATTTTTTTATGTTATATGATTTAAGGATTGTCTTGATAATTTCTTATAAAAAGAAAATATCTCATAAAATTTTCAGCCAAAGTAAATCTACTATGAGTCATAGAAATAGGCTCTATGACTCATTTAATGGGTATTTTGTGAGTCATAGAAATAGGCTCTATGACTCATTTAATGAGTATTTTGTGAGCCATATAAAGCCTTACACAACTTCTGAGCTTGGCTTAAAATACGGAAGGCCTTAAAAGGTGGCATTCAAATCAACAGTTTGCACTTAATATCTATATATAAGATTTGGTTTGTTATCGATTTTGAACTAGTAACGAAGGATATATTGTTATATTCATCCTCATTTATTCCTGCTGCATAGGCTGCACGACTACCTCTCCCGCTGAGTGCACTCGCAGATGTGGCAATATTCACACTTTATAATTAGTGTTCAAACTTTATTATTCAGTGTTCAAACTTTTTCTACAGTGTTCAAACTTTATTGTACCGGCACACCATATCAGGCGACCTCCCCCGCCGCACGCCCAGAAGCCCAAGCCCACTGAAAATTAAAGCCACCCAACCAGCCGGTCACATCGAGTACTTCGCCGACAAAATACAGTCCCGGTTGAGTTTTACACTCCATAGTGCGTGAAGAAATCTGATCGGTATCTACACCACCGAGAGTCACTTCCGCAGTGCGATAGCCTTCAGTGCCAGCGGGAACCAGTGTCCAGGTCTGCAACTTGGCGCCGAGTTCCTGCAACTCTACGTCAGTAAACTGCTTGAGGGGGCGGCTGTCGATATGCTGCCGCTGCAAGAAAAACTGCACCAGCTTCTTAGTCCAAACCTCGGCCAATACACTGTGCAAGTGAATCTCCGGGCTCTCGCAACGGCGCTGTTGCAGCCAATCCGCCAAATCACGATCCGGGGCCAGATCAAAAGTTACTTTTTCGCCTTCGCGCCAGTGGCTGGATATTTGCAACACCGCGGGCCCACTCAACCCTCGATGCGTAAACAGCATCTGTTCGTGAAAGCTGCCCTCACCACAGGATGCCGTTACGGCCAGGGCACTACCGGGCAGACTATCTTGCCTTTCCAACTGGCGCTTATGCTGGGTAAAAGGCACCAGGGCCGCACGGGTGGGAATGATATTGAGCCCAAACTGACGAGCGATTTCGTAGCCAAAACCTGTGGCTCCCATGGTGGGAATCGACAGCCCACCCGTAGCTACCACCAAAGATTCACAGCGCACCGCCCCCAGACTGGTTTTCACCCAATAACCGCCCTGCCCCGACTCTATTGCTGAGATGGCACAGCGGGTACGGATCTGAGCCTTAGCCGCACGGCATTCAGCCAGTAACAGATCGAGAATATCCTTGGACTTGTTATCGCAAAACAGCTGGCCCAGGGTTTTCTCGTGGTAGGGGACCCCATGCTTTTCCACCAATGCAATAAAATCCCATTGGCTATAACGCGCCAGGGCAGACTTACAAAAGTGGGGATTGCGGCTGTAGAAATTTTCCGCACTGGTATAGAGGTTGGTAAAGTTACAGCGGCCACCGCCGGACATCAGGATCTTCTTGCCAACCTTATTGGCATGATCCAGTACCAGCACGCTGCGGCCGCGCTGGCCGGCTGTAGCCGCGCACATCAAACCCGCCGCCCCGGCGCCGATGATCAATACATCAACACACTCAGGCAGCTGGCTATTGGATACATCACTCATGTGTTAGGGCTGCGCAATCACCCTGATTCAGGTACGAGGGAGGGTCACGCCACGCTGACCCTGGTACTTACCACCGCGATCTGCGTAGGACACGTCACAAACCTCATCGGACTCGAAAAACAGCATCTGCGCGATACCTTCATTGGCGTAGATCTTCGCCGGTAAGTTGGTGGTGTTTGAAAACTCAAGGGTCACATGCCCTTCCCACTCCGGCTCCAACGGCGTTACATTGACGATAATGCCACAGCGCGCGTAAGTGGATTTGCCCAGGCAGATGGTCAGTACCGAGCGTGGAATACGGAAATACTCCACAGTGCGCGCCAGGGCAAAGGAGTTCGGCGGGATAATACAGTACTCCCCTTCCACATCGACAAAGCTGTTCTCATCGAAGGTCTTGGGGTCCACCGTGGCAGAGTGCACATTGGTGAAGATCTTAAACTCACCGGCACAGCGCACATCGTAACCGTAACTAGACGTACCATAGGAGATGAGTCGCTCGCCATCATTGCCATGGCGCACCTGGCCCGGCTCAAAAGGCTCAATCATGCCGTGCTGCTCTGCCATGCGGCGAATCCACTTATCGGACTTGATACTCACTCCGTCCCCCTGAAAACAATAGATAGATGCTCGAGATAGGTACTCGATAAAAGAGGCGGAATCATAGCGGGTTTGTGCTGTGCAAAAAAGTGCCAATCGACGCCTTTCGACCTTGTCGTCAACCAACGACTACTGTATAAATTCACAAATAGCTGTATGTACATACAGTTATCTAGCTAGATCCGATAGAAGACCGAGACAAGAATGCGGGGTAGCAATGTGAATAGAGCTAAAAATTCCTTACAAAACAATCAGTTGGACTGCCAAACCAACCCCTCAATCCAACTGCGACACTTTAGAGACAGGGAAGTCTCCCAGGCAGCCAATGAACCCCAGAGCCCAGGCGCAGCCACCGGTTTTGCTAGCTTGGACGCCCTACTCAAAGACCACGGCTGGCCGCGCGGTGCTACTACTGAATTGCTTGTAGGCCAGGCAAACTCCAACGAGCTGAGCCTCCTACTACCCATCCTGGCTCAGCTGACACAAAAGGGAGAGATGGTGATTCTAATCAAACCCCCGCTTACTCCCTGCGCCACAGAGCTTACCCAGTATGGCGTCCAGCTGGAGCACCTGTTGTTAGTCCACCCCCGCGACAAACGAGACTGCCTCTGGGCCATAGAGCAATCTCTACAATCCGGTGGCTGTAGTGCGGTTTTGAGCTGGCAGGGCAATCAGTCGATGAGTTATCGAGAGCTACAGCGCCTGCAGCAATCCGCCGAAGAAAGCGGCTGCCTGCACTTCCTGTTTCGCCCGCAAAGCGAATCTGCCAACCCTTCACCAGCCAGCCTACGTGTGCAGCTCAAATCTGATGGGCAGTTGGCTCTCAAACTCCTGAAGCAGCTCGGGGGTGCCCGTGGTCAGAATCTCTATTTAGCCAGGCGTGCGAGACTGGTCCTCCGCGACCAACCACTACACTAATCAGGTTATCCTATGCTCTGGCTCTGTATGCAGTTCCCCAAACTCCCCCTGGAGGTGCTTACTCGCGCGCAGGCAGAGAACTCGACTCCGCAAGTCGTCGTTGAAAAGCAGCTGGTTATCGAGCATAACCTGGCCGCAGCCCAGTGTGGAATTGTGAACGGCCTGAACATCACAACCGCATGTAATCTCTGCGCTGATCTACAGTTATTAAACCGCGATGCCCAACGAGAACAACTACAGTTGCAGCAACTGGCCCAGTGGGGCTACAGTTTTACACCGGTCGTCTCGCTCCAGCCGGCGAAACCCGCAAGCAGCGGGGAAAGCACAGCAGCTCTCCTTTATCTAGAGTTGAGCGGCTGCTTGACGGCTAACGGCGGCTTCAAAGCATTGATAGAACAGCTCCGCAGTGAGCTTAAGCTGATGGGGATTGATAGCATAATGGGGCTCAGCCACAGCCCCAGTGCCGCACGCCTGCTGAGCCAATTAGCAGAGCACCGCCAGTGGCTTTTACAGACATGTACCCCACCCAGCCCCCAGCAGTGGAAACAGTGGATAAGTTTGGCTCCAAGCAAATTACTCGACTGCGATAATAAAACCATTTCCAAACTCTACGCTTGCGACCTAAAAAGAGTCAGCCAACTACTCGCCATCCCCTTGTCAGAGGTGGGCTCTCGTTTTGGGCGCTCATTTGTCGACTACCTGGCCCGCCTCAATGGCAGCCGCCGGGACTCAGTTTGTCACTATCAACCGACAGCACAATTTACCAGCGAATTATTTTTCCCCACCCCGCTGAATAGCAGCGAACAACTGCTTTTCCCTATCCGGCGATTACTGCGAGAACTCTATTCACAAATGCAACGACGGCAACTCCACACCCAGCAATTGCACTGGCAACTGGACTTTGGCCAGGGTAATACCGAGACAATAACTGTAGAAATATCGACCCCACAGTTAGAGCCCCAGCGCCTGATAGCCCTAACCAAGCTGCGAGTGGGAAAGTTGCCCTTAAAGCATCCCGTACAGTCGATAAGCTTAAACTGCAACCAACTGGTGCCACTAAAGAAAGAGTTAGTGGCCAATGATTTATTTGGAAGTGACAACCAAGCCCATCGCAGCCAACAACTTTTAGACAAGTTAAAAGGCCGCCTTGGTCGCCAGGCTATCTCAGGAATTGCCCTTAAAGAGGGCTAGCCGTCAAAGCAGGCTTGGTAAATCGCGGACACCTGTTCATTGAGGGTAATTCTAAGGACTAACCAACTAAGCCCATTAAAGCGCTCAGCCGCAACTGGCTGCGGACTCGTCCACGCAAGTTAGAAAGCAGTGAGTACAAACTATTTTTCCAAGGCGAACTTTGTTGTTTTTTTCAGGATCGCAAGCTGGGAAATAATTTTTATAGTTAACTCTCAACCCCTGAAATCCTGACTCCAGCCGGAATGGCGAAATATTGCAATCTTACGCCTCTAACTTTTTTATATCAGTGTTTGGGACGATTAATTAAGACCGAACATTTATGGAAAAAGGAAGAGTACTTGTAGTTATTAGCTGCTGACCTCAATTAGCTAACCTCAGTGGCAGCAATAAATATATTGCCACCTATTGAAAAGCATCTACGAAAAAACAGGCGGATATAGACTTAGGACAAATCATTAGGAATTTTCGCCAAGATCAGCCCCTCGACTTTTTAGAGAAACAAGCCTTGCAAGTGAGGTAACTAAGACTATAACGCAACTTAGGCAATCGGTAGATTAGAGGTTGGCAACCACTCACTTTGAATACATAAGTGCAAAAAAAAGGCCACGCTAACGCATGGCCCTTAAATAAAACACTAAACTCGGTTTCAGGCTAAGACTTAATAGAAACCTTTACACAGTTTGTCGTCTACACATGATCCAGAGTAAGCCCAGGTTACTGCGTTGTTGGCAATAGTGGGGGTCAGGGTTAGAACCAGACCACCCTGAGCTGCACTACCGGTCAAGGTTAAAGCACCAGAAGCAGCGTCAATTGCTGCAGAGGCAATGTTTTGATCATTGTCTAAGTCACCAGCAGCAGGAATGCCAGGGCCACCATCAATATCTGCCACAGCAGTAATCTCACCAGTTTGCACTGCTACATTCACCGCTGTCTGGAAGGCGCCCGCTGCAGCAGTCATACCTACAGCACGCGCGGACTTCTGGTAGTTTTCATAAGCAGGCAGCGCAACGGCAGCCAAAATACCAATGATTGCCACTACAATCATCAATTCAATAAGAGTAAAACCCTGTTGCTTTTTCATTGTAACCGTCTCCATACAGACTTAAATAAATATGAATTCCGTGAGGAAAAGCATCCTGTGAGGAAATCAGAGAATACGATACAAGGTTTGTGCCAATTCTTGCAAGCTGCCGAATGTCATAGCCACCACGATTGAGAAGTTAGTCACTCCACTAACCGCACAGGTGCTCTCAGACAACACTATATGACACGCCCCTCCAAAGAGTGACAAAAATTGTCAAAATAGATCTCTCCAATGATGCTAACCACATTCGCGAACTTCTGATTTGGCTCACTTCGGCTAATTCGTTATATTTACTTGGGCTATGCTATCAGCAGTGATCCAGCTCAGCCCCAAAAGATATAAAGATATGTAGGCGTAAACTCTGCAATAACACTATTTGGCACTCCAATCCATGACAACTTCCCCTCTTAGCGGCTTGGCAAAACGCTTGGTTGCAGACCAGGTGCTTAATGAAGCAACAGCAATTTCGGCAATCAAAGCTGCTCGTAGAGAAAATCAAACTTTCGCCCAACATGTAATTGAGGCCAAACTGGTCTCAGCAAAAGAGCTTGCCAACATCGCCTCCCTTGCTTTTGGCACCCCCCTTTTTGAGTTAGGAAGCTATAACTTTGAGCTGATTCCAAAAGATATCATTGATGAAAAACTGATCAGCAAACATTTTACGCTACCGCTTTACAAGCGAGGCGGTCGTCTCTTTGTTGCCGTAGCAGACCCAACCAATCTCGCCGCCTTAGATGAAATCAATTTCAGCACTGGCCTAAACACTGATGCAGTTCTAGTTGAAGCCGATAAGCTCGGCAAAGCTATCGAAAGCTATCTATCTCAAAACGATGATATGAGTGCTGGGCTAGGGGGTGTTGACGATGAAGAACTGGACGGGCTAGATATCGACGATAATGAGCCAGATACCAGCAATGACGGTGAACTAGGTGGAGATGAAGCGCCGGTTGTTCGATTCGTTAATAAAGTTCTATTGGACGCAATTCGTACAAATGCCTCTGATATTCACTTTGAACCCTATGAAAAATCTTACAGGGTACGCTTCCGAACCGATGGTGTACTACACGAAATTGCCAAGCCTCCAATCCAATTAGCCAGCCGACTTTCAGCTCGCCTAAAAGTAATGTCCAGGATGGATATTTCCGAAAAGCGAGTGCCGCAGGATGGTCGCATTAAAATGAAGCTCTCCAAAACCAAGGCAATTGATTTTCGTGTAAATAGCCTACCGACCTTGTGGGGAGAAAAGATTGTATTGCGCATACTGGATCCCTCCTCTGCCAAGCTGGGCATTGATGCTCTTGGCTATGAGGATGAACAGAAAAAAATCTATATGGATGCACTGGCCCAACCACAAGGGATGATCCTGGTAACAGGCCCTACCGGCTCCGGTAAGACTGTCTCATTATATACAGGCCTCAATATTCTCAATACGCCTGAACGCAATATATCCACTGCTGAAGACCCTGTAGAAATCAATCTGGAGGGCATCAACCAGGTCAACGTATCCAATAAGGTGGGCCTCAACTTTGCCGAGGCATTGCGCTCATTCCTACGACAAGACCCAGACATCGTAATGGTGGGGGAAATACGGGATTTGGAGACAGCAGAAATCGCTATTAAAGCAGCACAAACCGGACACCTAGTGCTATCCACACTGCATACAAATTCAGCACCCGAGACCCTAACACGCCTAATGAATATGGGGGTACCTACTTTTAATATTGCCACCTCGGTCAGTGTGATTATTGCCCAACGCCTTGCGCGGCGCTTATGCAACGAGTGCAAGAAGCCTGTAAATCTACCCAGCGAAGTACTTGAGGCTGAGGGCTTTAGTAACGTTACTATCCCCCAGAGTGAGTGGAGCATCTATCAGCCGGTTGGATGCGAGCATTGCTCCAAGGGCTATAAGGGGCGTGTGGGTGTGTATGAAGTGGTTCGCATTACCGACGGTATCTCAAGAATTATAATGGAAGGCGGCAACTCGATTCAGATCGCTGATAAAGCTAGAGAAGAAGGCTTTAACAATTTAAGAACCTCCGCTTTACGCAAAGTAGTAATGGGAATAACCAGTCTCGAAGAGGCAAACCGGGTAACTAAAGATTAGCTCTCAGTACACAATTAATCAGTACCAGACTAGGCACAAGCTTCAGTATTTACAGGTAAAAACATCAACGCTGCAGATAAGTAAGAAACCGTTGATAGTAAAGACAGAGTAGGAAAACACTTATGGCCAACGCCACAGCAGTCCCATATATCTACAAAGGGGTGGATAGCAAAGGAGCCAAGGTTCAGGGAGAAATTAATGGCACCAGTCCAGCGCTGGTGAAGGCCCAGCTGCGCAAACAGGGGATTATTGCTAATCGCGTCCAGAAAAAGCCCAAACCTTTATTTGGGGGAGGCAAGAAAAAAGTTAAACCCGCAGATATTGCCCTATTTACCAGGCAGATGGCTACCATGATGAAAGCTGGGGTTCCTTTAGTGCAAAGCTTTGAAATTGTCGCCGATGGCTTAGACAACCAAGGAGTTAAAGAACTTATTTTTAAAATTCGAGACGAAGTTGCTTCAGGCACTGCCTTTGCCGATGCCCTTCGAAAACATCCTCTTTACTTTGATAATCTATTTTGCAACCTAGTCGCTTCCGGTGAACAATCCGGGGCACTTGAAACAATGCTAGATAGGATTGCCACTTATAAAGAAAAAACGGAGTCACTTAAAGCTAAAATTAAGAAAGCGATGACCTATCCTATTGCTGTTATCGTTGTAGCTATTATTGTTACTTCTATTCTACTGATTAAAGTTGTTCCTCAATTTGCCCAAACATTCTCCGGCTTTGGTGCAGACCTGCCAGCCTTTACACTATTAGTTGTAAGTATGTCAGAATGGATGCAAGCCAATTGGTTTTTCGCATTATTAGCGACGGTTATAAGTATTGGCGGCACTATTGAAGCCAAAAAACGAAATAAAAATGTCGCCGATTTTTTTGATCGATTGATATTAAAAATTCCAATCTTAGGACAGATCACTTATAACTCCATTGTCGCACGCTTTGCTAGAACTCTCTCTACAACCTTCGCAGCGGGTGTCCCACTGATTGATGCGCTGAAGTCAGTGGCCGGAGCAACAGGAAATACTATTTATCAGGAAGCAACCTTAAAAGTTAGGGACGCTGTAGCAACAGGAATTCCCCTCAACACCGCACTACGTACGTCTGGGCTATACCCAGCTATGCTGGTGCAGATGACAGCAATCGGTGAAGAGTCCGGCGCATTGGATGAGATGCTGGGAAAGGCAGCAGATTATTACGAAGAAGCGGTAGACAATATGGTAGATAACCTTACCACCCTTTTGGAGCCCATGATTATGGCCGTACTCGGTATCCTGGTGGGCGGCCTGATGATTGCAATGTACCTACCCATCTTCCAGCTGGGCCAAGTTGTATAAAAAATAATGCCAGAATATTTATTTTCATATCCAGCGCTGCTAATAGGCAGCGCTTTTATTTTAGGCCTAGTCATAGGCAGCTTCCTCAATGTGGTTATCCTGCGCCTGCCTGTAATGATGGAGCGGGAATACAAGCGGGATTTTTATAGCTACTTCAATACAAAACCAGACCTTTTGGAACAGAAAGAGCTGGATAAACCCTTTAACCTGGTACTACCCAACTCACACTGCCCTAAATGCAAAACCGAGATTAAACCCTGGCAAAATATTCCTGTAATCAGTTATCTACTTTTGCGTGGTAAATGTGGTTCTTGCGGCACGCCCATTCCCATGCGTTACCCTTTCGTTGAGCTGGCTACTGGCATTCTCACCGCGGTAGTGGTTTGGCAGTTGGGCTTTACCTGGCAGGCACTGGCTGGCTGTGTCTTTACCTGGGCCTTGGTGGCACTTACTGGTATCGACTTCGATAAGCAGTTATTACCAGACAGTATTACCTTACCTCTACTCTGGGGCGGCCTACTGATAAACCTGTGGGGTATTTTTGTTCCGCCGCAAGATGCCGTTATTGGGGCTATTGCCGGTTATCTTTCTTTGTGGCTGGTATTTCATATCTTCAAGCTGGTTACCGGTAAAGAGGGGATGGGAGCTGGAGATTTCAAGATACTCGCAGCTATCGGTGCTTGGTTTGGCTGGCAGATGCTGCCTTTGGTAATTCTGCTCTCTGCTGCTGTGGGCGCTATTGCCGGTATAACCTGGAGCCTGGCAGTTGGGCGAGATCGCAATCTGCCGATTGCCTTTGGCCCTTACTTGGCAGGTGCCGGCTGGATTGCCATGCTGTGGGGTGAGCAGATTGTCGGTTGGTACCTGAACTTTTCCGGTCTGTAGTCAACCAGAGCTATCTGATTATTTTACAATCCAATTACCCTTTGTAAAGCAAGTGAATTACCATTAACCCGGCTACTAAATTGCCGGGTTTCTTGTTTTTGGCCCCAAGTTATTTTTCCAGGGAGGTAACCCATTGTTCCGAGTAGGCTTAACTGGAGGCATAGGCAGTGGCAAGTCGGCTGCCGCTGGATACTTCCGCGAACTGGGTATTCATGTGGTGGATGCGGACTGGGCCGCCCGGGTGGTCGTACAACCAGGTAGGCCTGCGCTAGAGCAGATTGCTCAGCATTTCGGAGCGAATATCTTGCTTGAAAGTGGTGAGCTGGACCGGGCGCAGCTACGTGCCTTAATATTTAATAATTCTGAGGAGCGGACCTGGTTAGAGGGGCTACTACACCCACTAATTCGCGAGGAGATTATCAACTCCCTGGAAAAAAGCACCAGCCCCTACGCGATACTGGAGTCGCCACTACTCATCGAGTCCGGCCAGTATGAGTTGGTAGATAGAATCTGCGTTGTGGACTTGCCGGAAAGTTTACAATTAGAGCGGGCCAGCGCTAGGGATGTCAATCACCCGGAACAGATCCGCAAAATCATGGCAGCACAACTCAGCAGGCAGGAACGCCTGGCCAAGGCCGATGATGTGCTGGACAATACCTCGGGCTTGGTGGAGTTGCGCAGCCAAATAGAAGCCCTACACCAGAAGTATTTGCAATTGGCGAAGCCTTAGCGCGACTCTATGCTTTAAAAGTAGCCTGCTCAGACACTAACTATCACATCGAAAAAGTTGTACCTAAACCCACTATGTCGAAACCCAAAGAAGCCCCGACGCTAAATTGCCCCACCTGCAAAAAGCCCATCGAGTGGAGCGATAAGTTTCCCTTCAAGCCTTTTTGCAGCGAGCGCTGTAAGTTAATTGATCTGGGGGAGTGGGCCAGTGAGGGACACAAGATTCCGGGTGAGCCTATCTACGATGATGTATTGAGTGACGACCTGGACCCGAGCAAGCAGCGCCATTAAGTCCAGATCTATGATTGCAGCCTATGCACAAGACTCTGCCAAAACTTTACATAGGCGCGCTCGATTTAAACTTCCACAGCCTCGATGGCCTCAATAATCGCCTGGTTGGCATCTGGGAACTGATAATTCTTTAGCTCCTTTACCGCCACCCAGGCAGTCTCCTGCCCTTCGCGTCCCTGGGCCTCACCTGTAAATGCCGTTACCTGCCAGGTATCGAGAAGTACGGTTTTTTCTGCATAGTCATGCTGAATTTTCAGCAGAGGCTGTAGCTGTTGCACTTCAATCGCAACTTCTTCGCGCAACTCACGGGTGAGAGCCTGCTGTACGCTTTCCCCAGCCTCCACCTTGCCACCAGGGAACTCCCAGCGCCCCCCCATATGCAAATGATCGGGGCGTCGGGCAATTAAAATTTTGCCGTCGCTGCGACGGACAATACCAACAGCAACATGAATCACACGGCTCACAACAACTCCTCAGGTGCGGTATTCGGCGTTAATCGTGACATACTCATGAGAGAAGTCACAGGTCCAAATATGCTCGCGGGCGTTACCGCGGCCCAGTTCTATGCGAATGGTAAACTCAGACTGAGAAAACACCTGTTCGCCCTGCTCTTCCCGGTAGTTAGCAAAGCGGCCTCCGGCCTCCACGACTTGTACGGTGTCCAGATAAATATTGACCTTGCCGGTATCCAAGCCGTTCGGCAGTGCATTACCAATCGCCATCACCAAGCGACCCCAGTTAGGGTCTGAAGCGTAGAGCGCAGTCTTTACCAGGGGAGAGTTACCCACCTCGAAGGCGACTCTAAGAGCCTCGTCACTACTCTCTGCCCCCTCCACCTGCACAGTGACAAATTTAGTGGCCCCTTCTCCGTCCCTAACCACCTCCTTGGCCAGCTCGATATGCACCTGAGTGATGGCTTGCATCAATTCGCTGTAACCCTCGTCAGTGGGACTATTTATAGGCTTGCCCGTCACTCCGCTGGCAATCAGCACGCAGGCATCATTGGTTGAGGTATCACCATCCACGCTGACACGATTAAAGGAAGCATTAACGGCCTCCTTCACCATTCGATCCAGCAATGGCTGCGCGATACTGGCATCGGTAGCGACATAGGCGAGCATGGTCGCCATATTTGGCTGAATCATGCCGGAACCCTTGGCGATCCCCACGACCGTAATTTCTTCACCGCCTATATTCAGGAGACGCTTGGCGGTTTTCGGGCGGGTATCAGTAGTCATAATGGCTTTTGCCGCCCGCCCCCATCCGCTTTCGATAAGCTCAGTCGCAGCTGTGGGGATGGCATCCAGTAATCGCTGCAAGGGTAGATGCTCGCCGATAACGCCGGTACTAAAAGGCAATACCCGCTCTGCACGAACACTCACCGCTTCGGCCACTGCCGCGCAGCAGGCCCTGGCGTCGCTTAGACCGCGCTCACCAGTGGCCGCGTTGGCATTACCTGCGTTCACCAGCAGGGCACGGATATTTCCCTGTCCGATATGCTCTTTGGCTACCAATACCGGTGCGGCGCAAAAGCTGTTCTGGGTAAAGGTGGCCGACACCGATGCACCTTCGGCGACCTCTATTAACAACAGGTCATCACGGGACCAGTCTTTGATCTTGGCGGGTACACTGGCAAGGCGAACCCCTTTTACAGGAGGAAGTAGTGATTCAGGCATAACGGTTCAACTTAAGCACCAGCTTCGGCTGCTTTAATAAAAGCTAGCCTTAGGTAGAAAAGCGTCATTATTAGATTCTGGCCCCACTGAGGCAAGAATTATCCGCACTTAATGCGGGCCAACCACATAAATCCGCAGAATATTTTTCATCAGAGTGAAAAAATACCCCGCGTAAAGCGGGGTATTTCTTGTTAGAGCAATTCCGATCAGAGAGTTATCAGCTCTGGGTAGAGGAGGCCAGCTTGCCGTGGCACTGCTTGTACTTCTTGCCGGAACCACAGGGGCATGGGTCATTGCGGCCAACCTTGGGTCCGCGGCGCTCTGGAGCCGGGGCCGCCTGCTGCTGAGGTTCACTCTCTGGGAGAGCCGAGGCCTCGGCGTGCTGAAGCTCCAACTGTTGCTTGCGCTGCTCTTCCAAACGGCGCTGCTCCAGTTCGTCCATTTGCTCGCGAGTCATGGGTTCCACATGGGCGAGAATGCGCACCACTTCGTGCTTAAGGTTTTCCAACATGCTTTGGAACAGGTGGAATGACTCACGCTTGAACTCCTGCTTGGGGTTCTTGTTGGCGTAAGCGCGCAAGCCAATACCCGCTCTCAGGTGATCCATGCTGGAAAGGTGCTCCTTCCACAGCTGATCCAACACCTGCAACATGATCTGACGCTCCACGGTGGGCATCAGGTTGGCGTCGCCGGAGGATTCACTGATACGCTCCACCTTGGTGGCGTAAGCGGCTTGCGCTTCGGCAACAACCTTCTCGCGCAGCGTTTCCTCGTGCAGGTTGCGGTCTTCATCCAGCCATTTTTGGATAGGCAGCTCAATGCCCAGCTCACCGGCCAGCTGCTGCTCCAGCGCCGGGATATCCCACTGCTCCTCAACACTCTGTGGCGGGACTGAAGCCGAGATAATTTCATTCACAACGTCTTCGCGAATCGCGTTGATGGTATCGCTGATCTGATCGGCTTCAAGCAGCTCATTGCGCTGACTGTAAATCACCTGACGCTGATCGTTGGCCACATCATCGTATTCCAGCAATTGTTTGCGGATATCGAAGTTGCGCCCTTCCACGCGGCGCTGGGCTTTCTCAATCGCATTGGACACCATGCGGTGCTCGATAGCTTCACCGCGCTCCATTCCTAGCATCTGCATAAAATTCTTCACCCGGTCAGAGGCGAAGATACGCATCAGGTTATCTTCTAAAGACAGGTAGAAACGAGTTACACCCGGGTCGCCCTGGCGCCCGGCACGGCCACGCAACTGGTTATCGATACGACGGGATTCGTGGCGCTCGGTGCCGATAATGTGCAAGCCGCCAGCTTCGATCACCTGCTCGTGGCGCTTCTTCCACCCCTCTTTCACCTTGGCTACTTCCGCCTCACTCAAGGCGCTGCCTTTTTCCTGGGCCAGAGCTTCCGCTTCGGCTTCCCAGTTACCACCCAGCACAATATCGGTACCACGACCAGCCATATTGGTGGCGATGGTGACCGTACCGGGGCGACCAGCCTGAGCAATGATATGCGCTTCGCGTTCATGGTACTTGGCGTTTAGCACCTGGTGCTGGATACCCGCCTTCTGCAGCATGTGCGACATTTCTTCGGAAGTCTCGATAGAAGCGGTACCCACGAGGATCGGCGCCTGCTTTTCACGGCAGAACTTAATGTCCTCAATAATGGCTTCCATCTTCTCTTCTTTGCTCAGGTAGACCAGATCGTTGAGGTCATCCCGCTGAATATCTTTATTGGTGGGGATCACCACCACATCCAGACCATAAATCTGCTGGAATTCAAACGCCTCGGTATCAGCGGTACCGGTCATACCGGAAAGCTTCGGATAGAAACGGAACAGGTTTTGGAAAGTAGTGGAAGCCAGCGTCTGACTCTCACTCTGGATCTGAACATTTTCCTTAGCTTCCAAAGCCTGGTGCAAACCTTCAGACAGACGACGGCCAGGCATGGTGCGGCCGGTGTGCTCATCGATCAGCACGACCTGGCCATTTTGCACGATATAGTCCACATCCCGGTTAAATAGCACCTGGGCACGCAGCGCAGCGTGTACATGGTGTAACAGACCCAGGTTACCGGGCGCATACAGGGACTGGTCTTCCTTCATCAGGCCGCTGCGGGACAACAGCTCCTCCACCAGCTGGTGACCCTGCTCAGTCAACTCTACCTGACGGGTCTTCTCATCAACCGTATAGTGTCCCTCACCGCCTTCCTCGGCACGTTCGAGCTGCGGAATCAGCTTGTTCATGGCCAGGTACAAGTGAGAGGAATCTTCTGCTGCACCGGAAATAATTAGCGGGGTACGCGCTTCATCGATCAGGATGGAGTCCACCTCATCCACGATGGCGAAGTTTTGCGGGCGCTGGGTGCGATCTTCCTTGCGCAACACCATATTGTCACGCAGGTAGTCGAAACCGAATTCATTGTTGGTGCCGTAGGTGATATCAGCCTGATAGGCGGCCTTCTTATCGTCCGGATGCTGCTGGGAAACAATCACTCCCACCGTCAAACCGAGGAATTCATAAACCGGGCGCATCCAGTTGGCATCCCGCGATGCCAGGTAATCGTTGACCGTCACAATATGCACACCCTTACCTTCCAGGGCGTTCAAGTAGGCCGGCAATGTCGCCACCAGGGTTTTACCTTCACCGGTACGCATTTCAGCGATGCGACCTTCGTGCAGCGTCATACCCCCAATCAGCTGTACATCGAAGTGGCGCATACCCAGTGTACGACGACCAGCTTCACGCACTACCGCGAATGCTTCAGGCAGCAGCTGGTCCAGAGTCTCACCATCTGCAATACGCTTTTTAAACTCTTCTGTTTTGGCGCGAAGAGCTGCATCGTCCAGCTTCTGGAAATCCTCTTCCAGCGCGTTGACTTTCTCCACGATGCGTCGCATGCGCTTCAGCTCGCGGTCATTTTTTGTACCAAAGACCGATTTAATCAGTTTGCCAATCATTATCTAGAAACCACTTATCTTATGTGCGCTGTCGGCGCTAATGCTGGGCAGATATTGCACCGACACTCCTTTATGCGAGGGGTGCAAGTAAACAGGAAGGCGCAAGCGCTGGCAACTCTTATGCCAAGCTGCCAGCATTTGCGCGTAAGGGAAGAATAGTTGTTATCTGCCTGTGCGGCGGATGTAGCTGGCCGGGTCGACGGTGCGATTATTCTTGAAGATTTCGAAGTGCACATGAGGGCCAGTAGAGCGTCCACTGGAGCCCATCTGAGCAATTACCTGGCCTTTTTTAACCACATCACCGAGGCCAACATTGAGTTCACTGTTGTGGCCGTAGCGGGTGGAATAACCATTGCCATGGTTAATTTCCACCAGTTGTCCGTAGCCGTGGCGCTCATCGGCCCAGGTAACTACCCCTGCGGCAACGGATACTACGTCTGAACCCATCTTGCCAGCAAAGTCGACACCTTTATGCCAAGTGCGACGTCCGGTGAAGGGATCGGTGCGATAACCGTAACGGGAGGACATCCAGCCTTTAGTGATCGGGCGCCCGGCGATAAACTGCTCATCTTCAAGCTGCAGATTCGCCATCAGGGATTCGAGGGTGTTCAGCTGCATCTGGCGATCGTCCACCTTGTGGGACAATTCACCAATCACTTCAAGAAATTCAGGAGGCTGGTAAGGCAGCTCTGAAGCCCCAGCGATACCGGGATCTTCCGGCCCCCCCACCGCGGGGGCAGCGCTGAATTCGAATTCACCCTCGTCGAGGTTAGCCGCTGCGGTAAGACGCTCACCCACGGCATCCAGGCGTGTTAGACGGGCCTGCAACTCGGCCAGCTTTACTGTAAGCGCGGCGAGTTGCTCGTGAGCCTCACGGTCGGCCTCATCAATTTCCTGCTGCTGCTTACGCAGAGCACGTTCCCACGCCTTGGCCGTGCGAGCATCGAACAAATCGGTTTTGGTCACAGGCAGATTGGCGCCCAGGAAAAAAGCACCAACCGGGAGACCCAACAGGCACAAGCTCAGTAGTGCCTTGCTCAGTCCACCAAAGTTGAAGCTGCGGGTGGCGCCACGCTCATTGACCAGTATTACTTTCATAACAAGCAGGAGAAATTCGATATTTTGTAGTTTTGTTGTCTCTATAAGTGAGACGAGACTCCAGTGCAGTACCTCACACTAATGGAGCGGTAAACCTAAACATCCGGAAGAAAGTAAGGTTACCAGAATTGCATCAACCTTCTCTGGTGATTCAGTCACGTAAAAAAGCCGGCAGTATAATGCCGGCTTCTTGCAGAATTTAAACAGCCAAAATCGGCTTGACGTAGGAGATTGGAGCCTCTTGCTCCCCCTCGAAAGTCACCATTTCCCAGGCATCTTTCTGGGTCATCAGATGACGCAGGGACTTATTGTTCAGAGAGTGGCCAGATTTAAAGGCTTTAAACTCACCAATCAGGCTGGTGCCAAGCAGGTAAAGGTCACCAATGGCATCGAGAATCTTGTGTTTCACAAATTCGTCTTCGTAACGCAACCCACCTTCGTTCAAAATACGATACTGGTCGATTACGATAGCGTTATCCACGGAGCCGCCTTGAACCAAGCCCTTAGAGCGCAGGTATTCAATTTCGTGCATAAACCCGAAAGTGCGTGCGCGACTCACCTCTTTCACAAAAGAGGTGCTGGAGAAGTCCACGGAAGAGGTCAGATTGCGCCCCTGGAATACCGGGTGGTCAAAGTCAATGGTAAAGGAGACCTTAAAACCATTGAACGGCAGGAAACTGGCAACTTTATCGCCCTCTTCCACCGTAATCGGCTTCTTGATACGCAGGAATTTCTTCGGCGCGGATTGCTCCTGAATACCGGCAGACTGGATCAGGAATACAAAAGGACCGGCACTGCCGTCCATGATCGGCACTTCCTGGGCGGACAGCTCGACAATCGCATTGTCGATACCAAGGCCAGCCATTGCCGAAAGCAAGTGCTCAACGGTAGCAATGCGGACATCGTCCTTCACCAGAGTAGTGGAAAGCAGTGTATCGCCCACATTCTCTGCGCGGGCTTCAATTTCGACCACCGGATCCAAGTCCGTTCTACGGAACACGATGCCGGTGTCTACGGGAGCCGGCTTAAGGGTCAGAACGACCTTTTTGCCAGTGTGCAGACCTACGCCAGTGGCGCGAATAGCATTTTTAAGCGTGCGCTGTTTGATCATGAAACTATCTTTTCCCAGTCGGTGGTCTACGCATAATGCGCAGCAAGCCGCCGATATTAGCACAATTGCGACGCCAATACCAATTGTGGGCGCGTGGTCAACTCAACACACCGCCACCGTCCTTCCAAGGATAGTTTAAAAAAAGATTGGAGCGCCACATCTCAGTCGCAGATACAGTATTCTAAGACTACGAGCGCCAGGATCACTGTAAAAAATTGTTAATTATACCCACCAGTCACTTTGCTTGACTCTCATTGCCTTCAGCGAATGCCCGATGACAACTGCATGACTAAGGCAAACTCTTTACTATCACAGAGCTCAACTCTCTAAGCTAAGGCGAGCTAAACTGAGGCCAGCCAAGATGCTGCAATAAGCCGCACCGCAGAGGCGACACCCAACCTTAAGTTGGGTGGACATGAGCAGTGTACTGCCTCTGCGGCGGCTACACTCAGTCTGCCTGACGGCGTAAGAATGCCGGAATATCCAGGTATTCCATATCAGCATCTGCCGGGTTCAGAGACGGAGCTGGGCGCTTGGGACGCTCGACATCTACCCGCGGGCGGGTGTCGGCAGCACTCTCGCGAGAAGCCAGCCCCGAAGCTCCGTGACTTTCTCGCATATCGCGCATATCGCGGCTCTCACGAACATCGCGGGATTCACGCACTTCACGCGCTTCCGGACGACGTGTGTTATCCACAACCTTGGCTGGTCGAACCGCAGGGGTTCCCTCACCCAGGCCAGCGGCTACAACGGTCACCCGCATCTCATCACCCAGCTTGTCATCCACTGCGGTTCCAATAACCACAGTGGCTTCATCAGAGGCGATTTCCTGTACGATCTCACCAACTTCGGAGTATTCGCCCAGGGTCAGCTCCTGACAACCAGCCTCTTCACTACCGGTGATAATGTTGACCAGAATACCGCGGGCACCGGCAAGGTTAACGTTATCCAACAATGGGCTGCGTACAGCTTTCTCCGCCGCTTCACGGGCACGGTTCTCACCAACAGCAGAGCCGGAGCCCATCATCGCCATACCCATTTCAGACATCACCGTGCGCACATCGGCAAAGTCCACATTCATAATGCCAGGACGGATCATCAGATCGGCAATACCCTGTACCGCTCCGAGCAACACGTTGTCAGCCTCTTTATAGGCGGACTTCATGGTGATCTTACTACCCAGCACTTCCAACAGGCGATCGTTGGGAATAGTAATCAGAGAGTCGACTTTATCGCGCAGCTCGAGAATTCCCTCTTCGGCTACCACGGTGCGCTTGCGACCTTCAATTTTGAATGGACGGGTAACAACAGCTACGGTGAGGATGCCGAGCTCTTTGGCAATTTCAGCCACAATCGGCGCACCACCCGTGCCAGTACCACCGCCCATACCAGCGGTGATGAAAACCATATCAGCACCGTTCAAGACTTCGGCGATGCGATCGCGGTCCTCCAGAGCGGATTGACGGCCAATATCAGGGTTGGCCCCAGCACCCAGACCGCGGGTAATGGTGTTGCCAAGCTGCAGGATTGTTTGCGCTTCGACATCTTTCAGCGCCTGAGCGTCGGTGTTCGCGCAGATAAAATCCACACCTTCCACGTCACTGGCAATCATATGCTTCACAGCATTGCCACCGCCGCCGCCGACTCCTATTACCTTGATGACAGGTTTATCCTGTACGCTATCAACTAGCTCGAACATCGCTGTTCCCCTTTCTTGCTCATGTCGAATTTTACAGCCACGCCTAAAAAAAATCCCTTATGGGACGGCTAATTCTGGTTGCATGCTATTACAAATTTCCACGAAACCAGTGCTTTACTTTGTCCCACCACTGATTATCGTTGCGCGCAGGCTGGGTTTTTCCTTCGGTAACCACTTCCTGTTGCATCGCGTACATCAATAATCCAACTCCGGTGGAATAAATTGGGTTGCTCACAATATCGGTCAACCCAGAAATTCCCTGAGGTACCGCGAGACGCACCGGCATATGGAAAATTTCCTCAGCCAGCTCAACTGCACCCTCCATTTTTGAAGAGCCCCCAGTTAAAACCACACCGGCTGCGCACAGGTCCTCAAAACCACTGCGACGCAGTTCCGCCTGTACCAGGGTAAATAGCTCGTCGTAACGAGGCTCTACCACTTCGGCCAGAGCCTGGCGAGATAAATCCCGGGGCTCCCGATCCCCCACACTCGGCACTTTAATGGTTTCACCTTCCCGTGCCAGCTTTGCCAAAGCACAGGCATATTTTATTTTTAAATCTTCGGCGTGCGGTGTCGGGGTCCGCAAAGCCATCGCAATATCGTTAGTCACCTGGTCCCCAGCTATGGGAATCACCCCAGTGTGACGAATTGAACCACCGGTAAATACCGCGATATCGGTGGTGCCACCACCGATATCCACCATACAAACACCCAGCTCTTTTTCATCTTCAGTCAGCACTGCGTAGCTGGAAGCCAGCTGTTCGAGAATGACATCCTCTACTTCAAGACCGCAGCGGCGGATGCATTTCTCAATATTTTGTGCAGCATTGACCGCACCACTGACCAAATGCACTTTCGCTTCCAGGCGCACGCCGGACATTCCCAACGGCTCTTTTACGCCCTCCTGATTGTCGATCAGGTACTCTTGCGGCAGCGTGTGCAAAATTTTTTGGTCTGCGGGAATGGCGACCGCTCGAGCCGCATCGATTACCCGGTCCAAATCCTGCTGAGTTACCTCGCGATCTTTAATCGCCACAATACCGTGAGAGTTGAGGCTCCGAATATGGCTGCCCGCAATACCGGCATAGACAGAATGAATTTCACATCCCGCCATTAATTCAGCTTCTTCTATGGCACGCTGAATAGATTGCACAGTGGATTCAATATTTACCACCACACCTTTTTTCATTCCGGTGGAGCGATGGGAGCCAATACCGACAATATTGAGATCCCCATTGGCAGATACCTCACCCACGATGGCAACTACTTTAGAGGTGCCGATATCCAGCCCAACAATCATGCGCTGATCGGATACTTGTGTCATTTTTGTTCCAACCTCGCTGGGCCATGTCCCGGTTTTTCATTAGTTATCAACCGAACCACCGCCTTCGCTTTTAAACTTTATTTTCAACTGCGGCTATTGCCGCTTCCCTGTTTGCTCTTGCTCGTTCTTCCATTGAACCGCTACCGCGTTGCCGTAACGGGTATCTACCTCGGCTACTTTTTGTAAATAAGGTTCGAGTAGTCCACGACTCAAAGTGAGAAAGCGGTTAACTCGCTCCAACAGTGCCTCATGACCGAGTTTTAATTCAATTCCCGACATTAACTCCAGATGCCAGCCACTCAGGTCATCAAATGACAACCGTTTTACTTCCATATCTCGCGTGGTCAAAAGCCCCGCAAGCGCTTGGTACTGGGACATGATCTGCCCCACCAACTCTTCATCTCCAGCAAGCTCAGGTAGCGTACCTACCTGCATTTGCGCCGGTCGTGGCAGCAGTGCACCGCTGGCAACCAGCAAACGATCATGTCCCCAGACTGCAAGTGGCTGCGCCTCGGTGACTTCAACAACAACACCTTTAGGCCAACGGCGACTTATGGAGACCCTGGTAATCCACGGCTGCTCAACCAATGCGGTGCGCATCGCGCGGATATCAACAGAAAAAAAACCCGCTTGCAAATACGGCAGTAAAATTTCTTTTATCTGCTCTTCAGTAACTGCATTAAAAGTTCCGCGGACCTCCACCTGCTCCAGCGCATCAACCCTACTGAGCTGAATTGCCGGCAGGCGCTGCCAAAGCCAATAACCACCTGTAACGACCCCAAAGGACAAGATCAGAAAAACAATTGAAAGTAACCAGGGGCGCCAGTGGATTCTGCCCTCCTGCCTTTGCCCGAGGGGGCGGGCTCCACGAACCTGGGCCTGCTTAGCTCTCACATTTTTTTTCTGTGTGGACCTCACTTACACTCAAGCCTCAAGGTCTTTCTCACCTAGGCGCCACTCTGCCAGCCTTTGTGAAAGAGCACCAACATTGCCAGCTCCCTGAGTCAGTACCACATCACCTGGCTCCAAAAGATCAGCCAAGATAGGTGGAACCTGATCAACAGTCTCGACAAAAATCGGATCAACTTGGCCCCTATTGCGCAAGCTGCGCGCCAACGTTCGTCCATCAGCCCCAGCTATCGGCGCCTCGCCGGCACTGTACACATCCAACAAAATTAATTTGTCCACTTCGGACAGAACCTGAACGAAATCCTCAAACAAATCTCGGGTTCGTGTATAGCGATGGGGCTGATAAACCATCACCAAGCGCCGCTCGGGCCAGCCATCGCGCACAGTTCTGATAGTTGCCGCCACTTCACGTGGGTGGTGGCCATAATCGTCCACCAACATCACTTTTTCTGCGTTACTGTCGTCACTAATAGAGAAATCCCCATAAATCTGGAAACGACGACCCACCCCTTGAAAACCTTGTAAACCTTTTTGAATCGCTTCATCGCCAATGCCTTCATCGGTGGCGACAGCAATGGCCGCGGTAGCGTTCAGTACATTGTGAATACCTGGAGTATTTACCGAGACCTCCAGCAGGTCACCCGCCGGGCGCTGCACCTTAAAGTGACTGCGTAAAGGCTCTTGCTTCACCTCGACGATGCGAAAATCATTGCCCTCGGCAAACCCATAGGTCAGCACAGGGCGGGAAAACTTCGGTATCACTTCCAGCACATTGGCATCATCACCACAGACCACGGCGAGACCATAAAAAGGCAGGTTGTGAACAAAATCAATAAAGATTTGCTTAACCTTCTCGAAGTCCCCACCATAGGTCTCCATATGGTCCGCATCGATATTCGTAATCACCGTCACCATCGGTTGAAGGTGAATAAAAGACGCATCACTCTCATCCGCCTCGGCAATCAGATAACGGCTCTCCCCTAGTGCAGCATTGGCGCCGGCCGAGTTAACCAATCCACCAATCACAAAAGTGGGATCTTTTTTATCCGCAGCAAAAATTGAGGCGATCAGGCTCGTGGTTGTGGTCTTACCATGTGTACCAGCGACGGCGATGCCATAACGGTAACGCATCAGCTCGCCAAGCATCTCTGCACGACGGACAACCGGGATACGGTTTTCATGGGCTGCGACCAGCTCGGGGTTATCGCCATGCACTGCGGAGGAATTCACAACCACATCGACACCGCGAATATTTTCCGCGCTGTGTCCAATTTGCACTTTCACACCCAGCTTTTGCAGTCGATCTGTAACGGTCGACTCGCGAAGATCGGAGCCAGAAACCTCGTATCCCTGGTTCTGCAGTACTTCGGCAATACCACTCATGCCCGCACCGCCAACACCAATGAAGTGGATGCGACGAATGCGGCGCATCGTCGGTACAGCGTAACTTTTTTCCAACTTGGTACGCTCAGAAGCCATACTTTCTAACCTTGATCCACTCGTGTTGTATTTGTTATCTGGCAAGGGCCAGCTGTTCAACGCAGGCACCAATCACCTGCTCGGTTGCATCGACCTTTGCCACACTGCGCGCAGCTTTCGCCATATTTAATAGCGCTTGCGGATCGGAGAGCAGTTTATGCAGTAGCTCCGACAAGCTCTGCGCATCCATGTCACTCTGCTGAACGACTACAGCACCACCAGCACTCTGTAGCCATTCACCGTTGCGTGTTTGATGATCATCAATAGCAAACGGAAAAGGCACCATAATTGCGCCCACACCAGCGGCAGCGATTTCCGAAACCGTCAATGCACCGGAGCGGCAAATAATCAAATCTGCAGCGCTGTAGGCATCGGCCATATTTGCGATAAAAGGCACAACTTCGGCCTCTACCCCAGCGGCCTGATAGGCTTCACGAGCCAACGCTATATGGCGCTCTCCCGCCTGATGGACCACTTTCGGTCGCAGGGATAGCGGTAATAAAGCGATGGCTTTAGGTACTAGTTCATTAATTGCTACAGCGCCGAGACTGCCGCCGAGCACCAACAAGCGCAGAGGTTTCTCACTACCAATGCGCAACTGGGGCTCCGAGAGGTTCGCAATTTCGGTACGCACGGGATTTCCAACCTGCTTGGCGCCGGGCAAGCTGCTGGGAAAAGCTTCCAGCACCTGACTGGCGATACGTGCGAGCAAGCGATTAGTAGTGCCGGCAACTGCATTCTGTTCGTGGATAATCAGTGGAATTCCACTGAGCCGCGCTGCCACACCACCGGGACCGGTGGCAAAGCCACCAAACCCAAGCACCGCATCCGGCGCTACCGCCTTCACTACGGCACGGGCCTGAGCCACCGCGCGTAAAACCTGCACAGGCGCTTTGAGCAGGGCCAATTTGCCCTTGCCGCGAACACCCTCCACGCTAATACAGTGCAGAGGAATATTGGCCTCGGGAATTAAACGCGCTTCAATACCGCGCTGGGTGCCGAGCCACTCGACATCAGCGCCATATTCTTGCAAAGCCTTTGCCACGGCCAGTGCCGGGAATACATGACCGCCGGTGCCACCGGCCATAAGTAGAAACTTCTTACCGGCAAATATTTGTTCTTTATGGGACATCAAAGCACCTCCCCACCGCCGATACCGGCGCTGACACGGCGCCGGGTAAATATTGGCAACTGCGCAAACAGGCCTGGGGTTTCCTCTTTGCCTTCAATTGGGCCACGCAGCTCAGTGCGGACTCTCAGGGCCAACCCCAACAGAGCGCAGCAAATAATTAAACTACTACCGCCGGAACTAACAAACGGCAGAGTCAACCCTTTGGTAGGCAACAAACCTGAAGCCACGCCCATATTCACAAAAGCCTGCCCCGCGATCTGCACCGCCATGCCAAATGCCAGCAAGGCAGCAAAAAATTTCTGCTGTGCCAAGGCCTCACGTACCAAGCGCAGCAATGAGCAAGTCAGCATCACAAACAGCCCAACAACAACCAAGCCACCAAACATGCCCCACTCCTCGGCGAGGATGGCAAAAATAAAGTCGGTATGTGCCTCGGGCAGGTAAAACAGTTTTTGCACACTGTTACCCAGACCAACTCCAAACCATTCACCGCGGCCAAATGCGATCAGTGACTGGGTCAGCTGATAGCCGCTGGCAAACTGGTCCCCCCAGGGGTCTAAAAACGTCAAAAGCCGTTGCAAGCGATAGGGGCTCATCAATGCCATCAGTGCTAAACCACAGGCCGCTGCCACCACAAGTAAAAAGGTGTGCGGCAAACGCGCGCCCCCTAGAAACACCATCGCCAGCACCGTACCGGATAGCACTACCACTGAGCCAAAATCCGGCTGCAACAACAGCAATAAAGCGACCACAGCGAGAATGACCACCGGCACCATAAAGCTGCTCCAGTGATGCAACTGCTTGCTACGCCGAGTTAAAAAGCTGGCAAAAAATACCAACATACAAAACTTGGCTACCTCTGCAGGCTGGATGGTGATTCCCGCAAACATTAACCAGCGCCGACTGCCATTCACCTCTCGTCCAATACCCGGCACCAACACCACCACCAATAACAGGCAGGAAAACAGTAGTAGTGGCCAGGACAGCCGCGACCAAATAGCCAGGGGAATTTGGCTCACCAGCAGTGCCGCCATTGCGCCAATCGACAAAAACGCCAAATGGCGCTTCAGGAAATACCAGGGATCTCCATAAATATCTGTAGCGAATGCAATTGAGGCCGAAGCCACCATCACAACCCCAATGCTCACCAGTGCCAATACACTAAATGGCAAAAGAGCATCGAGAAAATCACGTCTAGAATTCAGGGAGGGCAATTCACTCATTGCTCCTCCCCTGAGCCCTCGCACAAAATCGTTACGATTTTGCGAAAGTCTTCACCGCGCGCTTCAAAATTGCGATACATGTCAAAGCTGGCACAGGCTGGAGACAGCAATATATAGTCCCCGCTATGAGCCAAGGTGCTGGCCTTACTGACAGCATCCGCCATGGAATCAGCTCTGAGTGTTGGGCACTGTTCGGCAAACACCCGCGCAATTTTGTCTCCATCGACACCGATTGAAACCATTGCGCGCAGGGCGCTTGCGCTTTTCTTCAGGGCGGAGAAGTCCGCACCTTTACCGTCCCCACCAGCAATCAAAACTATTTTGCGGGTTGAGGTAGCCAACCCATTCAGTGCGGCCTGAGTCGCGCCGACATTGGTGCCCTTGGAATCATTGACATAGATAACACCGTGCAAATCCGCCACGCGCTCACAGCGGTGAGCCAATCCTGGAAAGCTACGCAGGACCGAGAGCATGGCGTCCATTGGCAGACCCACTACACTGCCCATCGCCAAGGTAGCCAGGGCGTTGGCAATATTGTGTTTCCCAACCATCGCCAGCTCATCGACCGGCAATAAATTCTCATTGCCCTGGGCTAACCAGTCACGCCCTTCAAAAGTGCGCACACCAAACTGCTTGAGATCGGGCCGGTCCAGGCCAAAAGTCCACTCTCGTCTCTCTCTTGATAAAGGCCCCTGACTCAGAGGGTCCTCACGATTGACCACGAAGACTTCCGCACCGCGGTAGATCCGCTGTTTAGCTCGGTGGTACTCCAGCATACTGGGGTAGCGGTCCATATGGTCCGCGCTCATATTCAAAACAGTGGCCACTGTCGGAGCGAGGGAGTTGGTCGTCTCTAGCTGGAAACTGGAAAGCTCCAAAACAAACAATTCTGGCAAGGGATCATCCAATAAATCGAGCACCGGCACGCCGATATTGCCGCCCACCCGCACAGAAACACCGGCGGCTTCAGCCATTTTGCCAAGTAGTGTGGTGACCGTACTTTTGCCATTGGAGCCGGTAATCGCCGCAAGCTTCGCTTTAGACTGCTTACGCTGTAGAGCCTGGGCAAACAATTCGATATCCCCCACCACAGGAATACCTTCAGCAATCGCCTGCTGCAGAAGCGGTTCCGCCAAGGGCACACCTGGGCTGGCAATAATCAGACTGGCCGCAAGCAGGGTATTCGCTCGCAGGGGCCCGGTTTCCACAGCAACCTGGGGAAATTCCCTCTGAAAATCCGCAAGCCCCGGTGGGTTATCACGACTATCCACCACTACCGGGGTATGACCGTGACGCAGCAGGTAGCGCACCACCGATTGCCCGGTAGCACCCAGTCCAATTACCACTTTATGCTGCGATGAGGTCGCGATCAGACTCATTGTTTTTTATCGGAGTTTCAGGGTTGCCAGTCCAGCCAAAACCAGAATTACGGTAATAATCCAAAAACGAACAATTACCCGCGGCTCGGGCCAACCTTTCAATTCAAAATGGTGATGTAGCGGCGCCATGCGGAAAATACGCTTGCCAGTTAATTTGAAGGACGCTACTTGCAAGATTACCGAGACGGTCTCCATCACGAATACGCCACCCATAATAAACAGCACAATTTCGTGGCGGGTGATCACCGCGATAATACCCAGTGCCGCCCCCAGTGCCAGAGCACCCACATCTCCCATAAATACCTGGGCCGGATAGGTGTTAAACCACAGGAAACCAAGGCCGGCGCCACACAAAGCGGCACAAAATACGGCAAGTTCCCCGGCACCAGCGATTGCAGGGATATGCAGATAATCGGCAAATTCCGCGTGCCCAGACAAATAAGCGATAATGCCCAATGCTCCGCCTACCATCACCGTGGGCATAATTGCCAAGCCATCGAGGCCATCGGTCAGGTTTACCGCATTACTGGAGCCCACCACTACGAAATAGGTCAGCAAAATAAAAGTGACCGGCCCCAGGTTAATAGCGACATCCTTAAAGAAAGGCACAAAGAACTGGGTTTCCGCCGGGCTGGTCGCACTCATAAATAAATAAATGGCCGCACCCAGACCGGCAATGGACTGCCAAAAATATTTCCAACGCGCAATGAGACCGCGGGGGTTTTTGTGAACAACTTTTTTATAGTCATCAACAAAACCTACCGCGCCGAAGACAAAAGTCACCAGTAATGTGACCCAAACGTAGCGATTGCCAAGGTCGGACCACAGTAGCGCTGAAGCAAAAATTGAAGCAAGAATCAGGGTACCGCCCATTGTGGGCGTACCGGATTTACTCAAGTGGGTTTCCGGACCATCGTCGCGGATCGCCTGGCCTACCTGTAAGTGGTTCAACCAGTTGATCATGCGCGGGCCAACGAGCAAGGAAATCCCCAGCGCGGTTAGGGCCGCAAGAATTGCGCGAACGGTTAAATAGTTGAACACCGAGAAGGTGCTCACATGTTGTTGTAATAATTCCGCCAGCCAAAGCAGCATTACGACTCCCCTCTGCTGTTGCCAAGCAGGGCCTGAGCGACCAGTTCCATACGGGCACTACGAGAACCCTTCACCAATACGGTGGTGTTGTTATCTAATTCCTGGGACAAGGCCGCAATCAGCGGCTCCCGTTCCCGATAATTTTGCAGGGGCGCATTATGTCCCTGGTTAAATGCCAAGCTGGCGGCAGTGCCCAATGGGCCCAGAGTAAATAGCGCATCGAGGCCGCGCTCCCGCGCCAGGTCCCCGACACCTCGGTGCATATCCTCGGCATCAGGGCCCAGTTCAGCCATATCCCCGAGCACCAGGATTCGCTTACCCGATCGCTGCGCCAATAGCTCGATAGCCGCCCCCACAGAACCCGGATTCGCGTTGTAGCTATCGTCAATAATCGTAGCCCCACCAATGCCGCGTTGTTCCTGCAAGCGACCGTCGACAACTCTCAGGTTGGAAAGCCCCTGAACAATTTCTGTTGCCGATATTCCCGCAGCAAAAGCACAGGCTGCCGCTACCAGGGCATTGTGCACATTGTGCTCACCCAAAAGTTGAAGTTGCAGGGGATGGGCAAGCCCTTCGATCACCAAATCAAATCCAGCACAACCACTCTCGTCCAGCGCAATATTTTCCGCATAGATCTCACACTGGCTGGCAAGGCCTACCTCTAGAGTGCGCACGCCTTCGGGCATGCGTCCGCGCCAATAGTCTGCGTAATTGTCATCGGCATTGATAATTGCGGTACCGCCAATATCCAAGCCGGTATAGATTTGCCCCTTGGCCTTGGCGATCGCATCAATAGAACCAAATCCCTCGACGTGCGCGGCCATGACATTGTTGACGGCACTGATTTGCGGTTTACCGATACTGCATAGATAAGCAATATCGTCCGGCCCATTAGCGCCCATTTCCAGAATCAGTACATCGTGTTCTTTACCGAGACTAAAAAGTGTTATCGGCAGGCCATACTGGTTATTTAGGTTGCCCTTAGTCACACAGGGTGTGTGACGCTGGCAAAATATCGCCGACAGCATTTCCTTGACTGTGGTTTTGCCACAGGAACCGGTAATCGCAATCACTCGCCCGCTGAACTGCTCACGGCACAGGAGACCAATCTGGCCGAGTGCCATGGTGGTATCCTCTACCCGCCACTGAGGCAGGCTGCAGCCCGGTACCTCCCGATCCACAACTAAGCCAAGAGCCTGCCCATCCAATTCGCCAACAAAATCATGGGCATCGAAATTGTCACCCACCAATGCAACAAACAACGCTTGGGAATTTAACTTGCGAGTGTCTGTACACACCTCGGAAAACTCCACCGAGCCATTGACCAACTCGCCACCGAAGCGTTCCTGTAATTGTTTTAAACTCAGCGCTCCGATCACTGGGCTTCCCCCTTTATTCCTTCAACCTTAAGGGACTTACCCATACGTCGGAGCAGCGCAGCAGCGGCCTGCTCGCGATCGCAAAAGTGAATTTTTTCACTGCCAATAATCTGGTAATCCTCATGGCCTTTACCGGCAATCAGCACTATGTCTCCCGGTTGAGCGGCAGCTACTGCCTGGCCAATAGCCTTGGCTCTATCAATTTCCACTTCGATATTACTGGCGGCACCTTCGAGGATATCGTCGATAATTTTTTGCGGCTCTTCACTACGCGGATTATCGCTAGTGACAATGGCGCGGTCGGCCATTTCCGAAGCTATACGCCCCATTGAGGCGCGCTTGCCGGTATCGCGATCGCCACCACAGCCAAACACACACCACAATTTGCCGCGGCAATAAGGCCGTGCAGCGGCGAGTGCCGCGCGCAGGGCATCTGGAGTGTGGGCATAATCGACCAGCACACCCACCTCATCCGCATCCTCAACCTGCACCCGCTCCATGCGCCCGGGGACCGCTTGAATGGAGGGAAAAGCCGCGAGGATTTCATTGAACGGCATGCCCGCCGAAGCAGCGGCGGCCACGACTGCGAGGGCATTGTAAATATTGAAGTCGCCGATCAGGGACGCATTGAGTTCACCGCTGCCCCATGGGGAGCTGAGCTGAACAGAAAACCCTTTTTCGTGACGGCGCAAATCTGTCACGTGCAAATCGCCAGCCTGCAAACCATAAGTCAATACACGCAAGCCGCGTAACCTGCAGCGCTCCGCCAGTTGCGCTCCGAAGGGATCATCCAGGTTAATAATGCCGCGCTTTAATTTTGGCAGACCAAATAACTTCTCTTTGGCTGCCCCGTAGGCGGCCATGTTGCCATGATAATCCAGGTGATCGCGGGAAAGATTGGTAAAAATTGCAGTATCAAAAATAAGGCCGTGCACCCGTCCCTGCGACAGGGCATGGGAAGAAACTTCCATCGCCGCAGCGCCTACTCCGCGCTGGCAAAAACCGGCAAAGTCTTCTTGCAAACGGACGGGGTCGGGAGTGGTAAGGCCGGTCTCTTGAAGCTCGATCGCTCCCTGGTTCCAGATGCCATTACCGATAGTGCCGATCAGGGCGGCACTGCCGAAGTGCCGAGCCAACAACTGCGAAGTGAGATAGGCACATGTGGTTTTACCATTGGTGCCGGTGACGCCCACCAAGTGCATTTTTCCACTGGGATTGCCGTGAAAGCGCGCGGCGATTTCCCCCACACGTTTGGCAAGTCCGGGCACAGTCACCACCAGAATATCCCTGTGGGTTTTGCACTCCAGCTTGTCCCCATCAGCCAACACTACGGCGGCGCCTGCTTCTATTGCGGCATCAATATATTCACGCCCATCCACAACAGAGCCACGCAATGCCATAAACGCATCGCCGGTTTTCACCTTGCGACTATCCAAAGCCACACCACTTACAGGCACATCGGGAATACCCGCATATCCGGGTACCAATTCCTGCAGGGAAATAAAAGAATGTTCGCGCTGAGTCACGATTTTGAACCCCTTTCGCTTAACTGCGCGGCCAGTTGCCGTTCCGCCGACTCCTTGAGATCTGGCGGTACCTGCAGCAGGCGCATAGCCCCAGACATCACAGCGCCAAATACCGGCGCTGCCACTTCACCGCCGTAGTACTTGGCGTGACTGGGATCGTCTATTACTACAACCGCAGCAAGGCGCGGCTTGTCCGCGGGAATAAAACCCGCAAATACTGAGCGGTAGCGATTATCGGCATAGCCTCCACTACCAACCTTGTGCACGGTGCCGGTCTTGCCAGCCACACGATAGCCCTCAACGGCTGCCTGACGGCCAGTACCACGCTTGCCAATTACCGTCTCCAGCATTGCAGTCACATCTTTAACCAGAGGCCCCTCGACTACCCGCTGGGTTTCCGTATCGGGCTGATCACCCGATAAAATCAAGGAAACCGGGCGCTTGAGCCCCCCATTGGCCAACACGCTGTAGGCCTGGGCGAGCTGCACCCCATTCACTGTTAAACCGTAGCCGAAGGCAAAATTGGCCCGCTCGATTGGGTGCCAGCGACTGCGGCTGGGCAGGATTCCTGGAGTTTCGCCAGGAAAACCACTACCAACTGCCTCCCCCAGGCCCAAGCGGTAAAAGAGTTCCCGCAGCGTATTTGGTTCCAAATCCAGGGCAATTTTTGTAATACCCACCTGGCTGGACTTGGTAATGATGCTGGTTAGGTCTAATTTTCCGTAGTTGACTGGATCAACCAGGGTTTTACCGGGCACACGGATATAACCCGGGCTGGTATCTATCTGGGTACTCGGCTTATAGCGACCGCTCTCCAAAGCCGCCAATACTGTTAGGGGCTTTACCGTGGAACCCGGCTCGAACTGGTCTATCAAAGCGCGATTGCGCATAGCCGCAGCTTTGACCCCCTTGCGGTTATTGGGGTTAAAAGAAGGCTGGTTGGCCATGGCGAGGACATCCCCACTGTGGGTATCCAGAATGACCATAAAACCGGAGGCGGCACCGTTTTCTGCTACAGCACGCTTTAATTCCCGGTAGGCGAGATATTGCAGGCGCATATCAATCGACAGTCGCAACTCCTGACCGGGCTGAGCCTCGCGCTGAATAGCCAACTCCTGCACGGTCCGGCCTTTCAAGTCCTTGACCACCTGCTGTGCTCCGGGCTCACCAGACAGCCAACTGTCGTAGGCGAGCTCAATGCCCTCCTGGCCGCGATCATCGATATTGGTAAAGCCCAGTAACTGAGCGACCACTTCACCAGCAGGATAAAAACGGCGGTATTCTTTTTTGCTGTAGACACCAGCTAGATCGAGGGACAGCACCCGTTCCGCCTGCTCTGGGGTCAGGTGGCGGCGCAGATACATAAACTCTTTATTGCGATATTTTTCCAGACGCGCGGCCAACTTACCCGCTTTTATCTCCAGCGCTTTAGCGAGTTGGCTTATCTGTTCAGAATTACTTTCACGCAGCAGTTTGGGATTGGCCCAGAGACTGTGCACCGGGGTGCTAACCGCCAGCAATTCACCGTTGCGATCAACAATCGAACCTCGGTACGCGGCAATTTCTTCGGTGCGAATAGTCCGTGCGCGGCCCTGATCCTGCAGGAATCGGTAACCCCGCTCCGCCGCGGGCACGACCTGTAATCGGGCTAAATGCGACACCAATACCAGGGCGAGCAGGCACAGCAGGGCCGCCACCAGCACAAAGCGCCAGCGAGCGATTCCCGGTTGAACTTGCTTTTTCTTAACTGCGCCCATAATTTTCCAATTGGCGTTATATTGTCATCCTGAGGGCCAACCTCTTAGCGGGGATGCTTGCCCAGCACCCCCAAAAGCGTTCCAGCACACCATTTCTTATGATTATTTCGTGTCGCCATACTCAACTTTAAGCGCGCACCGATTCCGCATAAAACGAACAAAAAATGTATAAATAAAAGGACCACTGAGCTACTTTCGCCCGAGCCCTATCCCCAACCCTACTCCGCCGGAACCAATACCTGCTCCGAGGGGCTCGGCATATGCATTTTTAATTCTTCCCTCGCCACTTTTTCCACACGGCTATAAGCGGACCAGGCTCCCCGCTCCAGCAATAGACGCTCCTGCTCATAGCGCAATTCATCGCGCGTCTTCTGTGCCCGGCCCAGCTCCGCAGTCAGCTCCCTGCTGCGCTGGGTCGAATACACCACTGCCAAAGCCGAAGCGATTGCTCCCAGCCAGAGCACAGCTATGCCGAGAAGCGACCTGATAGGCACCGGATCAACTCTCACCCAACTTTTCAGCAACCCGCATTACCGCACTGCGCGAGCGTAGGTTTTCATCCACCTCAACGGTGTTGGCCTTGATCGCTTTACCCAGTGAGCGCAAGGGCTTAGCGATCTGGCTATCCATCACCGGAAGCCCGCGGGGCAATTTTGGCCCGCGCTCCTTTTCGCGGATAAAGCGCTTGACCATACGATCTTCCAGGGAGTGGAAGCTGATAATCACCAGCCGCCCTCCCGGCGCCAGCAACTGTAGAGATTTTTCCAAAGTACTCTGCAGATCATCCAGCTCGCCATTTACATGAATACGAATCGCTTGAAAGACCCGGGTCGCCGGGTGCTTACCCTTTTCCCAAGCCGGGTTGGCCGCCTTGACCACCTCAGCAAAATCCAGGGTGCGCTCGAACGGTTTCTCGACACGGCGGCGAACGATGGCAGCGGCCATTCGCCGCGCGAAACGCTCTTCACCATACTCTTTGAATACCCGAGCCATTTCGTCTTCGGCTTCGCTATTCACCCACTGTGCGGCACTGATACCCCGGCTGGTATCCATGCGCATATCCAGTGGCCCGTCCTGCATAAAGCTAAAGCCGCGCTCAGCCTGGTCCAACTGGGGCGATGAAACCCCTAAGTCCAGCAGGATTCCGTTGACACTTCCCGTCCTCTCGCCAACGGCGAGATCCATATCGGCAAAGGAGCCGTGCCAAATAGAAAACCGCGATTCACCGGCAAAGCGCTGCTGCGCATAGTCAATCGCCTGGGGGTCTTTATCCACAGCCAACAATTGCCCTTTGGGGCCCAACTGTTCGAGGATCGCGGCACTGTGTCCGCCGCGGCCAAAGGTTCCATCTACATAGAAACCTTCCGGGTCAGTTACCAGAGCGTCCACGGCCTCGCGCAACAACACACTGCGATGCAATTCTTGAGACACCCGGTGTACTCCTTATAAAGAGAGGGAAGCCATTTCCTCGGGCATTCCCTCCTCGTCTTCACTATCATCGAGCCAGGACATCCAGCGTTCCTCGCTCCAAAGTTCTAATTTCTTGCCCTGCCCCACGAGCATCAGTTTTTTCTCCAGCCCCGCATATTCGCGCAGGGTGGGGGGAATCAATACGCGGCCGTTGCCATCCACCTGCAGCTCACAGGCATACCCGATCAAAAGCCGCTGGGCCCGACGCGCCACCTTGTTGAAGCTGGGAAGGGCTTCCACTTTAGGCAAAATTTGCTGCCACTGTGGCGCCGGGTAAACCAGCAGACAGCGCTCTTCAGTGTGAGCTGTGACCACCAGGCAACCGGCGCACTCCTCCAGCAAGCGGTCACGGACCCTTGCCGGTATCGCCAGACGCCCCTTGGCGTCCATATTGATTGCATGGCTGCCCAAATACACTTTGTGAGTTCACTCGCTCTGCTGTGCGCTAGTCGCGACAAGCCCTTTTCCAACAGGCCGATAGCGGGAAAAATTCAAATTTACGCCGCGCTGTGTAAATACCCACTTACCGGCGACGAATAAACCACAAAGTTCCACGAATTTCCACTTTTCCCCACTTTCGACACTATAAAACTGGTCGACACAAAGTCAAGGAAATCGACCGCAAAGTCGGCACAAACCCCAGTAAATTCGGGGTCTGCAGGCCAGATGGGAGTATTGGCACAAAAATCACTGTCACAAAGCAACAAAATAGTGCGAGCGCTCACTTACAAAATAATCGACCATATTAAACTAGCCGCCATTCCACCAGTAAGCGCGCCACGGTCAAAAATGGAGCCGGATCCGTTCTATTCGCCGCCAAGGAAGCTCTGCTGAGTTAGAGGGAGCAAAATAAAAAGCCCGGCGGATGCCGGGCTTTAGAATTATGTGAGCTGGCCTGTAAGCCGGGTTCTGTCGAGGACAACCATTCATCTGGGATGCCTGTCACCAGACACCTCAAGCGACCTACCCGCCCTCAGTGCGGGTCACACCTATAGAGGGCCTATTTGGTCTTGCTCCGAACGGGGTTTACCGTGCCGCGAACTGTTACCAGTCGCGCGGTGCGCTCTTACCGCACCCTTTCACCCTTACCTGTGCTTCCCCGGACCGAAATCGAGGGAGGCCATCGGCGGTCTACTCTCTGCTGCACTTTCCGTAGGCTCGCGCCCCCCAGGCGTTACCTGGCGTTCCACCCTATGGAGCCCGGACTTTCCTCCATCGCACAAGGCGACAGCGATTGCCCGGCCAGCTCGCGGCGAAGAGTAATGAGGCGACAGCCGGAATGCAACAGGCATTTTCCCTCAGCAGTAAAAGACCGCGCCTTATTTTTGCTGAAGGCTCCAGTTATACAGGGTCTTTTTATTCACACCGGTGATCTCCGCAGCAATGGCGGCGGCCTTTTTCGGCGGTAACTCTGCCAGCAGCAGAGTCATCACCCGCTGCGCCTCAGCGTCCAACTCAGTGTCGCGACGACGCTCAGCCCCGCGCACCAGCAATACAATTTCACCACGCTGTTGATTGCTGTCGGAACGCACCCAGTCCACCAACTCTCCCAAGGGCATCAGCTGGAAAGTCTCGAAGGCCTTGCTCACCTCTCGGGCAATGACTGCCTCGCGCTCGGTACCAAAGATCTCCGCCATAGCCTGCAAGGTATCGGCGACCCGGTGGGGCGCCTCATAGAAAACCAGAGTGCGGTTATCACCCGCCAGCTCCTGCAGTGCGCGCTCACGGGGGCCGGCTTTGGCCGGCAGGAAACCCTCAAAACTAAACCTATCACTGGGCAGGCCGGCGGCGCTCAGCGCCGCGACAAAAGCACAGGCACCGGGAATCGGCACTACGCGAATATCCCGCTCGCGCGCCTCGCGCACTAAGCGATAACCAGGGTCGGATATCAGCGGTGTGCCGGCATCGGAGATCAGCGCTACCGTTTGCCCCTGCTCCAGTCGCTGTAGTATCTGGCCGGTGCGCTTGTCATCGGAATGATCGTGGTACGCCATCAGGGGCGTTTCGATATTGAAATGGGAAAAGAGTCTCTGACTGTGACGTGTGTCCTCTGCCGCAACCAGATCGGCACATTGTAGAACTTCAATCGCTCGCGGTACCATATCGGCCAAATTACCGATGGGCGTAGCAACAATGTATAGCAGCGCCTGATCCGGCCCCATAGCTGTTCACTCCAAATATAAATATTGCGGGAGAAGAATATGTCCGCCTCTTCCCGGCGCACCTCTACTGTGATCACCAGCGTGGCTGCCGCCGCCCTGACATTGGCCCTGGCCGCCTGCCAGACTCCGGCCTCACGCCCCGGGGGCTACCAGCCCACTTATCCGGCGAGCCAACAGGTCAGCCGCGGCGACGCCGTGCGCTTGTTGCGCCGCGCAGATACTCTGCCGACACCCGCCAGGGATCAACAGCGCCTGCAGGCGGCGGCTATTCTATACGAGCTGGGCGACAAAGAGACGGCCAAAGAGGCGGTAACCAAAATAAATCCCGAACAGCTCGATAACACCCTCTTTGCAAGCTACGCCCAGGTATACGGCCATCTCCTAGTCGAGAATGACGATTTCTTCGAAGCTTTAGATCTGGCAACCTCACCGCGACTCGACGACGTCTGGCCGCGACTACCACAGGACACAGTCCTGCCGCTGCGCAACTTGCGCGCCGATCTGTGGGGGCTTCTGGGGGATTTAGATAGCGCTATTTCTGAGCGGCGCGAGATTTCCTTCCTGGCCAAATCTGATGAGAGCATCACCGAGAACAATAACGGCTTCTGGCAACTTCTCACCCAGCTGCCCTCCAGCGAACTGCAACAACGCGCCAATAACAGCAGCGACACTCAAATGCGCGGCTGGTACCAGCTTGCTCTACTCGGGCGCGACACCCAGGCCGACATCAGCACCCAACTTACCTCCCTCCGCCGCTGGCGCGAGCGCTGGCCGGCACACAGCGCCAACTCCCATCCACCCCAGGCACTGCAACTACTGGAGCGCCTGGCGGCGCAGCGCGCCGACAGCATCGCCCTATTGCTCCCCCTCAGCGGCTCACTCGGCAGTGCCGGTCGCGCGATCCGCGACGGCTTTATGGCCGCGCACTACACCGCCCTGAAGGGCGGTTCGGCAACGCCCCGTGTCATGGTGTACGACACCGGCACCGAACAACCTTTCGAAGAGGTTTATCAAAGTGCGGTGGATGCGGGAGCCCAATTCATTATCGGCCCGCTCGATAAAAGCAAGGTTGCCAATCTTCTGGCCACCGAAAAACTGCCGGTTCCCACCCTCGCCCTTAACTACGGCGATCAGGGTCGCCTGACCGGTGATCTGGTTCAGTTCGGCCTCGCCGTCGAAGATGAAGCCCGCCAGATCGCTCGCCACGCCTACCGCCAGGGACACCGCCAGGCAATGGTATTGAGTAGTGATAGCAGCTGGGGGCAGCGCGGTGCCGAAACCTTTGCGGAGGAATGGCAGCAGCTCGGCGGCTCTGTAAGCATCAATAAAACCTTCACCAATAGCAGTAAATTTGCCAACCTGGTCAGCGATGCCCTGCTGATTCCCGACAGCAAGGCTCGAAAAAAGGCCTTGCAGGGACGCCTGTCCGCCCCATTGGAGTTCACTCCGCGCAGGCGCGGTGATGTCGATATGGTCTTCGTTACCGCCCTGCCGCAACAGGCGCGGCAACTCAACCCGATGTTGACCTACTACTATGCCGGCGATCTACCGGTCTATGCCACGTCCCATGTGTTTGCCGGCCAGGCCAACCCAAATCGCGATCGCGATATCAACGGTGTGCGCTTTACTGCGCTGCCCTGGCTGTTTGAAGACAGTGAGACCAAGCGGGATATCGCAGAGCAGGCGGCCCCACCGCCGGCTTTCGCCCGCCTTTACGCCCTGGGTGCCGATGCTTTCCGCCTCTATCCCCGCCTACCCATGTTGCGCCAGTTCCCCGAGCAAAAGATCTACGGCCTCACCGGCGCCTTGAGCCTGAGCGCGGATGGCCGCGTAGTGCGAGAGCAGATGTGGGCACAAATTGAAAAAGGCATCCCGGTGCCGGTTACCACCATGGAACCCCTGCTGCCTTCCCGTCAAACCAGCCTGCAGCCGGAAAATAGTGAAACTTTTTAAAGGCTCTGCGGGAAGTGTCGGCGCCCACATGGAAGACGCCGCGGCACGCTATTTACAGCGTGCCGGGCTTTCCCTGATCGAGCGAAATTACCGCAGTCGTCACGGAGAGATAGACCTTATCGCCCGTGAAAGCGATACTGTAGTGTTTGTGGAGGTGCGTTTCCGCCGCAACAACCGTTTCGGCGGGGCCGGAGCCAGTGTGGATATTCGCAAGCAACAGAAACTGCTCGCCACCGCCCACGGCTATTTGCAACAACACAAACTGGACTGTCCCTGCCGCTTCGATGTCCTTGCTATAGAGGGCGATGCGCAAAACATTCAGTGGATTAAAAACGCCTTCGAAGCTTGAGGCAAAACCGAGATTTACCTTGCCAAGTATGGCGAACCCCAGTTCGCCAGTATTAAGGACACAATGGAACAGCGAGTCGTAACCCTTTTTCACCACAGCCTGGAAGCCACCATGAACGCCGGTGAAATACTGGCGCCTTTGATTGCGGAAGCCAGTGAGATGGTGGTGCACACACTGCTGGCAGAGAGCAAGGTGCTGCTCTGCGGCAATGGGGTCAGCGGCGCCCTGGCACAGAGCTTCTGCTCGCAGCTTACCGGCGGATTCCAGCGCGAACGCCCGGGTCTGCCAGCCATGGCTCTCAACAGTGACGGTGTCTCTATGGGCACCGTTGCGCAAAATCACAGCAGTGCCGATACCTTTGCCCACCCGGTGCGCGCCCTTGGGCAACCCGGTGACCTTTTGGTGATTATCAGCAGCGATGGTCGCGATTCCAATCTGGTGCAAGCCATGCGCGCTGCACGGGATCGCGATATGGGCATACTGGCGCTGACCGGCGGCGACGGCGGCGATTGCGCAGCCCTGCTCGATACACACGATATTGAACTGCGCGTGCCCTCTGATGTCGCAGCTGAGGTACACCAGGTGCACCTTCTGACTATTTTCTGCCTGTGTGATCTTATCGACAGCAGCCTTTTTGGTGGCTACGAGGACTGAACCATGAAAAATAACCAGCTTTCCTTGGGAAAACGCCTTCTCTCTGCCCTTGCCGCAACCGCACTGCTCGGTGGCTGCAGCACTGTTATGGAGGCCACCCACGATGGCCCTATCGAACAGGACCCCGGCAAGCGCTCACTGGGCACTTATATCGATGACGAGAGAATCGAAACCATAGTGACGGTCAATATCAATAAAGCCCACCCGGACCTGAAGACCTCGAATATCGATGTAACCTCCTTCAATGGTGTGGTGCTACTCACAGGCCAAGTGCCTGATCAGGAACTGCGCCTGCTCGCCGGGCGTACGGCGAGCCAGGTACAAAATGTTCGCCAGGTTTACAATGAAACCCAGGTTCGCGGCAAAGTTACCTTTCTCGCCACTACCAGCGATGCCTGGTTGACCACCAAAGTCAAAACCAACTTACTCGCCCACAAAGAAATTGATGGTGCGCGTATCAAGGTAGTGACGGAAAACGGTGTCGTTTACCTGATGGGCCTGCTCACTCCGGCCGAAGCCGAGCGCGCGGCTGACCTCACCCGCTCGATTGGCGGGGTACAGAAAGTGGTGAAAGCGGTGGAATATATCAACTAACAGCACACCCACTGCGCGCTACTGCAGCTAGGCCTAAATAAGAGCCTGGTGATATCGGTCAAAAAGAGCAAGCGCAATAAAAAAACGGAGGCAAAAGCCTCCGTTTTTTATTTCTAACTATCGCGCGGGACCTATACCCGCTCAATCGCTACTGCTGTGGCCTCACCGCCACCGATGCAGAGGCTCGCCACCCCTTTTTTCACATCGCTTTTTTCCATCGCCGCCAGCAGGGTGGTCAGGATGCGGGCACCGCTCGCGCCCAGGGGATGCCCCAGTGCGCAGGCGCCGCCATTCACATTGACCTTCTCCCAGGGCAGATCCAGCTCGCGCATAGCCGACATGGTCACCACAGCGAAAGCCTCATTGATTTCAAACAGGTCTACATCGCTGACGGACCAACCGGAGTTTTCCAGCAGCTTGTGCATAGCGCCCACCGGAGCGATGGTGAACCACTCAGGCTCGCGGGCAAACTGAGCCTGAGCCTTGATCACCGCCAACACTTTGAGATCGCGCTTCTCCGCTTCGCTCTTGCGCATCAACACTAAAGCGGCGGCGCCGTCGGAGATAGAGCTGGAGTTGGCCGCGGTGACAGTGCCATCCTTGCGGAAGGCTGGCTTCAGCTGGGGAATCTTATCTGGGCGGGCGTTGCCGGGGGCTTCATCCGTATCGACCTGTACCTCGCCCTTACGGGAAGCGATGGTCACCGGGGCGATCTCGCGAGTGAAGCTGCCACTCTCGATGGCCGCCTGAGCCCGGGCTAGGGATTCCAGTGCGAAAGCATCCTGCTCCTCGCGGGTAAAGCCGTATTTTTCGGCCGTGTTCTCGGCGAAGGTGCCCATCAGCTTGCCGTCCGCCGCGTTCTCCAGGCCGTCGAGGAACATGGAGTCTTTGACCTCACCGTGTCCCAAACGCATGCCGGAACGGGCCTTGGGCAGCAGGTAGGGGGCATTACTCATGCTCTCCATACCGCCGGCAACGATGATTTTCCCCTCACCCAGAAACAGTGCATCGCGAGCCATCATCACGGTCTTCATACCGGAACCACAGACCTTGTTGACTGTGGTGGTGGGCGTGCCCTCAGGAATACCCGCCGCCAGGGAAGCCTGGCGGGCTGGCGCCTGCCCAACACCAGCCGGAAGCACACAGCCCATCAGTACTTCATCGACATCGGCAGGGGATACACCGGCGTCTTCCAGGGCCGCACGAATGGCCGCGGCGCCCAGCTGCGGCGCGCTCAAGGCCGACAGGCTCCCCTGCATGGCACCCATTGGGGTACGCGCCATTCCAACGATCACTACCGGATCTGAAGTTACATCGCTCATTCTGTTTGCTCCCAGTTCAGCGCCGCCATCCCTGTCGTGGCGGCAATTGTTTTTAATGTCGCGGCATTATAGCCGAAGCCATACCCCGCTTCGCCAGAACCCCACGGCAATACGTCTCGATTGCCACGGAGGGCATGTTACTATCGACGCCAATCACAAGAAAAAGTGGCGAGGGAATTATGGAGATTTCAAGCATCGTCGTTCTGGTTGTTTTAGCCGCACTATTGTTCTACGGAATCGGCATCTACAACCGGCTGGTATCCCTAAAAAATCGCAATGAAAATGCCTTCGCCCAGATTGAGGTGCAGCTTAAACGCCGCCACGATCTGATCCCCAACCTGGTGGAAACCGCCAGGGGCTACTTAAAGCATGAAAGGGACACCCTTGAAGCGGTGGTCAGTGCACGCAACACCGCCATTAGCGACCTGAAAGCCGCGGCGGCCAGCCCTTCCAACGCCAGCGCGATCGACAGCCTGGGGCGTGCTGAAAGTGCCCTAAACAGCGCTTTGGGCCGCTTCAATGCAGTTATGGAAGCCTATCCAGACCTCAAGGCCAACCAGAATATGATGCAGCTCAACGAGGAACTGAGCAGCACCGAAAATAAGGTTGCCTTTGCCCGCCAGGCCTTTAATGACGCGGTCACCAATTACAACATCTACAAACAGAGCTTCCCCCCCGTTCTACTGGCAGGATTCTTTGGTCACCGCACCGACGGCCACTTACTGGAGTTTGCCGACAGCGAAGCCATCCAGGTGGCACCGCGAATCGAGTTTTAAGCGATGAACTTCTTCGAGTACCAGGATAAGGCCAGGCGCAACAGCGGCTTGTTGGTCGGACTCTTTGCTTTGGCGCTAATTCTGCTGGTTGGATTGACCACCTTGGTGGCTGCCGCAGCGGTTTCGTATTCCCGCGGCCAGGCTTTTTCCCCATTGGCGATCGAGCAGCTGCTCGGCTGGCAGACGGTGGGCTACATAGCCCTCACCATTGTGGCTATCGTGGCCCTGGGCAGCCTGTACAAACTGCACCAGCTGGCAGCCGGCGGCAAAGCGGTAGCGGAGTCGCTGGGCGGGCGCAAACTCAATATCGCCCCTCAGGGCCCTGCCGAACAGCGCGCCCTGAATGTAGTGGAAGAGATGGCCATCGCCTCCGGTACCCCAGTGCCGGATGTTTACCTGATTGAAGATCCAGCCATCAACGCCTTCGCCGCCGGCTACAAGCCCAGCGATGCGGTGATCGGTCTCACCCGTGGCTGCATTGAACAGCTCAACCGAGACGAGCTGCAGGGCGTGGTGGCCCATGAATTCAGCCATATTCTCAATGGCGACACCCGCCTGAACATCAGCATCGTCGGCCTGTTAAATGGCATCCTAATTATTGGCCTATTGGGGCACTGGCTGGTGCGCGGTGTCTACCCCAACAGTAGTAATAACCGCGGCCGTATACCCCTGTTTGCTTTGGGCCTAGCTCTGATGGCAGTGGGCTACGCGGGCACATTACTCGGTAACCTGATCAAATCCGCTGTGAGCCGCCAACGGGAATATCTTGCAGATGCCTCTGCGGTCCAGTTCACCCGCAACAACGCAGGCATTGCCAATGCCCTCATGAAAATTGGCGGCTACAGCGCCGGCTCAAACCTCAGTAGTGGCAGAGCGGCGGAATTCAGCCATATGTTTTTTGCCAGCGGCCTAAAGCGCTCATTTTTCAACTTGTTTGCCAGCCACCCTCCCCTGGCCAAACGTATAGCGCGGCTAGAGCCCAGTTGGAATGGCCACTACCCCAGCGACAGCAGTTCCACTGCGCAATCTCAATTGAGAAAAGCGAACCCTGCACCGGTGGCAGTGGCAGGTGTCGTAGAACCCACACCCTTTCAAATGGCCCTGGAAGCAGTGGACAACAGTCTTGCCTGCCCCAGTGAGCAACAAGTGCAATACGGCCGTCAGCTACTGGAATCCATCCCCCCCGCTATCCAGCAAGCCGCTCACGATCCCTTTGTCGCGCGCGCTTTGGTTTACCACCTACTGTTGCACAAGGATGAGAACGAGCGGCAAGCCCAAGAGGTGCTGCTGAAGAAAATCGCCCACCCCGCGGTAGTGAGAGAACTACAGAAGCTGGCGCCGCAATTAAAAGCCCTGCCCGACAATGCGCGCCTGCCACTATTAGATCTCTGCGTGCCAGCACTCAAAGCACTGGTCCCACAGCAGTATCAGATATTTAAGCGAAACCTGATTAAGTTGCTGCGCAGTGATGGAAAGATTGAAATTTGGGAGTGGGCCCTCTACCGGGTATTGATGCATGCTTTGGAAGAGACACCCGATCGGCAGCGTCTTTCCAACAAGAAAGGGGCTAGTAAAGATGCCGCTCGCTTCCTAATTGCGGCCATTGCCCATGCGGGTAATAGCGAATACCTACCGGCAAAGCGCGCCTACGAGCAGGGGCTTAAGTTTTTACAGCTAGAAGTGACTCCACTGCCGGGCCGCAAAGATATCGGTCTGCAGCACCTGGATAAAGCCATCGCGATAGCCAGTCAAATGAAGCCTTTGCAGAAGCCCACCTTGCTAAAAGCTATGGTACACACCCTGAACCATAATGGCGTTATCATGGCGGAAGAGATCGAATTGCTGCGAGCGGTAGCAGACAGTTTGGACTGCCCCATGCCGCCTATAGTACCTCAGGTGACTAGCCAGTAAATCTCTATAATTACCCGCTTCAATGAATATGGTGCTGATAAATTGGGCCAATGCCCACACTCCACAAAATAACGGAGGCAATCAGCACCGTGACCATCATTACCAGAGCCACGGTCAAAACCGCACAAGCATAGAGAAAGGCCCGCTCTTTATTCATATTCATCAATATCGGAATGCCAGCAAACACCAGGTAGATAGAGTACATACCCGCGATGCCCACCGCAGCCATGGTCAACCATGGGTGTGGGAAAAGCACGACAATGCTGGCGAGAAATATCGGCGTAGTAATAAAGACTGCGAGCGCAGTACCTTCGTAGTGTCTCGTGGGTTCATCCCCTTCGACCCCATAAGACTTGGCCATCCAATTAATAAATTCCCCAAGACAATAAACACCGACCAGAAGAGCAAAATAGGTAACGATTGATAAAACCGCCGCGCTCTCTGGAGTCAATTTTGCCATGTGCCCGCCGATCTCAAACCCCACTCGAGTCACACCGAAATAACCGGCGACCGTGGGTATCAGCGCTAAAAATGGCACATGGGTCATAAAAACTTGAAAAAAGGAATGGCGGTCCGCCCGTATGGCTTTCCACTCTTTCTCTGGATTGGTCAGAATACCAATAGTGTGACTGAGTAACCGCACGCTTATTCTCCGTTCAATACCCTGCTTTGCAGTATCGGGGGCTGGCGCGGAATTAACCAATGCAAAAAAGAAATTAAGTGCCACTATTACATTAGGTTGACTTATATCAAGTTTCGGCAGGGCCTGGCTTTCTACTTATCGATTTGACTTAGAGGTGTAATGGGAAGGGCTGACTGTGAGTATTTTTCCAATACTCCGATGGATGATAAAGAAGTAGCTCAATCGCCCACCACCTCAGAAATATTTAACGACCTTTCCAGGTCAAATTACACTCACTAATCATGTAACCAACATGCAACCAATCAGATAGGCACACTTATCCAGACAGAAGTGTTCAACAGTCTTCATAACGCATCGTTGAGAAAATATTCCCTAAAACAAGCACCATTACAGAATTTATTTCGATAAATGGCTGAAAGTTCACTTAATAATTTCTGCAATTACCTTTGAGTCAGATACGAAGTAAGTCAGATGCGAAGAGTAGCCCACCGCTAAAGATCGGGCTGAAAATGTATATTCATACATTTTCGAGGGCTGGGTGCCCTTTCCCCTAACTTCCTGGTGGGTCAACTGCCGTTGATACGAGCAAAAATCAGTCGGCACAGCGATAAGCGTGTGCCAGACTGATCATATAGTATCTCTACTAAGCGGTAGCGCTTTTAGGGCCGAGGAAAAACCACAGTATCAAACCTATTACAGGCAAGAACAGGACAAGCAATATCCAGATCAACTTTGTCCCCGTACCACTTCCAGACTGTACGATATTTAAAATTGCCCAAATATCGGCAACCAGTATCAAAAAACCTAATATGCCACCTACTTGAATATCCATACTTGCTTCCTTCTTTGAAAATCTCTCATTAACTGATTATTGAGTGGGAGGCTCTCGCTTCGTTATAAGGTGTGCAACTAACGAAACCATAAATAGCAACGCAAATACCACAAACAGCACCTTAGCTAGATCAAGAGCGCTACCGGTGGGGCCAGAAAGGCCGAAAAGCCCAGCGACAACTGACAACGCTAAAAAGATGTTTGCCCAAACGAGCATTGGTGACCTCTATCCTCTTCAAAATCAAACCATGAACTTGTGTGAATAACGCCTTACTCAAAACCCGAGAGAACCGAGCCTTCTTGAGTTTCAGCGAGAAGAACCAATCGGTCCCTCCTAACACACTTGATACGTTGCAACCTCCGTGCCAGCAAATTCCTTTAAGTTATCGTTAAATTTCCCAATAATTTTGTAGCAATTACACATCTTTCCCTGCCTATTAGATAATTTTTACAGAAACTCTCCCATAAAACTGACTAACAGCAATTCTCTAAGCCCAACCCCGCGGCATTGCTTCATTTTTTCAAGTTGGCACGCTCCTTGAATGACTCTTATTGCAAACTTAGAAAATCAATACTTCACAGAACAATTTTCTACGTACTAATCGCAATACATCTATTGAGAAAGAGGACTTACAAGATGAACAAGCTGATTTTAATTTTTTCGATCATGTTCACCGCTTTTACCCTGACTGCATGTGATATTGATGAAGGTGGCGCTGAGGAATTTGGCGAGTCTGTTGACCAAACCGCAGAGGACATCGGCAACGGTATCGAGGATGCCTGTGAAGATGTTAAAGAAGGCGTAAACAGCAAAGATACTGATTGCTAATCCAATGAACCAGAGTGGCGCTCGCCGGCTGACTACCACTGCCGGCGCCCCCTCAAACTTTTTTGGACAAGTGACTCTTTAGTCTGAAACACTCCTCTTCATTAACCGCTGTAAAAATCAATCTTGTGCAAACGCTTTAAAACAATCCTTGAGCATAACTTCACATATTGGAGTTCCCTCCACATTCAAGCCTTTACAAAGTTTTGAGTGCCATGGTTGATTTTTGCAAATTCGTCCCAAATTAGAGATACCCTTTGAGATAACGATTTTTTGTGAAAACTGGTTGCTTCAAGTTCCGCAATCACCGCAAACTGGGTTGTCTATTTAATCCCTACTAGAGAGGAGCTGGGATCTTGCAACGGGTATTATTGGTAGATGACGACGAAAACTTTACGAGCGCAGTCTCCCCGCTAATTGAAAATATGGGGTTTACAGTAGATGTAGCCGACAGCGTAAGTGAAGCCCGCAGCCACCTCGCCCGAAATCGCTATCACACTTTGCTACTTGACCTGATGCTGCCCGAAGGCAGCGGATTTGATGTACTGGACTCTCTCGCCCTGGACCGAACCCCCGACCAAATTGCTTTTGTTACAGGTCACAGTGCTATCAGGTCCATGGTTGATCACCTCGCCGGCCCCAATATGACCTACCTGGTCAAGCCGATTGAGATCAAGCAGTTACAAGAGTTACTACTCCGTAAAAAGCCTACGGCACCCAGCACCTACAAACGGCATTTCGGGGTCTTGGTTGGAGAATCCCCAGCCATGCGATCACTGTACGACATGATCGAAAAAGTTGCGCAAACACAAGCCAACGTGTTGATCCAGGGTGAGAGCGGCACCGGTAAGGAACTCGTTGCTCAAGCTATTCACAACGCCTCCGCCGCTCAAGGTCCACTCGTAGCCGCCAACTGTGGCGCTATTTCCGCAGAATTGATCGGTAGCGAACTATTTGGTCACGAAAAAGGCGCCTTTACTGGCGCAGTAGCGCGAAAACCCGGGCTATTCGAACGCGCCAATGACGGCACCCTCTTTCTGGATGAAGTGACTGAGATGCCGATCGATCAGCAGCCGAACCTTTTGAGGGTACTGGAAACCGGTAAGGTAACCCGGCTTGGGGGCACCACAGAGCTGGAAGTCTCCTGCCGAGTGGTCTCCGCCACCAACCGCAGCAATGAAAACATTGCCGATGGCGGCCATCTGCGTGAGGACATCTACTTCCGCCTGGCAGTATTTCCTCTGCAACTCCCTCCGTTGCGTGATAGAAAAGAAGATATCCCATTGCTGGCACAGTCATTTATCGACCAGATGAATGAAGAATATGGGACCAGCTACACCCTCGATAACCACGTTTTAGATGCGCTGCTCAGTTACGACTGGCCGGGAAATGTGCGCGAGTTGCGCCACGCACTGCACCGCGCATTTATTTTGTCTGATCGCAACCAAAATACGCTCACGCTACCACCGCAACTCGGATCACCTTTTGGCCGCTCAAGCACAACGACAACAAATTCTGAAGAAAACCAGGCTTCTGACTCTCCCGCCCAGCTAGAGGCGGGAAACACTATTGAAGCCATGGAAAAGCAATTAATTGCCAATACTTTGGAAGCCGTTGATGGCAATAAAAAGCAGGCTGCAGAATTGCTCGGTATTAGCTTGAAAACCCTGTACAACCGCCTTAATCAGTACAAGCAGGATGGACAATGAGCGAAAATAATATTCATCACAAGCTTCGCAATTTGATGAACAATATTGCTATGAATGCAGAGCTGGCAAAATTGCAGTTAAGCCAGCAAGCCCCTCCCGAAAAAATTCTGGCAAGTCTCGAAAAGGTTACTGAAGGCTGTAAAGGCTGCGCCGAAGTACTGGAAAGTGAGCCTCACAACAATGGATAAGAAACCTTCCAAATTACGCTACTTCTGGACAGCCCTTATCTTGGGGCTCTGCTTCTTATTTGTTGCTAATAGCTACCATACTTACCTCAACCTCAATGAACTTGGGGAAAATGCAGCTCGCTCGGGGAAAACCAAAAGCATCTTACAGCTGGCGAGTGATACTTACTTTGCTGTGCATACCGCCGAGCTGCGGTTAAGAGAGTTCAAGCAAAATGAGAGTTCCTCAAGCCTTGAACAGTATGAGAACGCGGTTGCGCGCGCCTCTGAGCTTGTCACCAAGTTACGCAACGAGGAAACTGAAATTCCAGAGCAGGCCATTCGTTTTGAAGAGCTCGAGCGGCTGCTTAACCGCCACTATAGTGCGATTGGTGCTGCAGTAACTGATCATACCCCTGGCACAAGCTCCAACGCTCAAGACAACCAGGAAACGATAGAGCTAAACGCCGCCCAGGACACACGTGAAGCCAGAAACTTGGCCCAGACAATGGAAGCCAGCCACGATAGCCTGGAGATGCTTTCTGAACTCATCGCCACTATCGAAGAGGAAGAATTTAAACATATCCAATCGCTGATGGATGATTCCACACTGCGACGTCAGGAAGTTACCCGCGCGGTCCTGTTCGCCAATTGCCTGGGAATCGGCTTGATTCTGGTAATCGCCATGCTTACCAGCCGCTCCATGCGACAACAAAGTGAATATGCCAAACAACTCGAGCAGCGTGTCGCCGAACGAACTCAGGAACTGGCTGAACGAACCCAGGAACTGGAGTTGTATTCACAGGAGCTAACCCGCAGTAACCGTGAGTTGCAAAATTTTGCCTTTGTCGCCTCTCACGACCTTCAGGAACCCCTGCGCAAGATCCGAGCATTTGGCGACCGACTCACCGATCGTTACAGTGAAAAACTCGGTGATGGGAAGGACTATGTCATGCGTATGCAGAGTGCTGCGAAGCGTATGTCTAAATTAATTGAGGACCTCCTCGCCTTTTCACGTACCTCCAGGAGGACAACCCCATTTGAAACGGTAGATCTCAATTTGGTCGTCGAAGAGGTTCTCGATGACCTGCAAATCAAGAGGGAAGAGACCAACGCAGAGATTGAAGTCCAGCCGCTGCCAGTGGTCCAAGCTGACCCGATGCAGATGTCTCAACTATTCCTCAATCTGATCGGTAACGCGCTCAAATTTATTAAACCGGATAACACCCCAATCATTCGGGTTGAATGCGAAAAGGCGGAAATCTCTCACGCAGATATCACCCTGCCGGGATACCGTATTACCGTGAGCGACAATGGCATTGGCTTTGATGAACAATATGTTGAGAAAGTTTTTTCAGCGTTTCAACGGCTGCATGGGCGCAATGAATATGAAGGGACAGGCATAGGCCTCGCCATCTGCAGAAGAATCATGGAGCGTCATTGCGGAGAAATTGACGCTAGCAGTACACCGGGGGTGGGAACAACTTTCGAACTATTAATACCGGAAACGCCCCCTGTACAAGTAGAATACAATGATTCTGAACCGCGCTTACTCGATACCGGCTCCACAGTTGTAACAGAGCCTTAAACTTTAAGAGAATGATTTATGCAGGCAGCCAAATCCATCAGCATTATCCTCGCGGATGATGACAAGGACGATCAGCTACTCACTCGCGAAGCACTCGAAGAAAGCCTCGTTAAAAGCGAACTCTCCATCGTAGATGATGGCGTTGAGTTATTATCATTTTTGAAACGGGAAGGCGAATACGAACATCTTTCCAACGAACCTCTACCCGACCTTATCCTGCTGGATCTAAATATGCCGCGCATGGATGGTCGCCAGGCGCTTGCGGCCATAAAAGCAGACCCGGATTTTCGGCGTATCCCGGTGGTAATCCTCACAACCTCCAAAGCCGAAGAAGACATGTTCAAATCTTATGATCTTGGTGCAGCTTCCTATTTATCAAAGCCGGTCACCTTCGAGGGGTTGGTCGACCTGATGCGCTCTTTGGGACGTTACTGGGTCGAATTCGTTGAGTTTCCCGGAAAGCAACGGAGTTATCAATAATATCCTTCTCCGCTGGGTATCAATAAATAAATAAGTCAGGCAGGTTGTTGAGATGGCTATCACCAGATTACTGCTGGTAGAAGATGACGAAGACGATTTTATTATTACAAGGGATCTTCTGCATGACATTAATCCTGATGGCTACCAGGTTGTGTGGGCCCGCTCCCCAGAAGAGGCCCACAAGCATTTTTATTCCAGCGACTTCGAAGTTTGCCTGCTCGACTACTCCCTGGGGGCATTTACCGGCCTGCAGATTCTGGCAGAGGCCCAGCGACAGGGATTCGATGCCCCGATTATTATGCTTACCGGCCACGACGATAGCGCTCTCGATGCAGAGGCGCTATCAGCTGGCGCTGTCGACTATCTGGTAAAATCCCAGCTTACCGCTGCTCGATTGAGCCGGGCTATCCGCTATGCGGTGGCGCGTCGGGATATGGAACAGGAGCGTTTGGAACGACTCAAAGCCGAAGCGGAGAACAAGTCAAAAAGTGAATTTCTGGCCCATCTGAGCCACGAATTGCGCACACCTTTAACCTCAATACTGGGCTATACCGACCTCCTACTACAAAATCAGCCAGAGCAGCCACAACTAGATCACCTGAGCATTATCAAGCGCAATGGCTACCATCTGCTGAGTTTATTAAACGATGTACTCGATTTATCAAAAATAGAAGCGGGACGACTGGAAATACAATTCAGCGAGCTGGCACTCCCCAGCTTCCTGACGGAACTCTATCAATTAATCACTATCAAGGCGGAAGACAAAGGTATTCGCTTTCGTATAGAGGCCCTCACAGAACTCCCCTCTCAGATCATTACCGATGCAACGCGACTGAGGCAAATTCTATTAAATTTTCTCAGTAACGCCGTAAAATTCACAGATGAAGGAGAGGTACGTCTCGATATTTTTGCGACCCGCTTAGAGAACAGTTGCCGTTTAAGCTTTCGTGTAATCGATACCGGGATTGGTATATCTCCAAGCGAACAGAAAAAACTATTCACGCCATTTGTTCAGGCCAAAGGTGATCGTTATCGTTCAGAACTGGGTTCAGGCCTGGGGCTTGCTATCAGTCAACAGTTAGCCCACCTGCTGGGAGGAGAAATATCCTTGCAAAGTGAAATTGGGGCTGGCAGCTGTTTCACCCTCACACTAGAGTGCAAACATTCCACAGAGTATCACTACCAAACCTGGGATCTTCAACAGCCAACAGCATCCATTCACTTTGAATCACCCTGTTTGTCCGGCCAAGTATTAGTCGTAGATGACGTAAGGGAAATTCGCGAACTGGTCGCCCACTTATTGGAAGGCGCCGGCTGCAACGTTCAACAGGCAGCGAATGGCCGGGAAGCAATAAACCTTTTACAGATGGCTCACGATAATGACAAGCCATTCGATTTGGTCGTGATGGATGTTCAGATGCCGGTGATGGACGGCCTCACCGCTACCCAAGAATTACGAAAACTGGGATTTGAAATACCCGTTATTGCGCTCACCGCACAAACAATGCTTGGTGAACGGCAGCGCTGTCTGGATGCGGGCTGTAGTGAACATCTGGGTAAACCCGTGCAGCCAGACCAATTATTTGACCTTCTTGCGAAGTACCTGCCGGATTCAATAGTCGACAAAAAGCTAATTCTTATTGAAGACGATGAGGATGCGCGCAGTGCAACCCAGCAACTGCTCTCGGCATTGGGCTGGGAAGCGAAAGCTTGCGGTGATGGTGAATCTGCGCTACAGCTCTTTGAAACTTACCAGCCAAGTCTCATTTTAATGGACATAAACCTCCCAGATATGGATGGTTTCACACTGGCCAAAAAAATACGTGATAAGGCATACACCGGTAGACTCTTAGCAGCTACCGGCGAAAGCCCAAGTTCAGACAAACTCACCGAATCCGGGTTTGATGGCGTTCTCAGTAAGCCCTATGACCTTAGTAAGCTCGCCCAACTATAATAGCCAACACTTTTTGCGACCCTTTTCCCATTTGTTCTTTTAGCGGAACCGGAAACAGGTTTTCGTGAAAAATCTTTAGGCATGCCAAAATTGGGGCAGCCATAAGTGCCCCTCCAACACCCCAAATCCAGGTCCAGAAGACCACGGCCATAAAGACGGAGATTGGGGAGAGCTTCAATCTTTGCCCAACAATTGAGGGGGTAATCAAATGCCCCTCAAAAGTCGTAATCACCATAAAGGCTGCTGGCGCTAAGAGCCCTGCCCATAGCGTTTCATAGGACACCAATCCAACGATTGTTAGCAGGCAAACCGTTATTAGTGGACCGACATAGGGAGCAAAATTCAAAAGTCCTGCCAGACAACCCCATAATAAGGGGTTTGGGAAATTCAACACCCACAATACGAATGAGGTAATAATCGCCTGCGCTAGATTGACTAACGCGATAGTATTTAAATAAGTTGATATTTGTCTTCTAATCTGGGTGGCAATACTCATTAAATGCCGGCGCCCTTGAAAATCACGACCAAACTGACCAATATGTCGGGCAATACTGCCACGACTGGAAAGCAGAAAAAAAGTAAGAACAATAATGATCAATGCTTGACTGGACAGGGTTGGAATATCGTCGGTAACAACACTTTTAAGCCAGCTTTCTTTTTCAACCGATACTGTTACATGGCTTTGATCTTCCGACTTACCCAGCTTCGCCACTTCATCCCCTGCCTTACGTAAATCCAGCAAGGGTTTTTGTACGATATTGAGTTTTTCTCGAACTTCAGCTGTTTTTTGTGGCCACCGCTCTATCCAATCACTCGCTGGTTCAGCCAATAGGCGCCCTGCAAGAAATATCATAAACACAGCGATAAGAACCAAAACACCTGCAGAGATAGGGTTAGGTATCCCTTTTTGCGATGTCCAACGGACAATAGGGGACAATAGAAGAGAGCTCATCCACGCTAAGGTGAATGGCAAAAGGACTGTTCGCCCCAGGTAAAGGGCCGCTATGACCGCCAGAGCAGTTAATATAACGATGCAAGTGGTAAGAACTTTGAACTGTCGACCACCTCCGGTTTCAGCACATATATTGGGAGATCCTATAGATTCTCGATTAATACTATCTTGTTCATTCACTCAGATATCCATCCTCGTTGAACCACCTATATACAGGTCCCCAACATATAGTCTCTCACTAGGGTCTACTGATCTTCCCTCAAAACTGTCACCCTATATAAACTTCTTGAGACTTGTTTCTTCAAGAAGCAGCTGACCTGTCTTCGCTAAATTCATCCCAAAGCTGAAGGCCATAATCCACCAGGATGCTGTAACTCAATCCAGAAAATAGGACTTTTAACCTTTCCTGACCTAACCCAGTAAATGTTCGCTCCGAGGCAAAACCCGCGGTACATATTGCCGCTAAGCTAATTGGCTTCACCGCAATTTTTTCCGAACAGGTTTTTAACCCAAACAAAGCTTTCTTAGTGTCGATCAAGCCATTTTTTTCAGTTAGCCGCGCTGCCTCGACAGCTGCTTTTTCATTTTTCAGTAGGAGATCCAGCATCGGGGGCCTCACTTTCAAAAACATTGAGGTCAATAGTAATCAGGCGTAATAGACGCCTGCTTTGGCGCCACAACAGTACTATTGCCAGTAATTGCATACAAAAAATAACCGGTAAACCCCAGGCCCAATGACCCAGTAATTGCCATATGGCATAGGCTGCACTAAGGGAAAGAGCAAACCAGCTGAGCGCAATAACAGCACCAAGGCTTACGAGGGTAACCAGGGAAAGGGAGACGGCCGCCAGACTCAATCTCCACTGAGCCCCAATTAACGCCAAACGCCCTCTGAGCACCTGCTCTAAGGCTGACAACAGCGCCTGAGCCGTTACGCTCAGACGCTGCCAGTCAGACACCTCAACAGAGTCCTCTACTCCAGAGCTGCATTGCTGTGTGCTTTTAGAGTCCGTCATATTTTAACGACGACGAATTAAGGCGCTGACAATCGCGCCAGTAGCAAACGCTATACCTGCGGCTGCCCATGGATTTTTCTTCGCAAATCCCTCTACCTCTGAACGGGTTTGGCTTGCCGTCTCCTTTAATTGGTCCCGTTTTTGCGCGAGAGAATCAGAGGAGCTTGTAGCGGTTTCCCGAATCCTCTCCTCCGCAACCGCCGCTCTATCAGAGAGGCTATCTACCGCCGAGTGAGCTCTTTCTCTCGCCATTTCGGATAGAAACGCTTCATCTCGTGCAACATCTTTACCGTTCACACTTTTATTCGCATTTTTTGAGTTAGCTGCTGTAGCCATGTGTATCACCTATTTTGCAAAGTTCACTGAGGAACCTGCAGGTAGCATGCCAACTCCATTTCTGTCACCCAAAGCGCTTTATAGCCTATTTATAACCACCATAGAGGCGCATCATTTAACAAAAGCAGGTTATAGCTTGGAAAGTTTTCATTTTTTACAAACAAGAAAATAATAATTTTGAAAATCTTACACAGATGAATCAATTACCACGGGATTTCAAATTACTTAATAAGCTTAAGGATCAATCTTCCTGAGTGCTTTTCAAAAATTGAATCTACCTACAACCCAATAAGCATGCGGGTTTCAGGGCATCCAAGAAAAAATTAACCTCCCTCTCCGCAAAAGTTGGCATACCGGTTGCAACCATCACACCAAGCTTCACAGCTTAGAATCAAAAAATACTTTTTCGGTTTAGCCCCACAGGGAACACACCGACAAGTAGTGCAAATATTTTCATCTGAGGATTATTGTTATGAACTATGGAAAACTATTAGCTGCGATCACACTGACTACTGGACTTGCCGGACAAGCTGCTGCACAAGAGAGCTTTGACCGTAGCGAGTCTGAATTTTATGTAGGTGGTGGTTACGGCCAATACTCCATTAAGTGGGATAACGAAGAAACCGATTTCGATGAAGATGCTGAAGTAGTCAAAATTTACGGCGGGATGAAAATCAATGAATATCTCGGTGCTGAAATTGGTTACCTGAACTTTGATGAAGCCAACGATTTTGACAATAACGCAGAAATTGATGGCTTTACCTTTGCCGGGATTTTATCTGCACCGCTTCATGAGCGTGTCTCTGTGTACCTAAAAGGTGGTTGGTTTACCTGGGAAGCTGAAGTGAAATCAGACCTACCTGTTATCGGTCGGGTTTCAGAAGACTTGGACGGCGGTGATTGGTTCTACGGAGCTGGGGTAAAAGTAGGCGTAATGGAAAATCTTGATCTGCGCTTAGAGTATGAACGCTTTGATCTGGATGATGACATTGAGCCGCAAATTGATATTGCTTCCGCTTCCTTGCAGTTCGCCTTTTAAAACGGGAAATCCACTTCACTGTAGAGGTACATGGACGTGCCTCTATCAGTGAATACCTAATTCATCACAGAAGGAGACAGACATGAAGTCACCAAAACTATTCGGCAGCCTGGCATTAGTCGCAGTAATTTCTGGCTGCGCCACAGGAACCATGCCCAGCAATGAGATTGCAGAGGCGAAAGTTTATATCTCCACGGCCGAGGCCGATAAAAGTGAGAAATTCGCCGCTCAACACCTCGCTACCGCGAAGGAACATTTAGGCAGTGCGCAGAGTGCGGCCGATAAACATCAATTTGATCAGGCACGCATGTTCGCAGAGAAGGCTACAGCAGATGCCAAGCTAGCCAGTGCCCAAGCGCGCTCTGAGACAACCAAGCTGAAACTCCGTGAGCTGAATGCCACGCTCTTGCAGCTTAAACGTGAAATAGATCAGGGATCTTGATCTAGCCCATACATGCAAATATCACTGCTATTTGCCATTCAACAGATAGGATTTGATCATGAATAAGTCGTTAATCTCTCTTGGCCTCGCCACTGCAGTAGTAAGCGGCTGTGCGAGCACAGATATTCCAAAACCTTTGGCCGAAGTTGAACATCAATACCAGCTCATGAGTAGCAATGAAATGGCCAATCGCCATGCGGCGACACCGCTCAGAGCTGCGGGTAAAAGCGTTAGTGAGGCCAAGACAGCGTGGCAGGATGGCAATGAAAAAAGTATGGCGCATCAGGTCTATCTTGCCGAAAGAATGCTAGGCGTGGTTGAGCATGAAATCGATATTGCCGATATGGAAGCTCAATTCAAGAACGCAGACATGGTACGCGCCGGCCTTGTGCTGCAGGGTAAAAATTCTGAACTCACTCAAAAGAATCAGGAACTGAAAGAGCTGAAGAAAGAGCTCGAAAAAATGGGCAGTAAGCAGAACTCTGAAGGCAACGTCCTCACTCTTGGCGATGTACTCTTCGCCTTTGATGACCACAAGTTGCAGCCAGGTGCCAAACCCACAGTGAGAAAAGTGGCTGACTTCTTAAGCGCCCACGAGAACACCAGAGTTGTGATTGAAGGGTATACCGACTCCCTTGGTAGTGAAGAATATAATGTCGGCTTATCTGTTAAGCGTGCACAATCAATCCAAAAGGCCCTCGTCAAGGCCGGCGTGACTAACGAACGCATTACGGTTAAAGGCTACGGAGAATCCAATCCAGTCGCCAGTAACAAATCCGCTGTAGGGCGACAGCACAACCGACGCGTAGAGGTCGTACTACTGAGTGAGAATGAAACCTATGAATCCCCAACCGTTGCGCGCGTGAACTAATCCTCTCCGCTACCTCCCCCAAGGTAGCCTCGAAGGCCCATCCTTCGACCCTTTTGCCACGGACCGTCAATATCCGTGGCTTTTTTATTCCCGCTCCTAAATCCATAAATGTTATCTGTGTTTACTACAGTCGAATTTTGGCCCTGAGAGTCAATGCTGATTTCACAGGAGCTTTCTTAGAAAACACTCATTGAGTGGGTGGAATGTAAGAATTAGCGCGCCAGGTAAGGATGCCGATCAGGAGCTCACAGAGAGAATTCTCAGTGTATCTTTGACGCAGTGCATCCCTCCCTTCTGGCCCAATAGAACTCGATAATTGCGCTAAAAGCAAAGCCCCGATAAGTACGGGGAAAATCAGTGAGTATTATTCAGCTGGAAAAGCCTAAAAATCACTCAAAGGCCAGTGACAACTTGAGGATTTAGCGCAAACCTTGCAAATACCTGGCGATGTTTGGCAAATGAAATAGGGGGGAATGATAAAAATTTTGAGTGAATAAAAAGATAGCTAGGGAATAAAAAGCCAAAAAAGAAAGGAGGCATCTTGCCTCCTTTCTTTAATGAACTTACTTCACTACCCGCAAGGCAGGCTTTTTCACCGATTTCTTACCCAAACTGGTGGGTGGTGTCGGCTCTGGTGGCTCAGGGGTTTCCTCAGGCTCAAATACCATACCCTGTCCGTTTTCGCGGGCATAGATACCAATAACCGCCCCCACGGGGACCTGTATATCGGTGGGCACGCCGCCAAAGCGCGCATTGAACCTGATGGCATAGTTATCCATCGTCAGGCCAACCACAGCGCTCTCCGAGACATTCAGCACTATCTGTCCGTCATCGTTGACATGCTGCTGGGGTACCAGGACACCAGACAGGTGGGTATCCACCAGGATATAGGGAGTGCACCGGTTATCGGTTATCCACTCATAGAATGCCCGCAAAATATAGGGGCGATTGGATGTCATAGCCGGCTTACTCACAGAAGTATCCTCAACGCATTTCCCGTTCGTACTCAGTCAGGCTCTGCTGGAAAGCCTCGCGAGCGAACAGGCGATCCATATAATCCAGCAGTGGCTTAACCTGCTTGGTTTTGGGCAGGCTGATTTCAAATTGCTCGAGACGCCACAACAGGGGGGCCATGCAGCAATCTACCAGGGAGAACTCTTCATTAAAGAAGTACGGCAACTCGGTAAACATCGGCGCGATGCCCACGAAACTATCGCGCAGTTCCTTCCGGGCGGAAGCTGCATCCTTTCCACCCGCCAGGATCTTATCCACTAACGGACACCAGTCGCGCTCAATGCGGTGCATGATCTGGCGGCTCTGAGCGCGGGCAACCGGGTAAACCGGCAGTAGCGGCGGGTGTGGGAAACGCTCGTCCAGGTATTCCATCATTACCTTGGTTTCAAACAACACCAAATCGCGGTCTACCAGGGTCGGCAACGAATTGTAAGGGTTGAGGTCAGCGAGCTCGGCTGGTTTATCATCGGGATCGACATCAATGATATCGACGGAAACTCCCTTTTCTGCAAGCACAATGCGCACACGGTGGCTGTAGTGGCTGCGACCATCGGAAAAGAAGGTCATTGAGGAGCGCTTGTTGGTAGGCACACCCATGTTCAATCTACCTCAAACTAGTCGGTCGGCAGGCGCCAACCTTTTATTCAAAATATAAAAGGGTGGCGGAGCAACTCCACCACCCATCAAAGAGAAACCGGCGAAACTTAGTGGTGTATGTCTTTCCAGTACTCGCGGTTCAACAGCCAGGCGAAGATAAAGAATACAAAAATAAACGCCAGCACGTAGAAACCAATGCGCTTGCGATCTTCAGCCATAGGCTCGGCAATGTACTCCATAAAGTTAACCAAGTCATACATAGCTTGGTCGAACTCTTCAGGATTCATGGAGCCCTTCACGCTGCCCACCTTCAGGCTGCCACAATCCGCATCCATAATGGGGTTGCCCAGCTCATCGCGCACAATCTTACCGTGGTCGCGCTTAGGGCCGGGAGCACACTCCGGCAAACCCTGCAGCTCCATCAAAACATGGGGCATAGCGACACTGGGGAATACCAGGTTGTTCACACCGGTAGCTCGGCTGTCATCCTTGTAGAAACTGCGGAGATAAGTGTAGAGCCATTCCGGGGAGCGGGAGCGAGCCACCAGCGTCAGGTCCGGCGGCGCAGCACCGAACCATACTTTGGAGTCATCCGGGCGCATGGAGATCTCCATCAGGTTACCGATCTTGTCGTTGCCCAGAACCAGGTTCTGCATCATCAGCTCATTAGGGATATCCAGATCGGTGGCAACGCGCTCCCAACGGGAGTAGTTGGCACTGTGACAGCCCATGCAGTAGTTGACGAAGTACTTGGCACCGCGCTGCAGGGACGGCTTGTCCTGCAGGTCGATATCGATGTGGTCCAGCTCAACGCTGGACTCGGCACCTACCGCCTTAATCGGGATAAGGGTCAGCAGTCCGACAACCACGATACCAATAAACAGGATACCGAAAGTCTTGGCACCAGACGGGCTGGTTACACGCTCAGGCTCCGGGTATACCTCATCGCGGTTAGTAATCCACGGCAGAGCGGCAAAGAAGCCCGCCAGCAGTAGGGTTACCACAGCCATGAAGGTATTCACAGAGAGATTGGCAACGGCCATCCACAGGAACAGCACACCGAAGCCGATGCTTACAACCCAGGAACCAATGCCTTTTTTGCTCTTCGGATTCGTCCAGACCGGCATGGTCAGGAAGAAGGCGAAGTAGAACAGAGTCGCCACCTGAGACAGGAAGTTGCGTTCAGGGGTCGGAGATTTAACACCAAGATAACCGAGGATAATAAATACCGCAGCGAACACCAGCAGCAATGCTTTAGGCAACCAGCCTTTGTAGCGGATGGAACGCACCGGGCTCTTATCCAGCCAGGGCAATACAAACAGCACCGCAATCGCCGCGCCCATAGCAACAGTACCTAGGAATTTAGCCGGCAGAGGGCCAATATCCATAGTTACTGCGCGCAACACAGCATAGAAAGGTGTGAAGTACCAAACCGGGGCAATGTGCGGCGGTGTCTTCAGCGGGTTTGCCTCTTCGAAGTTAGCGTACTCCAGGAAGAAGCCGCCCATCTCGGGGAAGAAGAACACCACGGTTGCGAAGATAAACAGGAATACCGCAATACCAACCAAGTCGTGAACAGAGTAATAGGGATGGAAAGGCACGCCGTCTTTGGGGATACCATTCTCGTCCTTGTTCTTCTTGATCTCGATACCGTCAGGGTTATTGGAGCCCACTTCGTGCAGCGCAAGAATGTGCAACACTACCAACAAGACCAGTACCAGAGGCAGAGCAATGACGTGCAAGGAGAAGAAACGGGTCAGAGTAATACCGGAAATCAGGTAGTCACCACGAATCCACTCCACCAGGGTGTCACCAATACCGGGAATAGCGCCAAACAGGGATACGATCACCTGGGCTCCCCAGTAGGACATCTGGCCCCAGGGCAGTACGTAGCCCATAAAGGCTTCCGCCATCAGCACCAGGTAGATACACATGCCGAAGATCCACACCAGCTCGCGGGGCGGCTTATAAGAGCCGTACATCAGACCGCGGAACATATGTAGATACACCACCACGAAGAAGGCAGACGCACCTGTCGAGTGGAGATAACGTATCAACCAACCCCACTCCACATCGCGCATGATGTATTCAACCGAGGCAAAGGCATCTTCCGCAGAAGGTGTATAGCTCATAACCAACCAGATACCGGTCAGCAGCTGGTTGACCAGCACCAGCAGGGAGAATACGCCGAAGAAGTACCAGAGGTTAAAGTTTTTGGGCGCGTAGTACTTGCCCATGTGCTTATCCCAGGCCTGGTAGATCGGCAGACGCTGATCAACCCAGTCACCGAAATTTGCTAGCCATTTCATGCAGCGCCCTCCTGGTCTACACCAATCACGATTACGTCATCGCTCTCATAGGAATAAGGCGGAACCTCCAGATTGGTAGGCGCCGGAACACCAGCGTATACACGGCCAGCCATATCGTACTTGGAACCGTGACAGGGACAGAAGAAGCCCCCCATCCAGTCGTCACCACCCAGGTCGGCAGCACCGACTTCAGGGCGGTACATCGGCGCACAACCCAGGTGGGTACACAGGCCAACCAGAACCAACAGCTTCGGCTTGATAGAGCGGTTTTCCGGGTTTACATAAGCCGGCTGGATAGACTCCTCGGAATTGGGGTCCCGCAATAGCGGCTCCACCTTTTCCAGGTCTTGCAAAATCTCGTCGGTACGACGGACCACATATACCGGCTTGCCGCGCCACTCAACGGTGACCATCTGGCCCGGCTCAATTTTGCTAATGTTGTACTTAACCGGAGCACCCGCAGCTTTCGCCTTGGCACTCGGCTTCCAGGAAGCGACGAAAGGTACGGCCACCCCAACCGCACCCGCACCACCAACTACAGAGGTAGCAGCGGTTAAGAAACGGCGCCGTCCTACATTTACACCGTCATCACTCATGACGTAGTTCTCCCATCACAGCGATCCCAGACAAGCCGGAAATGCGCTGGCCCAAACCCAAAAAGTCTTGAAAGAAGTCCCGCTCCGGCAGATTGCCCGCGCGAATAAACCCCACAAATCAAGCGGATACAAATCCGCGCAATGTTAAAGAAAATGCCATTTTGATACAAGGCAAAGACCTGGGGAACGTCTGGAATTGCGCGGTGAAATTGCGAGAAATTGAACAATTCCCGGTTGGAAATTCCAAATCACAACTACCGGATAGAAAAAAGCCCGGCAGTTGCCGGGCCAAAAAGAAAGCTTAACGCTTGGAGAATTGCGGCTTCTTACGCGCTTTGCGCAGACCCACTTTCTTACGTTCAACTTCACGGGCGTCGCGGGTAACAAAACCAGCGGCGCGCAGCGGTTGACGCAGCTCCTCATCGTACTGCATCAGGGCGCGGGTCAGGCCGTGACGGATTGCACCCGCCTGACCGAAGGAACCACCACCTTTAACAGTTGCGATGATGTCGAATTTCTCGACCATGTCGACCTTTTCCAGCGGCTGACGCACGATCATGCGAGCCACCTGGCGACCAAAGTATTCGTCCAGACTGCGACCATTTACGCTGATCTTGCCTTCACCGGGTACGATGAATACACGAGCAGTGGAGGTCTTGCGGCGGCCGGTACCGTAGTATTGAGTAGTTGCCATCAGATTTCTTCCCGTTTAGATCGCCAGTTCAATCGGCTGTTGCGCCGCGTGAGGATGTTCACTACCGCCGTATACTTTCAGCTTCTTGAACATGGCGCGACCCAGAGGACCTTTCGGCAGCATGCCTTTAACGGCGCTTTGAATGGTGCGCTCGGGCGCTTTTTCGATCAGCTTTTCGAAGCTGATGGACTTGAGACCACCGGGATAGCCGGAGTGGCTGTGGTAGATCTTGTCTTTGGCCTTATTGCCGGTCACGCGAACCTTCTCGGCATTGATCACAATGATGTAATCGCCAGTGTCCACGTGGGGCGTGTATTCAGGCTTGTGCTTGCCGCGCAGGCGGTGGGCGATCTCGGCGGAAATACGGCCGAGGGTCTTGTCCGCAGCGTCAACAATGTACCAGTCGCGTTTTACCGCTTCTGGCTTGGCACTGTATGTCTTCATGTTATAAACACCTGTAATATGACCCCCTGGTATTAGGGGCCGTCCCACAAAAGAGCGCGGATAGTACAAAAGGAGTGCTCGCTTTTCAAGCGGTTTATACGATGGGGCTATTCCGGGCGGTGCGCCCTTTCCAGGTACTCCCTGGACTGCATTTCCAGTAGGCGACTGACCGTGCGTTCGAACTCAAAACGCAGGTGCTGCCCGCCATAGAGTGTCTCTGCCGGCACCTCCGCAGAGATCACCAGTTTTACGCAACGATCGTAAAATTCATCCACCAGATTGATAAAACGACGCGCCTGGGCATCCATACGCTCATCAAACTTCGGCACCGCCGCCAGAAGAACCGTCTGGAATTCCCGTGCCAGTTCTATGTAATCATTTTGTGAGCGGGGACCATCGCAAAGATCGGTAAAGTTGAACCAGGCAACATCATCCGCCACCTTTAGAGCCCGAATGGGGCGCCCCTCAACCTGCAAGTCCACATTACTGCGCACTTCGCAACCGTCCACGATTAGCCGGGAGAAACTGTTGGACAGGTTTTCGTCTGCCGCCTTATCGAGCGGCGCGTGATAAAGCTCCAACAGCTCCAGAGTACGCAACCGGTAATCGGTGCCGCCATCCACATTCACCACCTTGGTATGGCGCTGTAGAAGGTCGATTGCCGGCAGGAAGCGGGCCCGCTGCAAACCATCCTTATAGAGCCCCTCCGGCACGATATTGGATGTGGCCACCAGCGTTACCCCACGGCGGAACAAGGCCTCCAAAAGGCCCGCTAGGATCATGGCATCGGCAATATCGGACACAAAGAACTCATCAAAGCAGAGCACCCGCACCCTTCGCGCAATCTTCTCGGCCACCCTTTCAAGCGGGTTTTTCTCCCCGGCATACTCTTTCAGATCCTGATGAACCTGGCGCATAAACCTGTGAAAATGGGTGCGCTGCTTCTGCTCAAACGGCAGGGACTCATAGAAGGCATCCATCAGATAGGTCTTACCCCGCCCTACCCCGCCCCAGAAATAGAGGCCCCGCTCAGGACCGACATCGGCGCCGCGCAAGCGTGAAACCAGACTTGCGAGAAAACCCCGCTTAGCCCTGGCCACCAGGCGCAGGTGCAGATCCTGCAATTCCTGAACCGCCGCCCGCTGGGATAGGTCCTCAATAAAGTCAGGGCGCTGCAGGTCGCTCTCATAGCGTTCAAGGGGGGAATGTAAGAGAGGTTTGGCGGGCAACATAGATGAAAATTTCTTCAACAACCGAGTAACAGGCGCGCACTCTATCAAATTCACCACCGAGCCGCCTAGGCGGGGAAGTTGCAATATATAGGTAGTACCCTTAGACCCTACCAATTATCTGATCCCTGTCCGATTCGCCAGCCAATACGGCAATTCGGAACTGGCGGTAAATTGGCGTGTCGCAATTAACCAACAATCTTAATTGTCGGATTAATAATCGCGTATACTGGGCCCGCTAACAGGGGGCGACAGCCACTTGCAGATGGCTACCCAGGGTCCCAAGCAATAATATTGCCCGGGTAACCACCATCCATCACCATGCACCAGGGATCGCCAGTGCCATATAAGAGCAAGTTCGGGAGGTAGGAAGTGCACTCTACATCGGTATTAATTTTAGTTGGCATCCTCGGCATGACGCTGGGTGCTTTCTTGGCCTACCTGGCGATTCGGGGACGCTCAAGTGTCGACCGCACTCAGGAGCTGGAGCAACGCCTGCGCGAGGCCAATAACAAGCTCGAGGATTTTCAGCTACAGGTCAATGAACACTTCGACCAAACCTCTCAATTGGTTCACAACCTGACCGAAAGCTACAAAGAAGTTCACGAATACCTATCCAACAGCGCCTTGAGGCTATCCAATCAGGATATAGGCCGACAAATGCTGGAAGCGGGTAGTGGCAAGCTGAAAGAAGATGACAAGCAACTCCAAGAGATGGGGCCGCCGAAAGATTGGGCGCCCAAAGAACCCGGTGCCAAAGGCACCCTCGACGAGGACTACGGCCTTGAAAAAGAGGCGCATGTAGGCAGCTAACCGCTACATCTTCAAAATTTCTGATCTCACTTTTTCAGTTGAGACTAGGAGAGAGGCAAAGAAAAAGGCGGGGTGACCCGCCTTTTCTCATTGAACCTGAAGAATTACAGGCTCTGGTAATAATCCATCAGGATCTGCGCTACTTCCGGACGGGAGAATTCCGGCGGCGGGGCAATACCATCCCCGAGCATCTCACGCACCTTGGTGCCAGACAGCAGAATAAAGTCTTCTTTGGTGTGATCCGGCACATCACGCATCATTACCACCTTATTGAGCTTCTTTGAGTAAGCGGTGTGGTCGGCACGGAAAATTTCTATTTCCAAAGCACCCTCAGGAACCTTCTCATCGAAAATAGTCTGCGCATCAAAAGCGCCGTAGTAATCTCCAACACCAGCGTGATCGCGACCTACGATCAGGTGGCTACAACCACAGTTCTGGCGGAATAGCGCATGTAGCACGGCTTCACGAGGACCGGCATAGAGCATATCGAAACCATAACCGGTCACCATCACGGTATTGGCCGGGAAGTACAGCTCTACCATCTTGCGAATCGAAGCATCGCGTACCGGCGCCGGAATATCACCGGGTTTCAACTGCCCCAGCAACATGTGAATCAGAACTCCGTCCGCCTCGACGGCTTCAAGGGCCATCTTGCACAGCTCTTCGTGGGCGCGGTGCATGGGATTACGGGTTTGGAAGGCTACTACCTTGCTCCAGCCACGCTCGGCAAATTCGTTGCGAATTTCCACTGCTGTACGGAAGGTATCCGGAAAGTCACTAATAAAGTAACTAAAGTTCAGCACCTCAATCGGGCCTGAGATGAGCTTGCGACCAGCAGACTTAAAGGTGGTTACACCGGGGTGCTTATCATCCAGGGTACCGAAGACCTGTTCGGCCATGGTGTCCATCTGCTCATCGGAAACGGTTTCGATCGCTTCCACGTCCATTACCGCCAATACAGGATTGCCTTCAACATTCGGGTCACGCAAGGCAATTCGAGACGCGCCCTCAATTGCGCTGGTGTCTTCAACAACATTCAGCACTGGTACCGGCCAAAACAAACCATCGACTGTGCGCAGGGTGGCAGCCACACTCAGGGCATCGGCAAGATTCATATAACCGTGCAAGGGATTGAAGTAGCCCGCTCCCAGCATGACTGAGTTGGCGGCAGCGGCAGAGCTGACCACAATAGAGGGCAACGACTCCGCTTCATGCATCAACTGGTGATGCCGCTCGCTGTCATAAACAAAGCGAGGCTGCAGCTCAACACTGCCGTGGGGACGAACTAAGGACATTTTGGTCTCCAAATACAAAATTTGCCGGTTAGTCAATTATCGACTGGCTATTATACGCATCTGCACAGACTGACCAATGTCAAACCGATACAGAGAGGGCAGTATAGACCGCAGCTCTTTGGAGCTCGGCCGGCACAGGGAATACCGGCAACCAAAGATCCACCCCAACAACAAATACTGCACCAAGCCTTTACGTCATCAAGGGCGCATTTTCAAATAGCGACGTATTGCTTAAACTGCAACCCCACAGAGAAGAGCCTGTGAAATACAAACCTCCAATAAGTATCAAGGGCTAATAACAGTAATCGTGAAATAGGGAGAAAGCACAGAGGAGCAACACCAAACTTTTGCGCAGATACTTCCAATCAATCCCATAGAACAGCTAAGAGGCTTTTGAAAGATTGGAGATTGATTTAGAGATACCCGTAAGATTGCTTGGAGAATTTACGGTAAATATTGATAGGGCTGCTCTGAATACTAGCCCTCTATGAATACAGGGCACCCAAGAATAGATAGTCAATAAGCATTACAGCGGCCCACTCATGGAGGCTATGGCTGAGCACCTACTTTACACACTCCGAATAACTCTTCATCGATTCCGCTGTGGCACTAACAAAACAACAGCAGGCTCCCTTCTCGGCGAATCCCCAACAAGACGTGTGTATAATCAGCGCAAAGAGGAGTCTCGAGTGTCCCAAAATCGCTTTTTACAGGATTGGGCCCTGCCTGCCCTGATCGGCTTGGCTATGGCCGCCCTGCTATTGGTTATATTTCCGCAACTGCGTGGCGTAAACCCCAAACCCTTCCAGGAGGATTGGCAGGGGCCGGTATCCTATGCCCAGGCGGTGAATATGGCTGGGCCCGCCGTAGTCAACATTTATACCCGCATGGCCCTGCCACAGCGGCAACACCCGTTATTTAATGACCCCCTTTTTCGCCGTTTGTTCGATAACATGAACGTCCCACAAAGAGAGCGCATGCAGTCAAACCTGGGCTCCGGGGTTATCGTCAGTGACAATGGCTATATTCTCACCAACCACCATGTGGTCGACCAGGCAGACGCGATCGTCATTCTGCTGGCCGATGGTCGCGAGGCGCAGGCGCGCATGGTTGGCAGTGATGCTGACTTTGACCTTGCGGTTTTGAAAATTGAACTGGACGGCCTCACTTCTATCTCGGTTGGCGAGCCCGAAGCTGCCCAGGTAGGTGATGTGGTACTGGCAATCGGCAACCCCTTTGGAGTCGGTCAAACTGTGACCCAAGGCATTATCAGTGCCAAAGGGCGCCACCTGGAAAACTCCGGCACTGGCAGCCACCTGCAGAACTTCCTGCAAACTGACGCAGCAGTGAATCCCGGCAACTCTGGCGGGGCACTGGTGGATTCCCGTGGGCGCCTGCTCGGTATCAACACCTCAATCCTGAACCAGTCTGGCTATTCCGGCGGAATCAGCTTTGCTATTCCCGCCAATATCGCCTTCAAAGTGATGCAGGACATCATCGCCTACGGCCGTGTTGTACCCGGCTGGTTAGGCATTGAGGCCAGCGCGATCAGCCCACAGATGGCCAAGGAGTTCAACCTCGCCTCCACCGGAGGGGTTATGATCACTGCTATCTACAATGAAAGCCCTGCCCACAATGCTGGGCTCAAGCCCGGGGACGTGATCACCCATATCGATGGGCTGCCTATAGGCGATGGAAAACAGGGCGAAGCCACCATGGCCACCCTGCGACCTGGAGACACCATCTCCATCACTTTCACTCGTGAGGGGGCATCCCATACCGTGGAGGCGACAGTGTCAGTCAAACCAGATACGACAACCCCCGCAGAGTAATCCTTTAAGAAGCAAGGAAGCCAAGTTATGCGCGCAATCACGCTATCCCTTCTCCTGGTTTTGGCAGCCGCACAGTCTAGAGCCGATGACAGGGAGGAGCTCCAAAAACTGCTGCACCACTTTATCGACAATGCCGCTAGCAATGCAGAAGCCCATCAACGCTTTTGGGCCGAGGACCTTATCTACACCAGCTCCGCAGGCAAGCGATTTGGCAAAGAGCAAATCATGCAGGGCATGGAAAAGGGCGCAGATGAGCCGATGACGGTAAGTTACGCTGCGGAAGATGTCGATATCCGCCTGCTGGGAGATACGGCAGTAGTGGCATTCAAATTGGTAGCCAACGATAGCGACAAAGGGGAGAAAAATTATTACTTCAACACGGGCACCTTTGTAAAACGCCAGGGAGATTGGTATGTGCTCGCCTGGCAGGCAACCCAAATTCCCGAAGAAGGGAGCAAGCCAAAAAATTAGTGGACTGCGCGGGCGAGGCTAGTTCCCGGCCTGCCTCTCGCGCCAGCTCTCACGAACATTGGCCATAAAACGGGACTCACTAGGAACATTCGCCTTGGCAATTAATCCCCGTGCAAAAGCCTCAACTTCTTCCCTACCTCTCCCCTCACCGGAAAAAGAGGCTCGCACCTTAATAAACTTATCCTGGCGCACAAATAGATAGGTGTGGGTATCAAAGCGCTCCCCGTCTGCGGCAAGAAAATAACCTGAGAGCCTGGTTACAGGCAGATCCTGCCCCTCGACATACCAGGTTTCAGAGGCTTCTTCGTTGAGATCCAGCGCCTGCCACTGCGCCTCTTTCTCCACTAAGTGCAACTCCTGGCGAACCCTATCCAACTCCCGCACCTGTGCAAGCTGCAGATCCCCCCATTCCCAATTTGGGATTGGGTAGACAAACACATCGACCGAGTCGAACTGAAATTGACGGTGCACATAGCGTGTCTGGACACCAAATAAAGGATGACTGGCAAGCACCAGCGGATTGCTCACATACTCGCCGACCGACTCAGGCAAATTAAGAGTCCCGTGGTAATCACTCGCCCCAATTGACTGATAGAGATATTCCGGCTCCATTGCCCCATCGCCTTGCAAATGCGATATCAACTGAGCTGCAACCACCTTGGCTAAATCTCGCTTCGCATTGGCAGGAGAGCTCAACAGACTGATTGTTGTTGTGAATGGAAATTCCAGTTGGTAGCGCTTTAAGGGCAGGCCATGCCAAGTCAAGATTGCATCTACATGGATGTCCCGGGTAGTTCGCACAGGAGCCAGCATCATGGTGGCACCAGCAATCACCGCCTCACCGATATCCCCTATACCCTCTTCGGAATATCCAGCTGAGCTTACCAATAATTGATAGGGAACATCGTCATTGCCGAAATGCACAGAATGAAAAACGGTGGAGGCCTCCAACTCGTTAAACAATTCCGTGTAATCCACTACATCGTATTGGCAGTGTTTAAGTAAAGAGCTTTCAGAATAGTCATTACAGCGCCGTTCAAAATCCTCTTCAGGCATCTTGGCAAAGAGGGATAAAGAGGGAAGACTTTGCTCCGCATTAGCATACTCTGCCACGTTATTTTCATCAGTTGTCACACAACCAAACAACGACAGGACGGCCAAACACAGAAATAGTTTACGCATGATGTACCTTACTGGTGCCAGATACTGCAACAAGGTGAACGCTTACTTCTTGACCCGAAAGGCGGCAGATCGAGCATGGGCTTCCAACCCCTCACCCCGTGCGAGAGTGGCAGCCACACGACCGAGCTGATCGGCTCCTTGCGGAGAACAAAAAATAATCGAACTGCGCTTCTGAAAATCGTAAACACCCAAGGGCGAAGAGAATCGCGCTGTACCACTGGTAGGTAATACATGATTGGGGCCAGCACAATAGTCCCCCAGAGCTTCTGCAGTATAGCGGCCCAGGAAAATCGCACCGGCATGGCGAATTTTCGGTAGTAGAGATTCTGGATCGGCTACGGAAACTTCCAAATGCTCGGGAGCAATGCGGTTGGAGATTTTCATTGCCTGCTCAAGGGAATCCACCAGGATCAGAGCACCGCGATCGAGAAGAGACTTGGCCGCTATTGATGCGCGTGGCAATTCTGCCAGCTGACGTTGCAGAGAGGACTCCACCGCATCGAGAAATTCAGCATCGGGACACAACAAGATGGATTGTGCCTGTTCGTCGTGTTCGGCCTGGGACAACAAATCCATTGCGATCCAGTCCGGATCGGTAGCGCCATCACAAATAACTAAAATCTCCGAAGGTCCAGCGATCATATCGATCGCCACATGACCAAAGACCGAGCGCTTAGCGCTAGCCACATAAATATTGCCAGGACCGACTATCTTATCTACCGGGGCAATTGTCTCGGTGCCATAGGCCAGCGCAGCCACGGCTTGTGCGCCACCGATAGTGAGTACTCGATCCACCCCGGCAATAGCCGCTGCGGCCAATACCAAATCACTGATCTCACCCTCAGGAGCTGGAACCACCATGGTCACTGAATCCACACCAGCTACCTTGGCCGGTATAGCATTCATTAACACAGAAGACGGATAACTGGCTTTGCCACCGGGCACGTAAATGCCAACGCGTTCCATCGGGGTAATCTGTTGGCCGAGTACCGTGCCATCTGCCTCGGTATAACGCCAGGACTCCTGCTTCTGATGCTCGTGATACTCGCGCACGCGCCGGGCGGATATTTCCAGGGCTTCGCGCTCCTCTGAGCCGATACGCCTAAGGGCCTCACCCAGTACCTGCGGCGTTAACAAAAAGTCTTCTGCCTGAGTAAGATGACGACGGTCAAAGCGATTGGTGTATTCGATAACCGCAGCATCACCGCGAGTGCGCACCTGCTGCAGGATCTCAGCAACCGTTGCCTCAACCCGCTCATTGGCGACTGCCTCCCAAGCGAGCAGTTGCTTTAGTTGCCCATCAAAATTTGTGTCAGTGGCATTCAGCCGGCGAATAACCTTGCTAGTCATAACTTCAAAATCTTCTAGTTTTGCGCGACAGCCGCCGACAACTTTTCGATCAGCTCACTAATGGGCTGATACTTCATCTTCATTGCAGCCTTATTGACGATCAAGCGACTACTGATATGTGCGATCATTTCGCGGGCCTCCAGGCCATTGGCCTTTAAGGTATTACCGCTATCGACAATATCCACAATCTCATCGGCCAGATCCATCAGCGGTGCTAGCTCCATGGCACCATACAATTTAATGATGTCTGCCTGCCTTCCCTGAGCCGCATAATGACGCTTGGCGCTCTCAACAAATTTCGTCGCCACTTTGATCCGCCCTGTTGGCAGGGCAGCCCCCTTCACTCCCGCAGTCATCAAACGACAGCGAGCGATACCCAAATCCAGGGGCTCATAGATGCCATCGGCGCGATACTCCAGCAGAGTATCTTTGCCGGCAACGCCCATATCCGCGGCGCCATGCTGCACATAAGTAGGAACATCAACACCGCGCAGGAGGAGCAGGCGCACCCCCTCGCAGTTGGTAGGGAAGATCAACTTACGACTTTTCCCCAGGTCTTCGAGTGGTTCCAGGCCCGCCGCTGCGAGTAAAGGTAGAGTTTCTTGCAGGATGCGCCCCTTGGTCAGGGCGATAGTGATTTGCATAGTCATTATTAAAGCCGGCTTATTTTCGAGGGCCGCCCTTAGCAAAAGGCGGCCGCCTCAATTTGCTAACCAGGCACTCGGCGAATATTCGCCCCCAGTTGCTGTAATTTTTCCTCGATACACTCATAACCCCGGTCGATATGGTAAATACGATCGACCGTGGTAGTACCTTCAGCCACCATTCCCGCAATCACCAAACTTGCCGAAGCGCGTAAATCCGAAGCCATCACGGGTGCCCCTTTAAGCTTTTCGACACCGGTGACAAACGCCGTATTGCCCTCAAGAGTGATATCCGCGCCCATACGATTCAACTCGTGTACTTGTATCAGGCGATTCTCAAAAATGGTCTCCACCACTGCGGCCTTGCCCTCGGCGACGGCATTCATAGCGGTAAACTGCGACTGCATATCAGTGGGAAACGCCGGGTAAGGTGCGGTACGGAAGCTGACCGCCTTGGGGCGATTACCCTTCATATCCAACTCAATCCAGTCGTCACCGCAGCTCAGATGCGCTCCCGCCTCTTCAAACTTTAACAGTACTGCATCGAGGATATCCGCGCGCGTGTGTAGAAGGCGAACCTTGCCGCGAGCTGCAGCCGCCGCTGCGAGGAAGGTACCGGTTTCGATACGATCTGGCATAACACTGAAGGTGCATGGAGCCAGCTTGGGAACACCGTGAATACGCATGGTGTCAGTGCCAACACCTTCTATCTGAGCACCCATGGCAATCAGGAATTCCGCCAGATCGACGATCTCGGGTTCGCGCGCTGCGTTGTGTAATACCGTGGTGCCTTCGGCTAAGACCGCGGCCATCAGTAGGTTTTCCGTACCGCCTACAGTGACCTTCTCCATAACGATATTGGCGCCTTTAAGACGGCCGTTAGAGCGGGCCCGGATAAAGCCACCATCAATCGTTATTTCGGCGCCCATCGCCTCTAACCCTTTCAGGTGGATATCCACCGGGCGACTGCCGATAGCGCAGCCACCGGGGAAAGAGACATTGGCGACACCGTGGCGGGCCAGCAGCGGGCCCAACACCAAAATCGAGGCGCGCATGGTTTTTACCAACTCGTAGGGCGCCGTCAGATCGTTGACCGAACGGGGGTCTATTTCTACACCCAGCTTCTCATCAACCGTGATATCACACCCCATACAGCGCAGCAGGGTAATCATCGTAGTGATGTCATTAAGGTGTGGCAGGTTGTGAATATGCACCGGACCATCAGCCAAAAGTGCTGCGGCCAAAATTGGCAGTGCAGAATTCTTTGCACCAGAGATTCGCAGGGTGCCGGAAATTGGACTACCACCCTCTATTATTAACTTATCCATTCGGTCTCATATTTCGGGGGTCGCCTGGATACAGGCGACAGGTTATCGACTGGCTTCTTCTGGAGTAAGGGTCTGCATTTGCACGGCATGCAAGGTGCCGTCAGCAATTTTGTCATTTAGCGCGGCATAAACCAGCTGCTGCTTTTTCAAGCGGCTCAGACCTTCGAAAGCACTACTCACCACAGTTACCATCAGGTGACTACCTTCAAAGGCGACGTCGACATTACTCTCGGGGATATGACCCTCAATGAGGGCTTTGATTTCATCTGGTTGCATAGGAGGGATTTGCGTTAGTTGAAAAACAGCACGCAAGTGTACTTGAATCGAGGAGGGTGCGCAGCTGCGCACCCTGAAGTTCGCCGACTAGCTCACTTTATCGGCAACATCCTGCCCGGCGGACCAGTTGGAGATTACCTTATCGATATCCCCGTAGGACTGCATAGACTGGGAAAACTGGCTGCGGAAAGTTTTACCTAAATTAACGCCATTCAAGATAACGTTGATCAGTTTCCACTCACCTGCACGGTTGCGCACCAGGGTGTAGGAGACTTTGGTGATACCTTCCTTGCTGCGCACTTCCTGCAAAACATTAACCCGGTTACCGCTAGGTAAAGTCCCAGGGTTTACCACTTTCACATCGAGGTCGCCAAAATTCGCCACACCGCGGGCAAATGTTGCCACCAGGTCCCGACGGAAAGTGCTGGCAAAGCGGGAGCGTTGGGTCGCGGTAGCCTGCTTGGCATAACGCCCCATAACACCGCGCGCAATAAAGTCAAAGTCCACCACCGGGGTCAACACGCCCTCAACGGCGTTGTAGTACCTCTGCGGGTCAGAGTTGGCATATTGGGCATTTGAGCGAATGACACCCAGCAGCTTTTGGGAAACCCCCTCAATCATTACATAAGGGTTTTGATCGGCATTCGCAGCGGGGACCACAGCAGACACCAATGCTGCGCAAAGTACAAATCTTAGCCATCGGGAAAACCCGTACCGACCAATCCAAAATGATGTATTCACAAATACTCTCCAATTAGCAAATCATTCCTTGGACGCACACAGCGTAAATAAGTGCCATGACGAGACTGCTGGCATTTCTCCCCAGAAGTGGGGATTTGTCGTTCATCCGCTGAGTGACATAGCTGACAGCAGCGGCGGCAGACTATACCATGACCGCGCCCGGTGGTGTGGCAGTGTACGAGCGTGTCATTTGGCATCCCCTATCGACCAGCCTTCCTACACGCTTTTAAGCTGTTCATAATAATATAGATTAGAACGACAATCGCAGGGTCAGCTTCGACAATAACAAAGCGTGACACCTGCGACTTATGCGTGAAAGCCCAGAGAAAGCAGGGCAAAGAGAGTTATCACAGATACCTTCGATAGCTAAAAGGTTAGTAAATTAGTAGTGAGCAAGCAGAGGCACTTAATGACCCGAGAATTAATAACGGAAGCTGGGAAGCGCACCGTTCGAATGGAAACGGAAGCTGTCGCCGCACTGGAACAAAGGATCAACGGCAATTTCCAGCGCGCCTGTGAGATGATCCTGCAATGTCCCGGCCGCACTATTGTAACGGGTATGGGCAAATCGGGGCACATCGGACGCAAAATAGCCGCCACCCTCGCCAGCACTGGTACTCCTAGCTTTTTCGTTCATCCTGGAGAAGCGAGCCATGGAGACCTGGGAATGATCACCCGGGACGATCTGGTGATCGCCATCTCAAACTCGGGCTCTTCCGCAGAAGTACTGACTTTACTGCCACTGTTAAAGCGCCTGAGCATCCCCATGATCAGCATGACAGGCAAGACTGACTCCCCATTGGCGCAGGCAGCAGAAGTCAATCTGGATATTTCAGTGCAAACTGAAGCCTGCCCTCTTAATTTGGCGCCAACCTCCTCAACCACCGTCACTCTGGTCATGGGCGACGCTCTGGCGGTGGCCTTGCTTGAAGCAAGAGGCTTCACCGCGGAAGACTTCGCCTTCTCCCATCCAGGCGGAGCCCTTGGCCGGCGACTATTACTCAAGGTGGAAGATGTCATGCATGCCGGGGAAGAACTGCCCCAGGTCCAACCAGACACTCTATTGTCCAAAGCCTTGCTGGAGATGACCAGCAAAGGGTTTGGTATGACTACCATTGTCGATCCAAAGGGAGAACTACTCGGTGTCTTTACCGACGGGGACTTGCGCCGCGTGATCGACCACAAGATCGAGCTGGATAAGGCCACTATGGATCAAGTGATGAGCCGCCGCCCTAAAACGGTATCCGCCGAGACTTTGGCTGCGGAAGCACTGCGTATTATGGAAGATTATAAAATCACCGCGCTCGTCGTAGAGGATAAAACCCACCACCCAATAGGCGTACTACATATGCACGATATACTGCGCGCCGGCGTAATCTGAAAGATTAAATTAATTTTCGGGGCACGTTAGTGCCCTATTTACATTTTAAGGAAAATTCTGGTGGTTTCAGAAAAAGAATTAAATGCGGCTCTGCAGAAAGTACGCTGGCTGGTTTTGGATGTAGATGGCGTCCTCACCGACGGCAAACTTTATTTTGACAACAATGGCAATGAGCTGAAAACCTTTAACACCCTCGACGGACACGGCATTAAGATGCTACAAAACTCCGGGGTTCGCGTAGCCATTATTACAGGGCGGCGCAGCTCCGTGGTAGAGCGCCGCGCTCACGACTTGGGCATCAATAAACTGATTCAAGGGCGCGAAGACAAATTTACCGCGCTGCAGGAACTTTTTGCAGAGGAACCCTGCCGCTTAGAAGATATCGCCTACATCGGCGATGACTATCCGGATCTCCTGGTGATGACACGCATCGGCTGCCCCATAGCTCCTCCCAATGCCGCAGCCCCCGTCAGGGAGCGCGCTCTGTGGGTAACCCGAGCTCGCGGCGGAGAAGGCGCTGTGCGCGAAGCCTGTGATCGAATCATGCAGGCGCAGGGAACCTTTGACTCGGCTCTCGCCCCCTATATTGGAGAGCAATAATGCGCACCTGGCTGCCGCTGCTATTAGTAGTATCGCTAATCAGTGTTGGCCTGTGGCTTTCGGAAAGCCCGCCCGATCAGCTGTTGGGGATACGACCAACCCCCCAGCAGCATGACAAGGCCGCAGAACTGATCATCCGAAATGCTAAGACACGGCACTTCAATGAGGAGGGAAATCTCGCCTACCGGGTAGATGCGGATCAGATTACCTACTACCAGTTTAAACGTCGTGACCGGGCAGACCTGGCGGAACCCCGCATGCTCTTTTACCAGGATGACCAGCCGAAGTGGCGTACCGAGTCCCGCAAAGGGGTCGCTTACAATCGTGGTGAACGAGTAGTCTTGGATGGCGATGTCGTAATTGATGAACTACCCGCCCCTGGCGGTATCAAATTGGAAACATCGAGCATTACAATTCTGCCCGCGAAGGAATTCGCCGAGACAGACAAAGTTGTTACTATTAGCTCTGGCCCTAACCGCACAACGGGTAAGGGTATGCGCGCTTACCTGAATGAAGACCGGATGGAAATCCTATCCGACGTAAAGAGCATCTATGACACTGACTAAATACCGCCACTTGCTAAGAATCTCCGCTATTACCGCACTAGCGCTCATAGCTTCAACGGCTGTTGCACTGCCAGAAGATCGCCAACAGCGGATCAACATCAGTTCTGATGCAATGAATGCCGGCCTCAACAATAACTTGGTGGTATATAGCAACAATGTTGTTATCACTCAGGGTTCGCTGAAAATTCAGGCTGACCGCGTCGAGGTTTACTTCACTCCAGAAAAAGAGATCAGTCGCGTCATAGCCGTAGGCAAGCCCGCGCATTTCCAACAAAAGATTCTTCAGGGCGAAAATCCCGTCAAAGCTAGAGCCCAACGTATTGTTTACCAGGTGAGCTCTGAGGAACTGCAGCTCACAGGCAAGGCCCACGTTGACCGTGAGGGCAATACACTGGCCGCAGAAAAAATTGACTACGATCTCTCTACCGAACAAATGAGTGCCAAAGGGCAAACAGGTAAGGGGCGCGTAGAAATGACATGGAAGCCCGAGAAGAAAGAGAACCCGCAAGGCGCCAGTGATAACCAAGGGCAGCAAGCCCCCTAACTTTCACTCAGGCGCTAAGCAACAGATATTATTTGCACCGGCGGGCATCACTCTGCCCGCGGCATGGATAGATTTCGGTACACACTATGCCAACGCTCAAAGCGTTACACCTCGCGAAACAGTATAAAAAAAGAAAAGTTGTCCAGGATGTCACCGTCAGTGTTTCCAGCGGACAGGTTGTCGGGCTTCTAGGCCCTAATGGCGCCGGTAAAACCACCTGTTTTTATATGATTGCCGGGCTGGTTCAGGCCGATGCAGGCAGGGTGATGATCGACGATGAAGGTATTACCCGACTGTCTATGCACGGGCGCGCACGCAAAGGCATCGGCTATCTTCCCCAGGAAGCCTCCGTGTTTCGCCGCCTGAGCGTAAAAGACAATATTCTCGCCATCCTAGAAACCCGCAAAGACCTCTCGCGAGCCGAGCGACAGCAACAGGCTCAAGCCCTGCTTGAGGAATTTAACATTACCCATATTGAGCAGAGCTTGGGCATGGCACTCTCTGGGGGCGAGCGCCGCAGAGTAGAAATCGCCCGCGCCCTGGCCACCAATCCCAGTTTTGTCCTGTTAGACGAACCTTTTGCCGGCGTGGATCCCATATCGGTAAACGATATCAAAGAAATCATCCGCCACCTGCGGGATCGAGATATCGGAGTACTCATTACCGACCACAATGTGCGCGAGACCCTCGATATTTGCGAGACCGCCTACATTGTCAGCGAGGGCCACATAATCGCTGAAGGCACACCAGAAGATGTTCTTGCCAACCAGCAGGTTCGGGAAGTTTATTTAGGACATGAATTTACCATTTAAGATGAAGCGGCAATCCCTATCCTTAAATTTTTCAATTTGAGCTTAATTCCTCATACTTCAGCCACCTCGAGTCTAACATCTATCACTGGATCGGCACGTTTATTGCTTGTAATAAATTAGAGGGAGGGGTAGTCTGCGCCATCTTAGGACAAATTGATCTAAACACTGTCTTATCGGCCAGCGGCTCTCCACTATGAAGCAGTCACTCCAGCTCAAGCTCGGCACACAACTGACTATGACTCCCCAGTTGCAACAGGCGATCCGCCTTCTGCAACTGTCTACCCTTGACCTTCAGCAGGAGGTTCAGGCGGCGTTGGATAGCAATCCAATGCTGGAGGCGGATAGCGAGGAACAACCCTCAAAGGTGGAGAATGGCCAATCTCTGACTGAGCACGAATCAGAGCGGGTGCAGGACAATACTTCACAAGCGGCTGAGGAACGAGAGCTTGCTGAGGGGGACTGGGACCAGGCAATTCCCGACGAGCTTCCTGTCGACTCCCGATGGGATGATATCTACACCAGTCACAGCGGAAACCCAGAGCTGGATACCCTCAGCTACGAACGCAACTCCATCTCTGTCGACTTACAAGGCCACCTGCGCTGGCAACTGAACCTGACCCCTTTATCCGAGCAGGATAAGTGGATCGGTGAAAACCTGATTGACAGCATAAGCCCCAGCGGCCTCCTGGGCACCTCAATAGAGGATGTTGCCTCCTCATTAGCTGTAGATGAAGATGAAGTACTGGCAGTCTTAAAGGCCATCCAACAGTTCGAGCCTGCCGGCTGTGGGGCTCGGGAGCTAAAAGAATGCCTGCAATTGCAACTGCAACAGTTACCGCCAACCACCCCCTGGCTCGACCAAGCGCAAAGCATCATTGAAAAACACTTAGACTTGCTCGGTAAAAGAGATTTTCGCCAGCTGAGTCGGCGCACACGCCTTAACGAGGCCCAGCTCGGCGAGGCCATTCGCCTCATCCAGACACTAAACCCGAATCCGGGAGAGAGCTTTGGCGGGCAGGAGCCGGACTATGTAATCCCGGATATCATCGTTTCCCGCAAGGCCCTGCGCTGGCAAGTAGAATTGAATGGAGAGATCACTCCCAAGATTCGAATCAATAATCACTATGCCTCAATGGTTAAGCGTGCGGATAACTCCAGAGATAACAACTTTTTGCGGGACCATCTGCAAGAAGCTCGCTGGTTTATGAAGAGCCTGCAGAGTCGCCACGAAACCCTGCTGAAAGTCGCCAACTGTATTGTCGAAAAGCAGCAAGGCTTTTTTGAGGAGGGGCCAGAAGCCATGCGCCCCATGGTGCTGGCAGACGTTGCCGAGTCCATTGGCATGCACGAGTCCACCATCTCCCGGGTAACCACCCAAAAGTACATGCTCACACCCCGTGGTGTGTTTGAACTCAAGTATTTCTTTTCAAGTCACGTGAGCACAGACTCCGGCGAAGATGCCTCCTCAACCGCCATTCGCGCCCTGATCAAAAAGCTGATTGATTCGGAAACGCCACGCAAGCCGCTATCCGACAATAAAATTACCCAGGAACTAGACCAGCAGGGCATCAAAGTAGCCCGCCGCACAGTAGCCAAGTATCGCGAATCAATGGGTATCCCCTCCTCCAGTGAAAGGAAGCGCCTAGTTTAATTTGCCCATACCGGGCGCGACCAAAAAGGCGGAGCAAGTCATAACCTGGCGTCAGTTGCTACGTCTTCGCAACCGAACTCCAAACTTTGAGTGTATCCTTCCATTCTGGGCCACTTCCTAGTAGGGTTGCGACCCGAAAGGAGGCTCGCCGTATTGTGATGCACCTGGTAAGGAGAAATCCATGCAGATCAACATTAGTGGTCACCACGTCGACGTTAGCTCACCAATGCGCAACTACTGTGAGAACAAGCTGGAAAAGCTCTCAAGGCATTATGACAACATAACCAACGCGCAAGTTATTCTATCTGTAGATAAATTGATCCAGAAAGCTGAAGCCCGAGTACATATCAATGGTCACGACCTCTGTGCGGGTTCGGAAGACAAAGACATGTACGCAGCCATCGATGCGCTTACAGATAAGTTGGACCGCCAACTGAAAAAACACAAAGAGAAGTTGCAGAACCACCGCTGAATTATGACACTGGAAGCTTTACTTTCTCCCCGCCTAAGCCTTTGCCACCTGGCGGGGAGCAGCAAAAAGAAATTGCTGCTCAATATTGCCCAAGCCATCGCCGAACAATATCCACAGCATGACTCCGACACAACATTCAACCAATTGATCGCTCGGGAGCGCCTGGGTTCGACGGGTATTGGCGAGGGGGTAGCCATACCTCACTGCCGTCTTCCTGGCTGTGAGCAACCTATAGGCGTGCTTTGCACAATCGAACCCGCCATAGATTTCGACGCTATCGATAGGCAACCTGTCGACTTACTCTTTGTCCTACTCGTCCCTGAAGATTCAGAGCAACAACATCTGGATACACTGGCAGAAATCGCTGCGCTTTTTTCCAACAGCCAAGTCCGGGATAAGTTGAGAAAAGCCGAAAGTAGTGATGAGCTCTACGCCCTAGCCATAGATTCTGCCGCAGCAGCCTGATTCTGGTTTTGTACTTTTATTCTGGTAACAACTGAGATTCTACTGAATCACTCCTTAAATTACCGTTAGGAATAAAAACACCATTTCTCAAGCAATTAAATGGTATAAAGAGCTAAAAAGAGGGGGTCCCCATGCGCTTGGTCATTATCAGCGGCCGCTCCGGCTCCGGTAAAAGCTCCGCACTACAATTGCTCGAAGATGTGGGCTTTAACTGCATTGACAACCTACCGATCAGCCTGCTGCCCGAACTGATTAAGCGGGCCGAGCAACAAACCCCAAAGGGGGACACTCCCCTAGCTCTGGGAATAGACGCACGCAACCTCTGGCAGGATATCAAGCAGGCTCCACGTGTCATAGAAGCCCTGCGCAGCACAGGTGTCCAGTGTGACATTATCTACCTGGATGCCCGTGAACCCGTCCTCGTTCAGCGCTTCAGCGAGACTCGCCGAAAACACCCCCTCAGCAATGACTGCACCCACTTACTCGAGGCCTTAAAACAAGAAAGGGAACTGCTGACACCGATCTCAGCCATGGCAGATATGGTGATCGATACCAGTAGCCTCGGCCTACATGAGTTGCGAGAGCTAATTAAAAGCCGAGTGGTGGGCGAACACTCAGAGGGAATGGCAATCCTTTTTCAGTCGTTCGGCTTTAAATACGGCGTACCCGTGGATGCTGACTTGATGTTCGACTTGCGCTGCCTGCCAAACCCCTATTGGGAACCCAGCCTGAGAAAAAAAACCGGGCTGGACCCCGAAGTAGCCGAGTTTTTACGCTCCTATCCAAAAACCAACAAAATGGAAGCGGACATCACAGGCTTTTTAGAGAACTGGCTGCCCTCCTTCCAAGAGAGCAACCGCAGCTATACCTGTATTTCCATTGGCTGTACCGGAGGAAGGCACCGCTCGGTATATATGGTTGAGCAACTAGCCCGTACTTTTCTGCATAAATTTGGCAATATTCAAGTCCGTCACCGCGAACAACAGAGATAGTCGAAACACCGCAAGCCCCTATGCAAAAGCAGCGTCTCATCATCATTAACAAACTCGGGCTACACGCCCGCGCAGCCAGTAAATTTGCCCAGACCTCTGCCCGCTTTTCTTCAAATATCAAAGTGAACTGCGGAGACAGATCCGTGGACGGTAAAAGCGTGATGGCGCTCATGTTGCTCGCCGCCGGCCAGGGTACTGAACTGGAGCTGGAGGTGGAGGGCCGTGATGAGAGCGACGCACTCGATGCCATCTGCACCCTGGTCTCTGAGCGCTTCGGCGAAGCCGAGTAGTTTGCAAAGGCAACCGGCAGTGGATAGAGTCCGCCATGGTATTAAAGCACCACGACCTTTCCGTGGCCTCTGTCCTCCTAATCACCGCTGAGCAGTAAGGATTTATCGTGTCCAGCCCACCCCAAGCCGAAATCAAGTTCCGCGCGCAAAACCAGCTCAGTGAGTTGTTCGCCGCTCTCGATAGTGGTACCGGGCAGGAAGTCCGGCGCATGCTCAAAACCCTTACGCCCCAGAGCATTGCGCAACTGTTGGAAAGCTCACCTCCGCGTATCCGCCAGGTTCTGTGGAATCTGATCGACCGGGATGTCGAGGGTGAGGTTCTGCAAGAGCTGACCGATGAGGTCCGAAGCCAGATCCTCGACACCATGGATACTGAGGAGATGGTGGAGATCATGGAGGGGCTGGACGCGGACGATATCGCAGATATCCTCCAGCAGCTCCCCGAGCGTGTCGTCTCGGAAGTCCTCTCGGCAATGAGCGAAACAGACCGCCTGCGGGTGGAAAGTGTTCTCGCTTACGATGAGAACACCGCTGGCGGCCTGATGGACACCGATACCATATCGGTGCGGCCCAACCTGAGCCTGGATGTAGTGCTGCGTTACCTACGCCGCCATGAACAGCTGCCGGAGTCCACAGACAGCTTGTTTGTGGTCAATCGCCAGGGCCAATATATCGGTCTACTCCCGCTCTCCAAGCTTCTCACTACAGACCCATCCGTCACAGTTCGCGAGGTGGTCAATACCGATGTGGAACCGATACCCGCAGATATGCGCGATACCGAAGTCGCCCGGTTGTTTGAAAAGTATGACTGGATCACCGCACCGGTAGTGGATGAGGACAACCGCCTACTGGGCCGTATCACCATCGACGATATCGTCGACGTTATCCGCGAGGGTGCCGATCACTCCCTAATGAGCATGGCGGGCCTCGATGAAGAAGAGGATACTTTTGCCCCGGTTAGGCGAACTGCCCGTAGACGCGCGCTTTGGCTCGGTATCAACCTACTTACTGCCCTACTGGCTTCCTGGGTCATCAGCCTGTTTCAGAATACGCTGGATAAAGTCGTTGCCCTCGCCGTTTTAATGCCCATCGTCGCGAGTATGGGCGGGGTGGCTGGCAGTCAAACACTCACCGTAGTGATCAGGGGAATGGCGCTGGGACAGATTGGCAAGAGCAACCTCAGCTGGCTACTCTCTCGGGAACTCGGATCAGCAGCTCTAAACGCCCTACTTTGGTCCCTAGTGATGGGGCTGATCGCCGCGCTATGGTTTGACGACATTACCATTGCAGTCATCATCGTTGCCGCAATGGTCATTAATTTGATCGTAGCGGCGATGGCAGGGGCAATTTTACCGGTTGTATTGCGGGCAATACGAATCGATCCGGCACTGGCCGGTAGCGTCGCACTGACAACCGTTACCGATGTGGTGGGGTTCATGTCCTTCCTGGGCCTCGCCACCTGGCATTTTGGCTGAGAGGCAATACACTGCCTGCTCAAACAGAACCGGGGCAGCCCGGAACCTATACACGGAACTCCAGATGTACGAATACGACGATGAAGACCTGCCTAAGAGTAAGACGCAGGTAAAGCAGGAGATGCACGAACTGCAGGCCCTGGGCAAGCAATTGACCGAGCTATCCAAAACCCAGCTTGCTGAAGTGCCCATTGATGAGGATATGCGCGAGGCGATCGATACCCTGGGACGAATCAAGTCTAACGAGGCGCGCCGCCGTCAAATGCAATATATCGGTAAACTGATGCGCAGTGCCGACCACGAAGCCATTGAAGCCGTACTGAATAAATTCAAAGAGCGAGATCAGCAACACCCGCGCTTTGACAAGATGGCAGAAGACTGGCGCGGGCGCTTACTTGAAGAGGGCAACAGTGCCCAGGAAGCTTTCTTTGATCAGTACCCCCAGGTAGACCACCAACAACTACGTCAACTGGTGCGTGATTCCCTGCGCGAGATCAAAAACAGCAAGCCCCCTAGCAATCAGCGCAAGTTGTTCCGCTATTTGCGGGACTTTTTTATTCAGTCTTCACAGTAATCCAGCATCACTCTTGCACCACTCGGGCGGCCTGGCACCGCCCACAAACCTTTATATTGCAATATTGGCTAATGCTAAAACCAATCTAGCCACCGATAAGCGTTGCTAGAAAAATTCCATTCTTTTTAACCGCCGCTCCAATTGGCTACAAGCCCAGTTGGTTACTGTTCACGCCCCTGCGCAGGTTCAAAGTCCAGGGCCAGAGAATTCAGACAGTATCTCAAGTTTGTCGGAGGGGGACCGTCCTTAAAAACATGCCCCAGGTGCTCACCGCACTTCGATAATACTTCTGTACGCCTGAGCCCCCAGCTGAAATCGTCTTTTAAGACGATATTTTGCGGGTAAGCTACATCCCAAAAACTGGGCCAACCGGTACCCGATTTAAATTTGTGCTCGGAGCTGAATACCGGCAGACGGCAACCTGCGGTAATGTAGACTCCTTCTTTTTCGTTGTATAACAACTTGCCGCTAAAAGCCCGCTCAGTATCCCCTTTCCAAAGAACTTTATATCGATCCTCAGGGAGTAATTGTTTCCACACCGACTTGGGAATTTGCTCCAGGCCTTTGCCCTCAGCGATACGTGTCTTAGCCTCTGCCACTGTCATATCTTGAATTCTCTGATCATCGGCCTCGGAGCAGGCCGATAAAACCAGGATTAACACCACTAGAAACCATAGCGTCGAAGTCTTCACCATATTGCAAACTCCTGTCCTCATTAGGTCATTACCTTAAAAGGTTAGAAAGCTGCGTTCACAGGCTTTCGGAGTCCTCCCCTCAGACTTGCTAGCTCCATCAACAAGCGGGTTAAGAGCCGGCTCCGTCAGCTAACGGAGGGGATGGGGAATGGCTGGAATCCGCCACTCCCTGCTCTTGTCTTGTCTCTTTTCCAGATGCCTCAGAGGCCGCCCCCTGGCGTTCAGCGCCATCTCCATCAAAGAGTTTTTCAAAGCGCATCTGTGGATCAGCCCAGTCACCGCTAATGCGATAACTGACGCTGGCCATTTTCTTCACCTGCTTTTTAAAGGCTTTACTAATGAGGTAAACGCCCGCCGCGGCTGGGAGTCCTCCGGCCAGTGCAGCAACCAAAGCGAGGTTATTACTTACCGGCAGAGTAGCGACTAGAGTCAGATCCAAATCTTCACGTACCAAATTCACTCGCCCAGCCATCTGCAGCTCACTGGTTGGTCCCTCAACCTGGATAGGTACTGCAATTAACAGCTGCCCATCTCCTTCGAAAACCACCTCACCGCGCACCCGGTCGAAAGCCATACCACTTTTGTAAAGGTCAGAAAAATCCAGGCGCAGGCGGCGCGCCCAGGTGTCGAAATTAAATAGCGACAATAACCTTAGGACGGTTGAGCCTGCGGTACCGGTTGAACGAAGGAAGCGGCCATCACGAATATCTATTTTCAAATCTCCCGAGAACAAGCTGCCCCTGGCCATCGCCGGAGACCCATCCCAGCGCAATGCCGTATCAAAGGTAGCGGATTTACTCTCAATCAGCGGCTCATGCCCCATTTCACGCTGAATATCAGCCAGGTCATCGGCTGCCAGACGCCCGATAAATTGGGATGAATTTTTACCCTCAGCATCACGCATCCACATCAGCTGTGCTCCCAGGGCTTTATCACCACCGCCACGCCCCTGTAACTGGAAACCGCGTACACTGCCACGAATATCACTCAACACCAGGCGCTCTTTAGATGGCCGCACTTCAAGGGACCAACGTCCAAGCTCTTCCTCGCCTAAGCGCAGACTTTCCGTACTGAAATCAATCGATGGCAAGCTCTGGAAGTTAAAGTTCGCCCAGGGGTCCACCGACTCTTCTGAAAGGGGCAGCTCAGAAGAAGCCTCCCCTGAAGCAGCCTGTTTTTTTTCAGGAGTGGGAAGACGCAGATGCGCCAATTTCATGCGGAGAGGCTTTTTCCCCCCTAGCGTTCCAGAGAGCCTCCCCGCCGCCATTTCACTATCGAAATCCAACTGCCACTTGGCACCCACCCCTCGGCCAGTGACATGTATATGCTCAATTTCCGCAGTGCCCAACTGCAAACGGTCGGTACTAAGATCAAGACTTACCGGTAAAGGACTGGATACTTTGGCCGTTGCCAGCGCACTTTGGGAAGAAGAAGTTATTTTGTTCTGGCTATCGGTCTTCAATTCAGGACTCTGTGTGAGCGTTTGCCCAGACTGGCTAGAGGACTCAGACCCCGCCGGTGCATCATCGCGGTAAATACCCAACAGTTTTTCCCAGCGGGGCAGATCAACACTGGAGATATCGCCGAGAATACTTAGCCCCCTCTCTTCAGGCAGTTTCGCCTCGGCATTGAGTGCTATTGCTGCACGCTCAAGAGCCCCATCCACCAACCAAAACTGACCTTGCAGGTGTTCACCGTAATTCAAATGGAACAAACTACCCTGATCACCGATGGGGGCGCGCAGCACAAAATTTGTTTTTCTCTCAGCAGCTTTACCGAAGGGCTCGGGAAGATTGACTGCGACACCGGCAAGATTCGAGGTCAACTCAAAAACTGCAGCGTAGGGGGCCTCTTTTGATCTTGCCGGAATGGTCACCAATGCCCGGTAATCCATGGCACCATCCAGCCATTTCAACTCGGGGCGCTGACTCCAGCGGTAGATCGACTGGGTAGTAGCATTCCCATCCACTACCACCTGAGTATCCCGGGAATCGCCCTCACCAAAGTGACGAATACTCGCTTTAATGGGCCGGCCCCAGAGCTCGCCTTTCAGTTGAGTTCCCTCGAGACCAGTATCGCTGTCATAGACCACATCGCCAGCCAAAGCCTCGGCATGTAAACGCAGGTTCTGTAGCTGCAAATCACCACGATTAAGCTGCAAATCAACTCTTTGACTTGGGGATAATGCCGCGCCGCCGAGGGGCTGGGAGAGTCTCAGTTGTCCACGAATATCCCCAGACAACTGCCACTCATCAAATGCACTGCCTAGCTGCTTACGCAGAGGAGACTCCTTCAATAGACGCAATCCATCCTCAGCTGGCCCCTGTAGCTGTGCGGTTACATCCAGGCGTGAGCCTTTCTCAGGTTGTGGAGTTACTTCAACTAAAACCTCATGGGCATCCACACCCCATATGCGCGCCTTATTGGCGCTGACGGATACGTTTCCGTCATCCAGCGAAAGGCGGCCATCCACCGACTGCACCTTGGGCCATTCATCGGCATACTTGAGGCTGGCGTTGGAAAAGTCTGCGGCCAGCTGTACCGTTTGGCGCTGCGTATGAGCCCCCAGAGCGCGTAGAGACTCCTCCTTGCCATCTTTTGGATAATTGCTACCTCGATAGATAAACGCGGCAGTCTCAACCCGTCCAGGATTCTCGGCACCTAACCCATCTTTCAGCCAACTGCGCAGGTCTTCACTAACCGTAGTCGGAACCAATTTCTCTTGAGTTCCTACGCTGGCATCACGCAACGACAGGGACAAAGCCAAATCCGCCGCACGAGTATGTGGGCGAAAAGGCAGGGACAGCAAAAACTGTCCACGCACTTCCCCCACCTCACCATCCAGCTGCAAGGGGCCAGAGAAGACATTGATTTCATTCGCATCCTTGTCCAGATTCCAAGCCAAGGTGCCGCTGGCCCGTTCAAAAGAAAATGTCTCGGAATACAAATTTGGAAAGCCCGCTTGCAAGCTGGAGCCATCAAGCTCGACCCGGCCTTCGCCCCCGGCAAATTCCAGGTAGCCACTCAATCCGGCCACCGAGGGAGCTCCACGATAGGCCTGAGTGGCTATATTGTGCAAATTAGCACTGAAGCTCACCGTCCCATCAGCTCCTTTTCGCAGCTGTACACGGCGCAGCTGGCCCTCGGGTTCCAGTGACTTTAACCAATCACCTGCAGCGCCCTGCAATACGTCCAGCCGCCTGAGAATATCGCTCCACCCCGCCAAATCGATCACGTCTGCCGACAATGCAGTCCCCTGCCGATCACTACTTACCTGCAGGTTTAGTGGCGGCATTTGCAGGCCCTGCCAATCTACTTGGGTACTCTGTAGAGCCAGACGCCAGTGCTCACCGGGCAGCCAGCGACCGGAAATATCTCCAGAGAGCGCGCGCAGCGGAGCCATTATGTGGTCACCCCCCTCCGTCAGCTCACCAGTGTTCCGCTGACCTTTCTCCTGCACCGGTGTTTTATCCAGGTTTTCCACCCGGGCGAGGCCTACTCGCCCGAGCAGGCGATAGCCTTTATTGGCATCACTGTGCAGCCATAGGCGTCCATCCGCCCACTTGCGCCCCTGCCAATGGAATCGATCGGGAAGTGGGGTCAGCTGGTGAAGGAGAGAAACAATATCTTGGTCCAGTAGCAGCTCGTTGAGCTGCATATAGCCTCTCAGTGAAAAATCTTTCTTATTGCGCGGATTACCACGCCCCTCCAGTACCAAACGAAGAGTCTCGGAATTGCTTGTGGGCTCTTCACCCTCACGGGCAATAAAGGCGCGGGCAGTTAGGCGGTGAAAACCCCCTCGGTTTTCCAAAGAGATTTCCGGCAAATTGATCTCAGCGATCTGCTCATCAGGCAGCCTGACGGTGATTGCCGCATCGCTAATCCAAACCTTGGGACTGAGCTGGAAGAGTCGTGCCGGATCGGCCGCTTTGGGGTTGGACACAACTCTACCGTCGGGCTTCAAGGATATATCAGGAAAGCCGTCCAGGCGCCACTCTCCCTGTTCATTTCGACTGAGGCCGGCGGCAAAGGCATGCATTTGCAGGTCTTTCCACACCAGCTCCCGGTTCCAAAGACTGGCGAGCAGATCCAGCTGGAACAATCCGTGCCCCATACGTAACTCGCCCTTCTCTCCCAGACGCAAGCCATCGAGCTGTAATGACACTTGCAGTGCCTCCCAGCGCAGGGAGATCCGATCCATCTGCACCGGCACTCCCAACTGACCGGTGAGCCAGCGGCTGATCTGCGGGCGATATTCTTCCACTTGAGGGGATAGCAAGCGTCCAGTTTGCACAAGGATTGCCAGCGCAATCACCAGGCTTACCGACAACAACCAGAACTTTCGCGCGAGCCAGCGCAACAGGATCATTATCACCTCCACTCACTCATAGACCGGCTGTAGGCATCGCAACGGCCAGCACCGAAAAGCTGTGAGGAGACGAAAAATGATTTATACAAGAACAATGTCGTACTGCTCCTGGTTGTAGATAGGCTCTACTTGAAACTGTATGGGCCTGCGAATAAATTCCTCCAAGTCGGCGACGTTTGCCGACTCCTCATCCAGCAGCAGGTCGATCACCACTTGGCTAGCCAGAACCATGATCTTTTCACTGTCGTAGGCGCGAGCCTCTCGAATAATTTCCCGGAAGATCTCGAAACAAACCGTTTCTGCACTCTTTAGAGTCCCGCGTCCTTCGCACACCGGGCAGGGCTCACACAAAATTTGGCCCAGCGATTCCCGCGTACGCTTGCGGGTCATCTCTACCAAACCGAGCTCGGAGACCCCGGTAATACTGGACTTAGCGTGATCCCGCTCCAGGGCTTTTTCCAAGGTACGCAATACTTGGCGTTGGTGTTCCGGGTCCTTCATATCGATAAAGTCGATAATGATAATTCCCCCCAGATTGCGCAGACGCAGCTGGCGGGCGATTGCTGTTGCCGCTTCCAAATTCGTCTTGAAGATAGTCTCTTCCAGGTTGCGATGACCCACAAATGCGCCGGTATTGACATCGATGGTACTCATCGCCTCGGTTTGTTCGACGATGAGATAGCCCCCTGACTTCAGCGTTACCTTATGCTGCAGGGCACGGCGGATTTCCTCCTCAACCCCATAGAGATCAAACAGGGGCCGCTCACCGGGATAATGCTCCAGTCGCCCGGCTATTTCAGGTGCGTACTTACCGGCAAACTCTGCAGCGCGGCCGTGCGCCTCGCGGGAGTCTATACGAATCTTCTCGGTATAAGGGCGCGCAAGATCACGCAGGGCACGCATGAACAGTGGCAAATCCTCATAAATTACGGAAGGCACGGCCCGCTCTTTGATACGCTGTTCCAACTCCCCCCAAAGCTTGTAGAGAAAGGGGATATCCCGCAGTAATTCCTCCTCGCTGACGCCCTCCGCCACGGTGCGCAAAATAAAGCCGCCGTCAGCGGAAAGACCATCCTCAGCGAGGCGTGATGAAGCGACTTCCACCAACTGACGCAGGCGCTCCCGCTCACCTTCATCCTCTATACGGTTGGAGATCCCAATATGGCGGGTTTGCGGCATATAAACGAGGTAGCGTGCAGATACCGACAAATGGGTGGTTAATCTCGCCCCTTTACTACTAATAGGGTCCTTGACCACCTGTACAACCAAGGGTTGTCCCTCACGTACAAGAGCACGAATATCTGCCACTTCGGCATCCCTGGATTCCATGCCCTCATCATCCAGGGGGGCGATATCGGAGGCGTGAATAAAGCCGGCGCGTTCCAAGCCAATATCCACAAAGGCCGCCTGCATCCCCGGCAGTACCCGAATCACTTTGCCCTTATAGATATTGCCGACGATACCCCGGCGCGCACTGCGCTCCAGGTAAACCTCCTGCAGTACACCGTTTTCTACCAGTGCCACCCGGGTCTCAGTGGGCGCAACGTTGATTAGTAATTCTTCGCTCAAGACTCGGCCTCCTGCCAGTAGGGTATTCCGG